>PLZC01000066.1 GCA_003151985.1 Acidobacteriaceae bacterium
TCTGGCGCTGGCCTTCTTTGCGCTGTTGCTGGCGCTGAATCATTTAAATCTGAGCCTGGTTGCCCCGGCCTCGGCGTCGCTAACGCTGGTGACGAATGCGATAGCCGCCAAGCTCTTTCTCAAAGAGAACGTAGACCGGCGCAGATGGACGGCGGCTGTTCTGGTTTGCATTGGGGTTTATTTTTTGGCGCATTGAAGAAGTGAATTGGAAAGTTGAGCGAAGTCCGCGTGTCTTGCAACTCGGTCCTTTTGAATTCCCAGCAAATCACTTCTTTGTGTACACCGCGGTTGCCTTCTCCGACTCCTTGCCGGGGCTCCAGGATACATCCGTCAAGGTCTTGCCATCTGCGGAAAGCGTTTGAGTCGCAATACTGACGGGTTTTCCGGAAATCTTCACCGTGTAGGCCAGCTTCTTGAGCGAGAGAATCTTGATTGCCACTGTTGTGCCGGCAGGTGTCGTGGGGCCGGTCGCCGGCAGGTCGGAACCATCCGATTTCCCTTCCACGGTCTGTTTATACTCCGGAAATTCCCAGCGCAGGACGCCATCAGAAGGCGAGGACACAACGAACGTGTCGGAGGCAGAAATGTTCACTTTGGTGGACTTCCACTTTCCGACCAGACTGGTAGTTCCTGTAAGGCGCGTATAGGTGTATTCATCGTTGAAGGAGGAACCGTCAGGCTTGGTGCCTTTACTGGTGACGGTCAGGGTTTTCCCATTGGACGATATCTGGCGGTGCACATTGTTAACTACGGTGCCATTGAACTTCACAACCGAATCCCATGCATTGTCGCCGGCCGGGGTCCAAGTGGTCTTGTAGCCAAAGTAGGCTTGGTATTCCTTTCCATCGGTTCCAAAGTCGTAGCTCTCGGCGCTCCCGTCGGTGAAGTGGAATCGACCATTCTCCAGCTTCGAGTAAGTGATGGTATCGCCTGTGAACTTGCTTTTCGCAAGATCGAGTTTCCAGGTTCCGTTCCAGGGATTATCCGCGGCAAAAGCTGACAGAGCGGGCAGAACCGCCAAAGCGGATGCAAGCAGAACGTTTCTCATGTGTTACCTCCGGGGAAGATCGGAATTCAGACGCAATGCGCCGCGCCCGTAAGTGAGAGTCAAGCAAGTGGAGTTGAACGATGTCAAGCGAATTTCGAAGCACTTACTGTGACAGCGACGTGCCATGTATACGCACCTCTTCTGCGTCATGCGAGAAGGCGCATCAGCCCACGCGGTCTCAAGTCGGGATTCAGGATAGAACGCGCTTCTCCGATGCTTTCGCAGATGGCCTCGGCGGCGAGGTGGCCGGAACGAGCGCCGCTTTCCATCGTCGATGGCCAGCCGGTCGCAGTCCAGTCGCCAGCCAGGAAGCAGTTGGGCCAGGGCGAAAGTGCGGTTGGGCGCGACGCGTCGATGCCTGGGGGCACTGCGAAGGTGGCGCGCATCTCTTTTATCAGGGCAGCCTTTTCAAGGTGCGCTTCGCGGACTGCGGGAAAGAACTCGCCCAGTTCCTTCACAGCAAGTTCAATCGCTTGCTCTCGGGTGAGGGCGGCGAAGGCGCGCGATGCGCTTATCACCAGTTCCACATAGCTTCCGGTGAGCTTTCGCCATGGTTGCAGGCGGCTCTTGTTATAGAGCCAGTGGATCTCGCGATCGAGAAGCACGGCGTGGTCGAGGTCGGTGATTTCACGGTCAAACCACAGGTGAACGCTGCAGATGGGCCAGTTCTCGTGGCGTTCGAGTTGGCGCGCAAGGAGATCGGCGCCCTCGGCGGGCGGCATCCTCGGCAATAGCTTGGCCGTGGCCTCGAAAGGCAGGGCTAGAACCACGAAATCCGACGTTAAATCGTCCGCCCTGGTGCCGAGTGTCCATTGTGAGGACTCCTCGTCCCACTTGGCTGAATCCACATTCGTATTCAACAGGATACTGGAGCCGCGCTGCTCAAGGAACGCCTGTGCGCCTGCGTAGAGCTCGCTTAGCGGAACGGTGCTCATCCCCATGCTGCCGGCTTCGGCGGAGTTCATGAACAGCTCGCGGATCACTTTGGCTGCGTACTGTAATGCGATGGAGTCGATGTCGGCGTTGAGCGCGCTGGCGATTACGAGGCGCCAGAAATGATTTAGCGCACCGGGTGTCTGGCTGTGGCGCTTGAGCCACGCGCCCAGGGTCTCGGTCGAGTCTGCGGGGACCGGCTGCATGAGAGCACTGAAGGCCCGGGCCAAGGCGATTTTATCAGCGACAGAAAAGGCGTGAGCGAAGAGAAGCTTCGGCATTCCATGCAACGGGGCCGGGAGCCACGAGGGCCCAAGTGACGAGCGATGGCCACCCGGCTCGATCATGGTCATTTCGGTGGTCCAGTGGATGCGGTCCGCTACGCCGATGCGGCGATAAAAGCCGATGAGGTTCGTGCAACAGCCAAAGAGCACATGCTGGCAGTTGTCGATGACTTCATTTACGCCCGGATGCAGGTATGAAGAGGCGCGTCCGCCGAGGTAGCCGCGGCGTTCAGCCAGTTGGACACGAAGGCCCGCCTCGGCGAGCGCGCAGGCGGCGCTCATGCCGGCTACGCCGGCGCCAATGACGGTGACGGTATTTTTCGATTCTTGATTCAAATGGTCCAACATTCGTTCACAGCAATCGCAGTGCAAAGCCCGGGGCTAAAGGCCACCCAAAATCGGCGCATTCAGGGGCCTGAAGAGGCTGCTGAAAAAGGCTGTGTGGCATAACAATTCCCGAAAGACTTCCCTCAGGGGCTAAAGCCCTGTTGATTCTATTGATCTTATCGGCATCCTTCGGCTGCGCTCAGGACAGGCTAGAAGTCGTGCCCTTTCAAAGCGAACAAGTTCCGTCCTTGATATCGAGTTTTTCCGCAGCCTGAAGGCCCCTGCTCCCTCCGCCTTCCCTCCTTCGCATCAACCTGAAAGCCGCGCCAAACCCATGCGCGTTAGTCCTACCGCGAGAATCCAGAGCTTTTGCGGCAACGGCACGGTGGCGCGGCGGGAAAATACGTCGTAGTTTGCACGGCGGATGCGCTTGAGCAGAGCGTGATAGATGGAAACCAGTACCCACAACGCGGGCCTGCTTTCGCGGTCGATGAGCGGCATCAATTGCCACCCGGATTGATAGTAGACTTCCGCCCGCTGGGCAATGGCTTCAAGCAAAGCGCGCTCGTTGGCCGTTGGAGGGGTACCGGGAACGCGATGCAGCAACGAATTCACAGAGACTCCGTGGGCGGCCAGATCTTCCAGCGGCAGATAGATGCGGTTCCGCTCGGCATCTTCGGCTACGTCGCGCAGAATATTCGTCAATTGAAAGGCAATGCCCGTTTCCTCCGCCAATTTTTCCGCGCGGCTGTCCTGGTAACCGAAGATGCGAATGCAGACCAGCCCAACGACTGAAGCTACCAGGTAGCAATAGCGATAGACGTCGGCAAAAGTGGCGTAGGTGTCTGGGGCATTGCTCGCGGCCGGTTCAAGATCCATTGTCGTGCCGGCCACCAACTCGTCCAGGAGGCTGAGCGGTATGGAGAATCGTTCGATTGCGTCGCGCACAGCAACAAAAACCAGATCTGAGGAGTCGCCTCCGTGGCAGGCACGCCGCCAGTTTGCAAGCCACGCATCCAGGCGGCGGCGGCGTTCTTCGCGCGACAGAGTTTCGTCGTCGGCCAGGTCGTCAGCCTTTCGCATGAAGGCATAAATGGCACAGATGGCGTTGCGCCGCGCTACGGGCAAGGCGATGAACGCGTAAAAAAAGTTCTTGGCTTCGCGTTTTGCAATCGCCCGGCACAGGGCATAAGCCGCGTTCAGTTTTGGATCTTGCGTCAAGCGGTCTTTCCTGTCGATTGCCTGCCTCTGCCGAGGCGCAGTTTGGGCAGCATCTTGCCGATGACGGCACGAAACGCCAGTTCGAGCTTGCTACTCTTCGAAATGGAGGGCCGAGCGCTCAGCACGTCGAAGTCGCGCTGTTCAATGGCGTGCAAAATTTCCAGGCCGCCGCGGCTGAACAGGTCCAGGTCCAACGCCAGTTCGCGGTTAACCATGCCGATGAGCGGGAGGCCTTGCTCGAAGAGTGAGCGCGCATAATCCACTTCATAACGCAGCAGGGCGCGAAACTCGGGCGTTGCAACGCCGGCGGCAATGGTCTCGTCGGTAACGCCAAATCGCTGCATATCTGCTTGGGGAATGTAGACACGGTCCTTGGCAAAGTCCACGCGTACATCCTGCCAGAAGTTGGCCAGTTGCAACGCGGAGCAGGTGGCATCGGCGAGGCGAAATTTCTCTTCGCTTTGCTCGCCGCAGGCATAGAGCACGAGGCGGCCAACAGGATTTGCGGAGTAATGGCAGTAGCTCAGCACGTCCTGCATGGTGGCGAAGCGGGTAACGGTCTGATCCTGACGAAAGGCGGTGAGCAGGTCGGCGAAAGGCTGCTTGGGAATGGCGCAGGTGCGAATGGTTTCGCCAAGGGCCACAAAAACGGGATGGCGTGCGTGTCCTTCGTAGCACGCGTCCAGCTCGCGGCCCCATAGATCGAGAAGCGCCATGGCTTGAGCCGTGTTGCCCACTTCGTCACCCAGGTCGTCGGAGACGCGGCAGTAGGCGTAGATCGCGTAGAAATGGGGGCGAAGGAGCTGGGGCAAGAACCACGACGCGACGTGGAAATTCTCATAATGCGACTCGGCCAGCCGCTTGCACCAGGCACGGGCTTCAGCAACGGTGGGCGCGACGTCTGGGATGCGGTAGGAGGGCGGCAGAGCGGCCCATCCACGGGCTAGCAGCTCCGCTTCATCGTTCGATTGAACAGTTGCCGGGGTCATTGGTTGGCCTCAAGGCACAATGGCGGTCTTGATTTCGCTGCTGCGCTTCATCAGCTTTTCAAAGACGCGGTTGAGTTCATAGAGGTGCGCGTGGCCGGTGATAAAGGCGCGCGCCTGAAAGCGGCCGCCGGCGATCAGTTCGAGCGCTTTGCGGCACATGGCCGGCGTGTGATGGAACGTGGCCCGAAGCGTGATGTCGCTGTAGTGGATGCGGTTGGTGTCCAAGGTGACGTGGGTTCCCACGGCGCAGCCGCCAAAGAAGTTGACCGTTCCACCCTTGCGCACCAGCTCGACTGCCTCTTGCCACGCTTCCGGCGCGCCCACCGCTTCAATGGCAAGGTCGACGCCCTGATTTTTCGGCGTAAGCGCCCGTGTCTCGCGAATTGCGGTGCGAATGCTGTTGGTATGCACCACATGCGCTGCGCCCAACTGCCGCGCCGCGTCCATTTGCCCTTCGTGCTTGACGATGGCGGTCACTTCGCAGCCGGCGAGGGCTGCAACATGCAGGATCATGAGCCCCAACGGGCCGCCGCCAATGACGGCTACCCTATCACCCTGATGCGGGCGCGAGTCTTGAAAGCCATGCACCGCGCAGGCCAAAGGCTCGGTGAGCGCAGCATGTTCCAGCGGCACATGGTCGGGGACGTGGAGCGTATTTTTGGCCACAATGCGGGCGGGGATGCGGATGAACTCCGCATAGGCGCCGTTGTTAAAGAGCAGATCGTCGCAGAGGTTCTCCTGCCCGCGTGTGCAGAAATAGCATTCGCCGCAGGGCGCGGAGTTGAGCGCTACGACGCGGTCGCCGGTGGCAAAGCCATCCACGCCTTCGCCGGCCTCGACAACGGTGCCGGCCAACTCGTGGCCAAATAGCGCCGGAGGCACAATCATGCGGGCATGGTAACCGCGGCGAAATACCTTCAGATCTGTCCCGCAGGTGAGCGCAGCACCAACGCTGACAATCAATTCACCTGGCGCGGCCTCGGGTATTGGCACCCGTTCGATGCGAATATCTTCCCGTCCGTGGAGGATTGCGGCCTTCATGGTTGTAGCCATCAAGTCCCTCCCAATCCGGCTCCCAGGCCAAGGACAGGCTCAATCATAATCTTCATTGAGTCTGCCTTGGGCTGCGAAGCGACCTCAATCGCCTCAACCGCGTCTTCCAAGGAAAAACGGTGGGAGATCAGTTGTGTCAGGTCGAATCCGTTGCGATAGCCATCGAAGACGAGGCTTGTTACTTCGTCCAGGATTGCGAAAGATGAGGAGTAGGAGCCGAGCAGAGTCTTCTCGTCCATGCACACTACCCCGGGGTCGAAGGTCGCCTCGCCGTATTGGGTCTGCGCGAAGAGCATGACTTTGCCGCCGCAACGCGCTGCTGAAATTGCGGCCTTGATCAGTGCATTGCCCCCCACCGCAAGGATTACAGCGTCTGCGCCGCGCCCATCGGTTTTCTGCATTACCCTCTCGACCACGTTCTCTGTTCCGGCGTGGATCGGATCATTCAGCCCGTACTTTGCGGCTATGGCGTGGCGCTCAGGATAGAGATCCGAAGTAAGGACCCGGGCCCCGGTGCGGCGCGCCAACACCGCGTGCATGAGGCCGATTGGTCCCTGGCCAATCACCAGGACGGTGTCGTCGGGGGCAAGATTAAGTAGCTTGACCCCTTTCAAAACGGTGTTGACGGGCTCCAAAAAGGCCGCCTGCTCGAATGGCACGGCGTCGGGAATCCGCACCACGCCGCGACTGGCTACGATCCAGTCCATCACGCGAATGTACTCGGCGAAGCCGCCGCCCGAAGGCTCAAAACCGGCGGTTACCCCGACTTTCTTGTAGAGCGAGCACTGGGTCGGGGTCCCCTTGCGGCAGAAGTAGCATTCTCCGCAGGGAACGTGATGGTGAACCACCACCCGTTCTCCCACGGCAAAGCGCGTAACGGTATTGCCGGCGGCAACGATGGTCCCGGCCATCTCATGACCAAAGATGCGCGGGGCGGAGTGGCTGCCAGTGTGAATCTTCTTGAGGTCTGTTCCGCAGACGCCGCAGGAGGCAACTTTCACCAGTATTTCGCCAGGTCCGATGGCAGGAACCGGCACCGTCTCGACGCGCATGTCGTTGATGCCGCGATACACCACGGCTTTCATGTCAGCGGGAATTTCGTTTTTGATTTGGGTTTCGATATTTGAAATTTGGGTAGCCATTCCGCTTCCTTATTTCTCCTTTCGGATCCAGAAAGTTGAGCAGAGACTCCGCGATACTTTGGGCAGCCCTTTTACTATTTTCGCCCATTCGAATCAATGATCGCCAGTACCGGGGGTGGAGAAGTGCGAAAAAGACGAACTGACTTAGTTTAAACTGCCCATGCTTGGAAATGAACCGATTGAAATCGGGCAATTTGTCTTTAAGGCTGTCGCTGACTCCTTTTACACAGTAAAAAGGGATGCCTCGCATCTGGGATAGGCGGGCGATGGCGGCGGCTTCCATATCGACAAGGCCAGCCTGGTAAGTGGCGGCGAGGCGGCGTTTCTCCGCCTCGTCGGCCACTTTGGGACTGGTTACCAGCATGCATCCGTCCTCTTCGCCAGCCGTTTTGAAATGCTCGCCTGTCTTGGCGTCAAGGATTGAGGAAATTGCGAAGGCTTTTCCGGCGGCAAATCGCTTCTGCAAAGCTCCGGCCCAACCGATGGAGATCGCGATGTTGAGAGGGCCGTGCTTTTCGATTTCTGCAAAGGCCCGTGTCGCCGCATCGAGGCCAGCGCCGGCACAGCCAGCCAGCCATTCACCTTCATCGTGGGTCCAGCGCCACAGATGGACGCCGTTGCGGGATTCCCTTTGCCAACCGCGTACTAGTGGCTTCAACTCACCGGGCAGTGCGGCGATGATGGCGACTCGGTTGTTGGGCATTGCCAATCGATCCCTTTCAGATCTTCCTGTTTGGCCGGCCACAGCCCGGGCCTAAAGGCCGCCCAATGTAGGCGATTATTCAGGGGCCTGAAGAGGCTGCGGAAAAAGGCATGATTCCAGAGGAATTGGTCCAAATGGCATCCCGCAGGGGCTAAAGCCCATCGATTTCATTGGCTTTATCGGCATCCTTCGGCTGCGCTCAGGACAGGCTAGAAGTCGTGCCCTAAAAAGAAACTGGGTTCAAGTTGATGTGTGAGTTGAACAATCCAAATGGTAAGTGAGAAGAAAGTCTTTGAA
Source organism: Acidobacteriaceae bacterium (assembly GCA_003151985.1). GTDB lineage: Bacteria > Acidobacteriota > Terriglobia > Terriglobales > Acidobacteriaceae > Telmatobacter. The sequence continues at coordinate 7,998 of PLZC01000066.1, forward strand.
CAAAAGCAGCGAGTTAGCCCCCGCTAACGCGGGGTTGGCGAGTTGGCAAGTTAGCGGGCAGCAGGGATCGGCGCAGTTTCATTCCCTCGTGGGTCGGCAAAGCCGGTGGATGACTGTTACAAAGCCTCAGAGATGGAGTTTTTCCGCAGCCTGTGAAGGCCGTATCTTTCAATCTGATGTCAGTGTACGGGTTGAAGCCGGTACCCTTCATTGCGGCTCCGGTATTCAGACGAACCATCTCAAGGACTATTTCTAAGGCGCGTAGCCGTTGGCGCGGAACCATTCGATGGCGGCGCGCATGGCGGGGTAGATGGGCATGATGCGGAATCCGAGTTCCTGCTGTGCGTGAGCGCTTGAGGCGAACATTTTCTTGCGGCCCATGCGGACCTCTTCCAGTGTTGCGCGGGGTTCGCGTCCGCGGATGCGGCCTGTGATCCACTCCTCGAAGAAGGCATAGGTTGCCGCGACGGCAAAGGGAATTTTCACCGTGGGTGATGGAATGCCGGTGATCGCGGACATCTTGTCGAGAATCTGCTTGAGGGTGAGGTTTTCGCCGCCGAGGATATAACGGTGACCGGGCGTGCCCTTGGTTAGAGCCGCCACGTGGGTGCGGGCCACCTCGGCGACATCCACCAGGTTGAGCCCGGTGTCCATGTAGGCGGGGAATTTGCCCTTGAGAAAGTCCACAAAGATGCGGCCAGTTGGCGTGGGCTTGGCGTCGTTGGGGCCGATGGGCGTGGTGGGGTTGAGGATGATGACGTGTTGGCCGTCTTTGGCTGCGGCGATCGCGTGCTGCTCGGCCATGAACTTCGAGCGCTTGTAATGGCCGACCATGTCGCGCAGCGAAACCGGAGTGTCCTCGTTGATGACCAGGCCATCGGTGCGAAAGTGCATGGTGGCTACGCTCGAGGTGTAGACGAAGCGCGGCACGCCAGCCTCGCGGGCCATTTTCAGCAGCTCGCGAGTGCCATCCACGTTGGCCCGGTACATCGCCTCAGGATCGCGAATCCACAGCCGATAGTCGGCAGCTACATGGACCACAGCGTCGCATCCGGCTAGTGCCGGTGCGAACGTGTCGGGCTGAGCCAGGTCGCCAACTTCGGTTTCTCCGGGGATTCCTTCGAGGTTGGCAAGATTGCTGGTCTTGCGTACGAGCATGAGGAGATCAGCGCCCTCGGCGGCCAGTGCCTTGGCCACATGGTGACCTACAAATCCGGTTGCGCCTGTAAGGAAAATCTTCATAAGTCAGCTGGCTCTTACCAGAGCTTTTCCCCCGGCTCTATCTTGCATTCCTTCACGGGCTGCGGGCGCTTGCGGTCGAAGTTGGTCTCCCAGCACTCATTCAGCACAGAACAATAGCAGGCATGATAAGTGATATCGTCGGAGTCTCTGGCTATGTTGAAGGTGTTGAAGAGATCAAGGCCGTTTTTATCCGGCTTGATGGTAATAGGATCAATCTCTTGATGGGCGGGCAACACGAGCCCTGAGACATTGGAATAGAGAAGTTGTGTGTGTCCGCCTCTTTTAGCCTTGAGCAGGGCCGCGGAGCAACAAGCCCGAAAGAGCGCTTCATCGTTGGTATAGACAGTGCCTTTGTAGCGCATCTCAAACCGGTCGATGATGGCCGGACCGACGCCGCCATTGCTGATTAGCATTCGAAAAAACGGCTTACTGGATGCGTCAAACTCGGTCCCGGAAACCATCAGAAGCGGCAGAGTGCTGGCTTCAACCAACTTCTGGTTCTGTTCCACCATCTGCTCCATTGTCTTGCCGTGCCCGATGGAGACTACGAGCGACACTACGGAAATGACGATTGCGCTGACACCGACGATCACGTCCATCCAGGGAATGCCGCTTCCATGGCCATGATGACTATGGCCGTGGTCGAGCACGGGCATTAATTCGGGCACTTTGTCCCCCTCAAGGCATCCTGTATATGAGGCGACAACTGCGGATGTTCTTCACCCTCGATGCCCCCTTCCATTTTGCATGTCCCATGGTAGATGGTTGCAAAAAGATCTCAAAGCTGATCGCTGGTCAGTTACTCCAATGCATCCGGGGCTAACGCTATGTTTTTTTCGCCGGCGGCTTTTTTTTCGTTGTAGGCTTTGACCCAGTCTTCCCAGTGCTTGCCGGCGGCGCGGTCCTTGCCGGTGAACTCTAGGCGGGCGATGTCGGCGTAACTTACTTTGCGCTTCTCGGGGGCCTTGGGGGTGAAGTACTGCAGGTAAGAGTCGGCCAAACTGGCGCCGGTGATGCGGTTGAAGATGTAGGCTTCAATGCGCTCGCCATTTTTGAGCGTAAGCGTGACGTCGCCGCGATAGTCGAATGCCTGCTCGAGGGCCTGGCGCAGGTCTTCTTCACCGGCAAGCTCGGGGACCAAGCCTTCAAGCTGCTCATGTGCGAATCCTGGGGCCAGTTCCAGCGCCTCGACCTGCTCCCTGGTGTACTTCTTCAATTCGGCGGTCATACGTTGGTCTCCTCGAGGGCGCGCTGGGTTTCTTCTATGGTGACAAGCGTTGCCGGGCCATGCGGCGCGGGCTCGCTGAGCAGTTTCAGTGCGTGGTCGTCGCGATAGAGGCTGAAGTTACCCTTCACCATGTCCCAGAATCCCTTGATCGACCCGAAGCCATCCATTACTGCCGTGGTTTCGTAACCGCAACTGACCATGCAGTTGGCGCATTTGGGGTTGCCGCTGGCCACGCCGTACTCTTCCCATTTTGTGGATTCCAGCAGTTCCTTGTAGCTCTCGGTGTAGCCGTCCTGAAGCAGGTAGCAGGGTTTCTGCCAGCCAAAGATGCTGAAGGCCGGCATTCCCCATGCCGTGCAGTCGTAATTTCGCTTGCCCATCAGGAATTCGAGGAAAAGCGGCGACATATTGAATTTCCAGGTCGGCTTGCGGTTGGAGAGGATGGCGCGGAAGAGACGCCGCACACGGGCACGGCCCATGAAGTGTTTCTGGTCAGGAGCCTTGTCGTAGCTGTAGCCGGGCGAGAGCACAATACCCTCGACGCCCATGGACATGACCTCGTCGAAGAAGGCGCGAACGCTGTTGGGATCGGTGCCATCGAAGAAGGTGGCGTTGGTGGTAACGCGGAAGCCGCGCTTGACGGCCTCCTGGATGCCTTCCACTGCGATGTCGTATCCACCCTCGCGGCAGACCGAGAAGTCGTGGTGCTCGCGCTGGCCGTCAAGGTGGACCGAGAAAGTGAGGTACTTGGAGGGAGTGAATTCGGGCAGGCGGCGCTTGAGTTCGAGAGCGTTGGTGCAGAGGTAGATGTATTTCTTGCGGGCAATGAGGCCGTTGACGATCTCGACAATCTGCGGGTGTAGCAGCGGCTCGCCACCGGGAATCGCGACCATTGGAGCGCCGCACTCCTCGACTGCGGCGAAGCATTCTTCGGGGCTGAGTTGCTTCTTCAAGATATGTGGTGGATATTGCACCTTGCCGCACCCGGCGCAGGCCAGGTTGCAGCGGAAAAGCGGCTCGAGCATGAGCGTCAAGGGATAACGCTTGTTGCCGGCAAATTTCTTCTTCAACACATAAGTTGCAACCGTCCACATTTGGGAGATTGGAACAGCCATATTTTTGTTATCCTCCAGCGCCGAGAGCGACGCGATCCATGGCCCGCTTGTAGCCGGTCAAGGCAAGCAGCGGGAAATATTGTCGATACATTACATAAGCCAGATAAAAGACCCGGGGGAAGCCTGTGCCTGTGATGATTCCCTGGCGCGTCTTTCCCTCACCCATCGATTCGTCCCAACTGCCGCCCGCGGCCTGGCGGGTGAGCAGCCAGCGCACGCCCTTGGCTAGGGAGTCGGAGCGGTCGTCTCCGGCGGCTAGGAGGCCGAGCAATGCCCAGGCCGTTTGCGAAGGGGTGCTGGTTCCGACACCGCGCGTGTTCGGGTCGTCGTAGCTGCCGCAAGTTTCGCCCCATCCGCCGTCGGGATTCTGCACCATGCGAATCCACTCCGCGGCCTGCTGGATCTGGGGCTCAAGATGATCGACACCGATCGCGTCGAGCCCGCGCAGTACGAGGAAGGTGCCGTAGATGTAGTTGACTCCCCAACGGCCGAACCAACTTCCATCCGGCTCCTGCTGGGAGAAGATGAACTTGATGGCCTTTTCGACCCGCTTGTCGGCGCGGGTGTAGCCGTAGGTCGCAAGCATCTCCAACATGCGCCCGGTAATGTCCACCGTGGGCGGGTCAAGCATGGCGTTGTGATCGGCAAAGGGGATGTACTGGAAGATCATCTTGGTGTTGTCTTTGTCGAAGCTTCCCCAACCGCCGTTGCGGCACTGCATGGCGAACTCCCACTCAATAGCTCGTTGCTCGACCTGGTGCTGATAACGCTCACGGGGGTTGTCGACCTTGTTCAACGCGAGCAGGACCTGAGCGGTGTCGTCGGTGTCTGGATAAAACTCGTTGTTGTACTCGAAGTACCAGCCGCCGGGCTCGGTCTTCGGGGCTTTCACAGACCAATCGCCTTTGTGGCGAACTTCCTTGGACAGGAGCCAATCGGCGGCTTTGATCATGCGCGGATCCGTGCGCGGCAGGCCAGCCTCTCCTAACGCGTAGACTGCCTGTGCGGTGTCCCAAACGGGCGAGACGGCGGGCTGCATGCGGAAAGTCGGCTCGGGCATTTCATCGTTGGCGGGCTCTTCGATTCCAAGCTTCTCAAACTCGTCGCGGGCGCGGATGACCTGCGGATCGTCCTCGGAGTAGCCGAGGCAGCGGAGCGCGATAATCGCATTCAACATGGCCGGATAAATGGCGCCGAGCCCGTCGGTCATTTCCAGGCGCGCGAGCATCCAATTTTCGGCTTTCTTGAGAGCCAACCGGCGAAGCGGACGAATATGCACCGCTTCGGCCCAATGCATGATGCGGTCGAGGATGATGAAGAAGTTGCGCCAAGAGATGATTGCCTTACGGTCCATGCGGAGGCGGAGAGTCGAATTGGCGCGGCCGCCGACATAGAGCTCGTCGATTCCCTGGTCGGCGGGAATTCTCTTGAAGGGCTTCTTGGCATAAATGATGGCCAAGGGAACGAGAATCGAGCGCGACCATGAAGAAATCTCGTAGATATTGAAGTAGAACCAATTGGGAAAAAGCACGATCTCCGGTGGAATGGCGGGGACCGCGTCGTAGTCATATTCGCCCAGCGCGCAGAGATACATCTTGGTGAAGGTGTTGCACTCGACGACGCCGCCATGCTCCAAAACCCACTCGCGGCATTTGGTCAATCGCCTATCGGTTGCCGGGATGCCCAAGAGCTTGGCAGAGGAATAGCATTTGACCGAGAGCGAGATGTTTCCCGGACCACCGGGATATATGCTCCAACTGCCGTTTTCGTTCTGGTAGCGCATGATCTCGGCAAGGGCACGATTCAGACGGCCAAGATCGCCGCTTTCGAGCAGCGTGTGGAGGAAGATGTAGTCGGCCTCGAGCATGGCATCGGCTTCAAGTTCCCCGCACCAATAGCCTTCAGGATGCTGCTGAGAGAGAAGAAACTCCCGCGATTGAACGATGGCCGACTCGACGTCCGCCAAGTCCGCATCGAGCCGCCCGAACCGGGGCGCCGCGCTACGTGTCATCCGATGAATTATGGTCATGCGGTTTTGAATCGCCTCAGTTTCTCTCCGGTCTACCCAGATTCGTGCCTCGGCTCTGTCTTGGATGCGGGTGCGAACCGGTTCAGCGAGTTGATTTACCGGACGGGAACAGCCTCTGCTCCCCCAGCGCTCCCGATTGCCTGCACGATCTCCGGTGGCAGTCCGAAACGGACATTTTCGGGCATGACTTCAACTTCTTCGACGTATGTAAACCCGTTTTGACGCAAATAATTCACCACGTCCTCGACCAGCACTTCAGGCGCGGACGCTCCGGCCGTAACCGCAACACTCGTAACGTCTTTGAGCCACGATGGATCGATTGCCTGTGAGTTGTCAATAAGATAACCGATGGTTCCCAGGTTGCGCGAGACTTCGACGAGCCGGTTGGAGTTTGAACTGTTGGTGGAACCAACCACAAGAACGAGTTCCGCGTTGTGGGCTACGTTGCGCACCGCGACCTGGCGGTTTTCCGTGGCGTAGCAAATATCCTGCGAGTGGGGGCCGACTATATTGGGAAATTTGAGCTTAAGGGCGTGGATGATGTCCCGCGCCTCATCGAGACTCAAGGTGGTCTGTGTCAAATAGGCCACGCGGTTGGGATCGGGGATTTTCAATGCCGCAACTTCAGCGACGTTTGAAACTACCTGCGTAGCTTCGGGCGCTTCTCCCAGCGTGCCTTCGATCTCGTCGTGGTCGCGGTGACCGATGAGTACCAGCGAATAGCCTTGCTTGGCGAACTTGACGGCCTCGATATGTACCTTGGTGACTAGCGGACAGGTGGCGTCAATGACCTTGAGGCCGCGACCTTTGCTCAACGCGCGCACGGCGGGAGAGACTCCGTGCGCTGAGTAGATTACGCGCTGGCCGTCGGGCACGTCGTCGATTTCATGAACAAAAATCGCGCCTTTCTCAGCCAGCTCGTTCACAACATAGCGGTTATGCACGATTTCCCGGCGGACATAAATTGGAGCGCCGAAGGTTTCCAGTGCGATCTTGACGATATCGATCGCGCGCACAACGCCTGCGCAAAAGCCGCGAGGCTTGAGCAACAACACCCGCTTCTGACCAGGGGAAGTCTTGGCGATGTTTCCGTTCGAGATGGAATCGAAGACAGTAACGGTCACATCTCCAAGTATACCAATGAGTGCATCGAAGGGATAGAGAAGAGACCATTTACGAACCAAACGACCAAACCAGCACCCCAAGCGAGAATTCAAACCGTCTCTGACAAATCACAAGGGAGGTCCTCGAATGCGCATTTACTCTGCGCTCATGACCTGTTTCGGGCTCAGGCGAAGGATTCGCGTCATTCTGGTGGCCACAGGTATCTGTGTTGCCGCCGGCCTTCATGCGGGGGCGCAAGAACGTGTCAAGGCTCCCGGGGCTCCCTGCCGGGGCGCAGGTTCACCCAATCTGACCACACAGTGCTTCGTTGCCAATGCCAGGCGAGCTGACAGGGACCTGATGCGGATGCTTCGCGTATTGAGCATTCAATTGAAGCCGGAAGAATATGAAAAGCTCCAGGCAGCTGAACAGCATTGGTACCTTTTCCGTTCCGCTAACTGCGAAGCCGAGCAGGTTCTATATACGCAGACGAGTACGGCGTCGTTGGCCTATGCGGCCTGTGCCGAGGCTGAGACCCGACAACGTGTTGACGAACTCAAGGTGATGTATGCGTGGCTGTTCAAATAGGGGTTAATCGACACATCCCAAGCGGCCGTCTTTGAATCGCAATTACTTGCAGGGGTTTGAATGAGCAAAAGACGCGGCAAGAATGAGGCATTGGGCTTTAGACTTTGAAGCACCAGTGCAGGACTTACCGGAGGCGAGAGCTTGCTTATTCAATTCACGCTCGACTTGTTCAAAGGCCTGGCCCAGGCAGCGAGCAATCTGGGAACAGTTTTTGCACTTGGCGCCGCCGCTTTCTGGTTTTTTCGTACCAGCAAGTCAAAACAGCGAATACAATTCGATCTCGGCTGCAAGGTCTACGCTCTCGCGAACAATCTCAATGAGAAAGTTGCCGAAATCCAGTTTTGCTTTGAAACAAGGGCTTCGTTGAACATCGCATCTATAACTTGACCGTGTCGGTCCATTCTCTCAAGTCGGAGCAAGAGTTGGAGATCAAGAGTGAAACGGGAGAATTGCAGTTCCACAGGAGGATACTTGCCAAGACAAACATTCCTCCTCCCCTTGGCGAGCACTATTTCATACGGCCGGGAATTCGCCAGGTGATAACGCACATCGTGCCGATCAACGCGCATCCGTCCCTGATTCGCGTTACGGCGGGGTTTTACTATGTTGAGCGAGGCGCGTCCCCGCATACTGCGCGGCGTGTGTTTTCCACGGACACGAGTCATTCCGTGAAGACCTCACAGGTTTATGCCGGCTAATCGCGATTTGGATCAAACCCCGCCGAATTCCTCAACAGCCGGCCGACTGACTGCCATCCTGCCGCGATACTCTAGAAGCCAACGTGATCCGAGAAGAGATCCAACCCGAACCCGCGGCTCCTCAGTTCGTTGTTCCTGAAAAAGCCTCGACGGAACTCACCCCGTTCATGCGGCAATGGACCGCCGCCAAACGGGAGAATCCGGATGCGCTGTTGTTTTTCAGGATGGGCGATTTCTACGAACTGTTTTACGACGACGCGGTGACGGTAAGCCGTGAGTTGCAATTGACGCTTACGGCGCGAGACCGGGAGCGGAACCAGCCCATGTGCGGCGTTCCCTATCATGCGGTGGACGCCTACCTGACCCGGCTGCTGAGAAAGGGCTACCGCATCGCCATCTGCGACCAGATGGAAGACCCAAAGCTTACCAAGAAGATCGTCCGCCGCGAAGTGACACGTGTGCTGAGCCCGGGCACCGCAATGGACGCCGCCCTGGGGCAGGACCAGAACAATTTTCTGGGAGCGCTGTTTGAGGCCGGACCGGTGTGCGCCATGGCTCTGCTGGACGTGTCTACAGGGGAGTTTCGCACAGCGGAGTTCACGGGGCCAGCCGCGCGACGGCAAGCAGTGGATGAGCTTTTGCTGGCCAGCCCGAGCGAGGTGCTGTTGGCAACGGGCGCGCCGGACTGGCCGGGCTTGGAACGAGTTCCAGCGCGGACGCGTGTCGAGGACTGGGTGTGGACTCGCGACTTCGCCGTGCCCCTCGTTGCCCGCCAGCTCAATGTGCGTTCGCTCGAGGGGTTCGGCCTTGACGGGCACCCGGCTGCCGCGATTGCCGCCGGGGCCGTGCTGCACTACGTACGGACTACGCAGAAGAACGAAGCCTTGCACATCGACAGCCTCAAATTCCAGGAACATTCAACGGTGCTGGAACTGGACCAGGTGACGGTGCGAAACCTGGAACTGATTGAACCGCTTTTTCAGGGCCAGGACAATCGGGCGACGCTCTTCCACACTCTGGACGAATGCCAGACGCCCATGGGCAAGCGACTGCTGAAGGGCACGATCTTGCGACCACTGGTGGATGCCGAAAAACTCGAGGAGCGGTATGAAGCGGTGGGTGAGGCACTCGGAGACTTAGTCAAGCGCGAGGAAATTCGCCGGGCTTTTTCCGGCCTCCTGGACCTGGAGAGACTGCTTGCGCGGCTGTCGCTGGACTCCGCCGGTCCACGGGATGTTCGCGCGCTGGCGGCGAGCCTAGCGCGGTTGCCTGGCTTGAAGACTGCGGTCGACGCCATGCAAGCTGACAAATGGAAAGAACTGGGCGAGCGGCTCGATACGCTTGCAGACGTAACAACGCGTATTGTGACGACGCTCGTAACTGAGCCGCCGCTGACCCTTGCGGATGGCGGGGCGATTGCAGCGAGCGTGGACCCGGAACTTGACGAGTTACGGACCATCTCGACCACCGGCAGGCAACAAATTGCGGCTATCGAAGAGAGGGAGCGTGAACGAACCGGGATCGGATCCCTGAAGGTGCGGTATAACTCGGTGTTTGGTTATTACATCGAGATAACGAAAGCTAACATGGCTCTTGCTCCGGCTGACTATGAGCGGAAGCAGACGCTGGTAAATGCCGAGCGATTTACTACGCCGGAGTTAAAGGTCTACGAAGTAAAAATCCTCACGGCGCACGACCGCTCCATCGAGATAGAAAAGCGGCTCTTCGCCGAGTTGCGGCGCGCCATTCTGGAGGAGGCGGGGCGGATAAGGCGCAGTTCGGCGGCGGTAGCCGAGACCGACTTGCTGGCGAACTTTGCGCACCTTGCAGCGGGGCGGCGATATGTGCGGCCGAAGCTGGTGGACGAGCCGGTGATCGAAGCCGTTGCAGCGCGACATCCGGTAATTGAGCAATGGATGGAGGAGACGCGAGAGGGCCGGTTTATTGCCAATGACCTCTATCTCAATGCGGCGGCGGAAGGACCGAGTTTGCTGTTGATCACCGGGCCTAACATGGGCGGCAAGAGCACTTATCTGCGCCAGGCCGCGATGCTCATTCTCCTTGCCCAAATGGGCAGCTTTGTGCCGGCAGAGAGTCTCCGCTTCGGGCTGGTTGATCGCATTTATACGCGGATTGGGGCCAGCGACAATGTGGCACGGGGGCGATCGACCTTCATGGTGGAGATGACGGAGACCGCCACGATTCTAAATACCGCGACCAGCCGTTCGTTGATCCTGTTGGATGAAATGGGCAGGGGCACGGCGACCTTCGATGGGTTGTCGCTGGCCTGGGCCACCGTCGAGTATCTGCATGCGGAGACCGGCGCCAGAACGCTGTTCGCGACGCACTATCATGAGCTGACCATGCTGGCCGAGAAACTGCCGCGGGTACGCAACTTGCGTGTCGGCGTAAAAGAAGCCGCAGGCGGAATTGTTTTTCTGCATAACATTGAACCGGGGGCTGCCAGCAAGAGTTACGGCATTGAGGTTGCACGACTGGCGGGGCTCCCCTCCGTAGTTATCGAGCGAGCCAAGCGCGTTCTGCGACAGCACGAAAAGCAGGAGCGGCAAAGCGTGCAGGTAGAGACAGCCGAGCCGGTGCAGTTAACCATTTTCACGCCTCTGTCACAGCGCATTGTGGATCGCATTGAGGCTACCGACGTGAATTCGTTGACGCCTTTGCAAGCGCTGAATCTACTGGAGGAATTGCAGCTTGAGTTGAAGGAGAAGACATGAAAAGCAGGGGTCAGGGATCAGGGAACAGGGATCAGAGGGTGCGATGGCTGTGACACTGCGCCGAGCCGCGGGAAGCTTGCTGGTCGTAGGTTTGGGAGGCACTGAGCTTACGGCTTTAGAAAGGGCGTGGCTCAATCTCGTTCGCCCGGCGGGGATTATTCTCTTTCGGCGCAACATTGTCGATGTGCGGCAGACACGCAAGTTGCTGGATGAGGCGACCGGCTTTTGCTCGGCTAATAGTCTTCGCTGCGTGGATGTGGAAGGCGGAACTGTGGACCGGCTGCGCGAGGCGCTGGCCTCGATGCCTTCGGCGCGAGCAGTGGCATTGGCTGCGCAGCGGACGGGAAAGAGCGCGCTGAGTCGCGAGCATGGGGAATTGGTGGCGCGAAGAGTAAGGGCTTTCGGGTTTAACACCACACTGGCGCCGGTTTTGGATTTGGCTCTGCCGGATTCAGCCAATGTGATGGGGACGCGAGCGGCGGCATCGGCACCAGAGGCGGTGGTTGACTACGCGCGCAAGTTTTTGGCTGGTCTGGCGGTGCATGGTGTAGTGGGTTGCGGCAAGCATTTCCCTGGGCTGGGCGGGGGCACCCTCGACTCGCATCTAGAAACACCCGTGATCCGGCGCAGTGCCCGCGAACTTTGGCGCAATGACTTGGTTCCCTATCGCGAACTGCGTAACGAGATGCCTGTGGTAATGGTGAACCACGCGGCCTATCCCGAATCCCCGGGCAAGGTCACGCCGGCAAGCGCATCGCATTATTGGATTACAACGATGCTGCGCAAGCGAATAGGGTACAAGGGCATTATCTTTTCCGACGACATGGAAATGGGTGGAATTCTAAAGTGCTTGCCGATTGAAGAGGCCGCGCTCGCAGCCATTCGCGCAGGAATGGATTTGATGGAAATCTGTCACAGCCCGGAGTTGATTCTGCGCGCCTACGAGGCACTGATTGCCGAGGGTGAGCGCTCGTCCGCGTTTGGCAAACTGCTGCTTGATCGCGCAAGGCAGACGGCGCGACGGAGAGCGAAGCTATTTGCGAGCGGAGTTCATCCGGCACTGACTTCTCGACAGTTTGAGGCGCTGCGTGGTCGCATCCTGAGTTTCGGAAAGACCATCCAGGAGGCACAACCGGCATGAGGACGAAGACCATGACCGTGGCCGGCATCATGAGCGGAACATCCGCAGATGGAATCGATGTGACTGTGGTGCGGATCGCTCCGGGGAAGCAGCGGTCTTCGCCCTTTCGGCCGGGCCTAACTCTTCTGGCACATGAGGGCTTCGCATTTCCGGCGGTGTTGCGCCGCGCGGTGCTGGCGGCGATGAATGCGGCGTCGACCACGACGGCCGAGTTGGCGCGGCTCAACTGGCGCCTGGGCATCGCATACGCTGAAGCCTTGAAAGCGACAATTGAGCGGCACAAGGTGAAGATCGAACTGGTTGGCTGCCATGGACAGACGCTTTATCATCAGCCGCGCGTAGTGAATTATGCGGGTCGACGCTTCGCGTGTACCTGGCAGGCGGGCGAAGCGCAGGTAATTGCTGCGAGACTCGGCATTCCAGTCGTCTCGAACTTCCGGCCATTGGATATGCTTGTTGGCGGTCAGGGCGCTCCACTGGTGCCGCTGTTGGACTATGTGCTCTTTGCCGACGCAAGACGTGGGCGCGTGTTGCAGAACATTGGCGGCATCGCGAACCTTACGGCGATTCCAGTCTCCGCTGCGCCCGATGCGGTGATTGCATTCGATACAGGCCCTGGCAACATGGTGATGGACGCGCTCGCGCAGCAGCTTTTCAACAAGCGTTACGATCGCAACGGGGCCTTTGCCGCGGCGGGCACAGTGCTGGCCCCTGTGCTGGCTGCTGCGCTACGCAACGCTTACTACCAACTCAAGCCTCCTCGCACGGCCGGCCGGGAGCAATTCGGGCGCGAGTATTCCGCCAAGTTCTTGTCGGCTTGCCAGAAGCACAGCAAAAAGCCCGAAGATGCGATGGCGACCGCTGCCGCGCTTACCGCCGAGAGCATAACTATGAGTTACAAGCAATTCGTTTTGGCGAAGCTGAAAAGGCGCGGTATGAAGAGTTATGGAGTTGATTACATTGTCTCCGGGGGGGGAGCGCGGAATCATACTTTGATGGCCATGCTGGCGCAACGACTGGAGCCAATGGGCTGCGACTTAGCCGTAAGTGAGGACTTCGGGCTTCCCGCCGAGGCCAAAGAGGCGGCGGCCTTTGCGTTGCTGGCGTGGCAAACGTGGAATCACTTACCGGGAAATGTGCCCGCAGCTACCGGCGCAAACCGGCCCGCTATCCTTGGGCAGGTTATTTATGTATAGGTGGATTGCGCTTGCCGCCCTTCTGGCGCTTGCCGGTTGTCACTCGAAACCGAGAGACTTGCGCACGTTAGTATTTCTCATCGAGAGCAGCCCCGCTAATCTGGATCCCCGCGTCGGAACCGATGGGCAATCGGAACACATCGACGAATTGCTATTTGACGGGCTGGTAGCACGGGACGCGAGCTTTCATTTCACTCCTGCTTTGGCTGACCGGTGGGAACAGCCGGACCCTCTGACACTGGTGTTCCATCTGCGCCGCGGTGTGCGATTCCACGATGGCCGCGCATTCACGGCGCGCGATGTGCTCTGGACAATCAACTCCATGCGCACGGGCCGGGTGATTTCTCCGAAGACCGCATCTTATGGGTCGGTGAATAGCCTGGAGGCTCCCGATGACCAGACCGTGATCTTTCACCTCAAACAGGCGGACAATTTTCTCCTGACGAATCTCTCAACCGGTGCAATCGGAATTGTTCCGGAAGGCAGCGGGCGCGAGTTCTGGCAGCATCCGGTAGGCACGGGGCCATTTCGGTTTGTAAGTCAACAGATCGACCAGGACGTGATTATCGAACGCAATCCGTCGAGTTGGGCCGCCGTGCCAAAGCTAGAGAGAGTGCGCTTTGCGGTGGTGCCCGATGCGATTACGGAGTCCCTCGAGTTGGAGAAGGGCTCGGGTGATGTGGCCATCAATTCCCTGCCCATGGATTCATTGGCGGTGCTGGCGGCTCGACCGGACCTGAAGATCGAAGATACGGGCGGCACGCAAATTCAATATCTTGCTCTCAATGTTCGCGACCCGTTGTTGAAGGATGTACGCGTACGCCAGGCCATTGCCTGCGCTATCGACCGTGACCTTATCATTCAATCTCTCATCGGCGGTCATGCGCAGCCGGCTGTAAGTATGCTGCCCGCAAGTCATTGGGCCTGGACAGGAGATGTTGAGCGCTACGACTACAATCCGGCGCGCGCCGCGAGCCTGCTTGATGAAGCCGGATATACACCCAACAGCGACGGGATTCGTTTTCACCTCACCATGAAGACCAGTAATGTTGAGGACGTGCGACTGCTGGCCGCGGTGCTGCAAAAACAATTTGGAAAAGTGGGCATTGCGCTTGACCTGCGCAGTTACGAATTCGCTACCTTCTATTCCGATGTGACGCGCGGAGCATTTCAGATGTATTCCCTGCGATGGATCGGCGGCAACGAGCAGCCGGATATTTTCAGTTACGCATTTTCGACCTCGCACTTTTCTCCAAAGGGCGCCAACCGCGGGCACTACTCGAACTCGAAGCTCGATGCTCTGCTTGACGACGCGGCGGAAAGCGAGGACATTGCCAGGCGGCGCGCGGACTACGTTGAGGCGCAGCAGATTCTTGCCCACGATCTACCTGCTATTAATCTCTGGTATCGGGATACGATTGTGGTGCATAGCCGCCGCCTGACCCATGTGTTCCCTACACCGTCGGGGAGTTTCAGCTTCCTGGAGTCCGCGGAACTTGCAGATTGAAATCGCGAATCTTCAGCCTGGCTTAAGGTTCAACAGGTTACAGGTGCAAGAATTGCCGAATCTGTGCGGTTTTGTGAGCATCTTGACACGCTTCCCTCAACCTTTTGGCGCAGTGACTCGTCTACTGAAATAGAAACAATTTCCCGCCGCGGTTATTGGTCAGGTTCACCCGTGGAGAAATGGCATATGACGAGCAAGATCAAGATTCGCATTTTTGCCTTTATGGCCCTGTCAGTCGCGTTTCTGTTTTGCGGGCCTCTTGTCTGCGCACAGGCACCCTCGCGTTATTTGGGAACAATCACGGCGATCAACGGCAACACTCTTACGGTCAAACCCGACGCAGGAGATGTGCGCCAGGTCGAGGTTCCTGCCGCCGCTCCAATTAAACGCATTGCGCCTGGACAAAGAGATCTCAACACGGCGGAGACGATTCAATTCAGCGATCTCGCAACGGGTGACCGTGTGTTGGTGAAGCTTGATCCGGATGCGCCTGGGCCAACGCCGCAGGCTTTGCAAATCATTGCCATCAGGCAGGCGGATGTTGCGTTGAAGCAGGAGAAAGAGCGCGAAGACTGGCTGAAGCGCGGTGCGGGTGGATTAGTTAAGAGTGTGGATGCGCCGGCTGGCGCGATAGTGCTAGCCACCGGTGCGGGGTCCACAGCAAAGACAGTTACCGTTCACATAACCAAGACAACCATGCTGAAGAGGTATGCGCCGGCATCTGTACGCTTCGATGCGGCACAACCGGCGCCCCTCGATGCGATTCTCGCGGGCGACCAGTTGCGGGCACGGGGCACAAAGAACGCAGACGGCTCGGAGATCCAGGCGGAAGAGGTGGTTTCGGGCACCTTCCGCAACATCGCCGGGACCATTACATCGCTGGATGCAGCCGGGTCAACATTCGTGGTCAAGGACCTTGCTACCAAGAAGCCTGTGACCATCCACATCGGCGCCGAGGCGCAGATGCGACGACTTCCGGATCGCATGGCGGTTATTCTCGCAGCGAGGTTGAAAGGCACTTCAAGTGGTTCCGGCTCGCCGGTGGTGAGCGACCAGAATTCGCCTGGGGCGGGCGGACAGTCCCGCGGCCAAGGACAAATGAATGGCCAGGGTGGCGGCGACCCGCAGCAGATGCTGAGCCATGCACCGGCGATTCAACTTGCCGACTTAAAAAAAGGCGATGCCGTGATGCTGGTTTCAACACAGGGAACGTCCGAAGTCACCGCGATCACTTTGTTGGCAGGAGTGGAGCCACTGCTCGAAGCTCCAGCGGCCAGCCAGAATTTGCTATCCAACTGGAGCATGAGCTCCGGCGCCCCAGAGGGCGCTCAGTAGACATACGCAGGTTCATTGAAAACAAGCGAGGGATAAGTGTACTCAAAGTTTTATTGCATCATTCATTATTTGATCGCCATGGCGATTGCCTTGGCCACCGTGGCAGTAGCGCATGGGCAGGCTGCGGCGCCGGCAATTCAAGCGCCAGCGGTTTCGGCCACACTGGCCGCGGTGCACGGGCACATTTCCGACCCAACGGGCGCGTTGATTCCCGGGGCAACGATCACCATCACGACCGAGACGGGAGTCGCAGTAACCAAAACCAAGTCAGACGCCGCAGGAGCCTATGCGGCGAATAACCTTGCGCCTGGCAGTTACATCGTGGCGGCTGCCTTTGATGGTTTCGCTTCATTCGCTTCGCAGCCTATCCCTCTAACAGCGGGCCAGATCAAGCGTGTTGATATTGCCATGGCAATCGAGGCCGAGCAGCAAAGCGTAACTGTAAGCGACGATGCGCCATCCTCCATGGTGAATGTCGAGGCGAGCGGTAACGCCAATTCCATCGTTCTGAAGGACAAGGATCTTGACGCGCTTTCAGACGATCCTGACGAGTTATCGAACGAACTGTCCGCTCTAGCCGGACCTTCCGCGGGACCGAACGGAGGCGAAGTATTCATTGATGGCTTTTCCGGCGGACAACTACCGCCCAAATCGGCGATTCGCGAGATTCGCATCAACCAAAATCCGTTTTCGGCTGAGTATGACCGGCTGGGATATGGGCGCATCGAGATTCTGACCAAGCCCGGCACCGACAAACTGCACGGCCAATTTTTCATTCAGGGAAACGACAAGGCTTTCAACACCGGCAACCCGTTTACTGCCGCAATTCCGTCCTATTACAGTTATCAGTTCAATGGGACGTTGAATGGCGCAATTTCAAAGACCGCCTCGTTCTTTGTGAGCGCCGAACGACGGAACATCGAGAACGTGAATGCGTGGCTGATTCCGGACCTGGTCGTTCAAGACAGCACGGGCGCATACAACGATATCGGCGCATCCGGTGTCGATCTTTTGAATCTTCGCATTCGCGACAACGCTTCGGCTCGCATCGATTGGCAACTGGGCGCCAAGAACACCTTCACGGCACGCTACGGGTATTGGGATGAAGCCGAGCGCGGCGACCTGAGTGCGGGCTCGCTCCCCACTGCTTCAACGCATGAGTCGAACACCGACCACACCGTGCAGATGAGCGACGCCATAGTGATCAACGATCACGCGGTGAACGAAAGCCGCTTCCAATTCGAGCGCCAGAATGAAAACCATTATCCTGACTCGACGGCGCGCACCATCTCTGTGCAGGGGGACTTTACGGCCGGCGGCTACACGGGCCAGGTTTACCGCGACCACGCCACGCGCCTGGAGTACCAGAACCTGACAACAATGACGCACGGCGCGCACGCCATCAAGTTTGGAACCCGCTTGAGAGACACGCGGGACGCAAACTTCACCACCAACAACCAGAACGGCGCATTCAGCTTTTCACCGGCAACGATCACCGCTGCCAATGGCCCGGTGACATACACCTCGGGCCAGGTGTATACGCAGATGGCCAATGAGTTGAGAGCCGGCAAATCATTCAATGACATCGTGAAAGAGGGATTCGGCCCCACGTCATTGAGCTTTACCGGCGGCCCGCCGTCAGCGGTCGCCAATGTCTTCGATATCGCGTTGTACGCACAGGATGACTGGAAGGTGAATTCGCGCCTTTCGGTCTCCGGCGGCCTGAGGTGGGAGGCACAGAACCACATCGCCGACCACGACGATTGGGCGCCGCGCGTGTCCATGGCCTATGCGCTCGATGGCGGCAAGGGCAAGCAAGCCAAGACCGTTTTGCGCGCAGGTTACGGATTTTTCTATGACCGCTTCCAGGTGTCGAACCTGATGACGATTCAACACACCGAGGCCCAGCCAAAATTCGTACTTACAAACCCGACATGTAAGGTGTCCGCGAGTTCGCTGCAAGCGATTGATTTGAGTACTGGCCCCAACGGCAATTGTCAAAGCAATGACGCCGCAAGCAAGGGGCTTGCGGTTCCGGTCAAGTACCAACTGGCTCCGAACTTCCATGCACCCTACACGGGCCAGGCCGGTTTGGGCCTCGAGCGCCAACTGCGCCCTGGCATGAGTCTGACGCTGACTTATCTGCACTCATTGGGCGCGCACCAGTTGGTCACACGCAACGCCAACCAGTTCGACGATCTGGACCTTTCGGGCGGCTATGTCTACGAGTACTATCCCGAGGCGATTTTCAAGCAGAATCAATTGATCACCAGCGTCAATGCCAAGGTCAGCAAAAACTTGAGCCTGACGGGCTTCTACACCCTTGGCTGGGCCAACAGCGATGGCGGTGCGGGCTCAAATGCATCGAATGCCTATCACCTGGAGTACGATTACGGGCGCGCAACATTCAATTCGCGCAACCAGGTCTTCGTCATGGCCAATTACAGCGGCCCGTGGGGACTTCGTTTCAATCCATTTCTGATTGCGCAGTCAGGCCGGCCGTTCAACATCACGCTGCCTACCGATCCGGCGAACAACTTCTTTAACCAGAGGCCGACCGTGGGAACATCGGCGGATTGCACAAATAATTCCACACGGTACTACCAGACCTCTTTTGGATGCCTCGACATCCAGCCTGCTGCCGGGGAGAGTGTTGTTCCCGCAAATCTGGGAAACGGGCCGGCTGCCGTGGCTGTCAACCTGCGCATCAGCCGCGGGTTTGGGTTCGGACCTGAAACGGGCTCAGCGGCCAACGGCATGGGCGGCGGACCCGGAGGACCGGGCGGGCCCGGCGGTGGCGGCGGACGCGGGGGACCTCCGGGAGGCGGCCTTGGACCGGGGGGACTTGGCGGCGGAGGACGTGGACCGGGCGGCATGTTCGGGCCGACAGGAACAGGACACAAGTATTCGTTGAACTTCAGCGTGCAGGCATTGAACCTGTTCAACAACATCGACTATGGAGGTCCCAACGGAACTCTAGGCAGTCCCAGGTTCGACCGCTCAACGACGCTGGCGGGGGGAATTTTTAGCACCGGCTCGGCAGCACGCCGCGTCTTTGCGCAGGTAATCTTTTCGTTCTGAGCAGGACGGGTGAGATGAGGTTGGCCGGGGCATATTGCTCCGGCCTTCTTGTTAGGCCAGTCAATTGCGACCCAGTTCCGCACGATACAACGCCTCCCAATCATTGGCCTTTGTATCCATGTTGAAGCTTTGCACGATTCGTTCCCGAGCCCTCTTGCTTATTGCGCAAAGGTCATCCTGCGGGAGTTGCATGACCGCCAGCAGGGCTTCGGCAAGCGCGTCTGAATTATCCGGCGGTACGATCATGCCGGCATCACCTACAAGCTCGCGCACTCCGCCCACATCGGTGGCCACCACTGGCTTCTCCACCGCCATTGCCTCGGCGAGAGCGAGCGGCATTCCCTCCCATGCCGAACCCAGCACAAATCCGTCCGTCGCATCGAGTAGAGCGGCCATATCGCGACGCAACCCGAGCCACCGGACCGCATTGCCGAGCCCCAATTGATTCGCAAGTTCGCTGCATTTGGCAAACTCCGCCCCTATCGTCTCCCCGGCAATCCAAAGTTGTGTATCTGCGCGTGTAGCCTGCACCAGAGCAAAGGCACGCAGCAGGTTGGGATAGTCCTTGGCCGGCACGATACGGCCTGAGGTGAGCCAGATAAACTCTGCGTCGATGCCCATCAGCGATCTCAACTGTCTTCGGCGGCCCGCACTGGGGGTGAATTCCGCGACATCAATTCCGTTGGGTATGACGACGCACTTCGCTTCCGGTACGGCCTTCAAGCGGACAAAGCGATTGGCCGCAGCCTTACTGACCGCGACGGTGCGGCAGCTCAGGCCATCGGTCAGGCGGTAGCAGAGCATTCGCCCCCAACTACCTTCGTAGACGTTGTGGACGGAGGAGAGAACAACGGCCTCGCGGACAAAGACTTTTAGTAGCCGGGCTACTAAGTTGGCATGAAAGCTGTGGCTGTGCAAAACGTCTGGACGGAATTTGTTGAGAAAGACTCGGCCCCTAGCCAAGGCGGTGAGAAAGCTGAGGGGCGTTCGGCGCATTTCCAATCGAAAAACGTTGAGTGTGGTTGGCCATTCCTCGGTCAAGCGGGGCCGCAATACCAGCACAGCCGCTGTGTGGCCGCGAGCCGCCATGCGCTCTGCCAATGCCAGCGCTTGCCGTTCCGCACCGCCCACGCCAAGCGATGTGAGGACGTAAACGATTCGCATTTCCACCCACTCTCTTAGCGGAGACCAAGTGGAACGATGATATCGTGCCTGGTCACTCCTCGATGGCAGGGGCCTGTCGCCGGTTGATCAGACTATCCAGCGCGAAGCGGCCGGGGCCAAAAACCAGGATCAAAAGGGCGGCGAACCAGTAGGTATAAGGGCCTGCTCCATAAAAGTCTTCGGGCTTGGAGAAGATGTGCGCAAAGTTCATCCGGTCATCGGGAACGCTCAGATAGGCCATGGTCATATTGACAAAGAGCACCAGCGAGACTAGCCGAGAAGCGATGCCCAGTGCAAATAAAATGCCGCCGGCGAATTCAACCAAGGCCACGGCGAACGCAGTCATGCCAGGCGCGGGAAGCCCCAGGGTTGTGAAGAATTGAGTTACGCGGTCCAGATGTGTGAGCTTGCCCCAACCGTCCTGTGCAAACTGCCAGCCCCAATAGACGCGGATGGCCAACAGCAGCGGGCTTTGAAGACTATCGAGTAACGAGCATGCGCGCGCATATGCACCGCGGATCAAGTCGATCATCCCTGGAATTCCTTCCTGTGTCGGCATCCTTAGAACGGGGCAAACTGAGTATCGAGGTATCCCACCCTCGCCGCAAGAACAAATACGCGGCAAGGATGGGGCACCCAGCACAGTGGATACAACGACCCCTGAATTCCTTACCTTTCTGTGGTGCGTCCGCGTCCTAAGGTTGCACGAGTGTTTCAAGGTCGGGCGCGCAGATCCAACCCAGTTCAGCCCAGTTGGCGAACCACTCGCGCACCTGATGCGGGCGCTCGGCTTTCCGCGTGCGCGAGTCCAGAAATCCGGCTTCGATGGCCTCGGCCAGCGGCAGGCCCTGGCGAATGGCCGCGAGCATTTGAAATTCCTCGCGCGTAAGGCGCCGGTAATAGACGGAAAGGTCCACGCGATGGGCCGCGAGCCAGATGGGTTTTGGACGGAGCGGGGGCAACGTGACCGGTTTCTCCAAAGAGTCTTGATGCTTGACGCCCGCTTCGCTCTTGTCGTGTTTCTCGACATCGTGCAAGGCCAGTACCAGGTCGTCGACGGCGTAACTGAGGGGTATCAGTTGCAGGTGCGGTTGCAACCCGAGCCGTGAACCCGCATCGAGGGTCGCAATCTGGTCGAGGGCCAACGGCGTCCGCTCCCCGCTATCGAAGACCTCCACAAAGGCCCACTCTATGCGGGCTACATCGATGGCCAGGCGTTGGCGGCGTCCGGCAAAACGCGGATGCCCGGCCAACCACTCGGGGAGCCTCGATCCCAGGTTGCGCAGCGTAAAAGAGCGGCTGGGATGAGCGGTGAGATACGCAATGGACAGTTCTTCGAATTTGCTATTACCCACCACGGCGCGGAGGACCGGGAAATCCTCCGCCAGCGCGCCCATTACACGGAACCAATATTGGCGATTGTAGATCTCCAGCCGCTCGAAGGCGCTGAGCCGGCTGTTGGGTGCAATAAAGGACTCGGCCACTTTGGCCATCTGGCGTCCATCCGGAGCCTGGGCGCGCATCTGCTCATTCGGCGTGAGGGGCAGCATAACGGCGGCGGCCATTTCGCGCTGCAACTGGCCGAGATCGAGACTCATCGTGTTGCCTCCGCCAAAACGTCCGAGTTGCGGTGAAGATAGCGCTCCGCCTTCCTGGCCTCGGAGTGAACTTCGTCGAAGCTGGGGATGTGGTCATCCCACTCGAGCAGTGTGGGCGTGGGCCCGCATCGTTCGATCGCACGTGCGTAGAGCTCCCATACCGGGTCGATCACTGGATGGTCATGGGTGTCCAGGATATATTTTTCATAACGCGAATGACCGGCGATGTGAATCTGCGCCACGCGCTCGGCAGGCACGGCGTTCACATAATCCATGGGCTCGAATTCATGATTCACCGAAGAGACGTAGATGTTGTTGACGTCGAGCAGGATGCCGCAGTCGGCGCGCTGGACAACCTCGGCAAGGAACTCCCATTCGGTCATTTGGGAGCCGGTAAAGGCCGCGTAGCTGCTCACGTTTTCGACGGCGACAGGAATTTCCAGGTAATCCTGGACCATGCGTACGCGTTCGGCGGTGCGCTCGACGGCCTCCCATGTATACGGAAGCGGGAGCAGGTCGTGCGTATATGTGCCGTCGACGCTACCCCAGCAGAGATGATCGCTTAGCCAGGGGGTGTTGGTTCTGCGAACCAGCTGTTTGAGCCGCCGCAGATGCTCGGGGTCGGGCGCTGTCACGGAACCAAAATACATCGAGACACCGTGCTGCACGACGCGGTACTGATCGAGGATCCGATCGAGCATGGCCAAGGGACGGCCGGCGTCAATCATGAAGTTTTCCGAAATGATCTCGAACCAGTCCACCACCGGTTTCCGCGAGAAGATGTGCGCGTAATGCGGAATGCGCAAACCGATTCCGACGCCGTGATTCTGGAAAGCATTGAAGCGATTGCCGGGCATAGGGTGTCCGTTTTTGAAGTTTATGGATACTTCAGGCTTTGAAAGGTCGGGGCTTTGGCCGGTAAATGAAAGGGAAAGGGATCGGCGAATGGGGAAGTTGCCTGCATGCGGGCCGGGTGGGCTGCGCCCAATGGCCGATCCCTTTTGCCGGTTATGCCATTGAAGGGGGCTTGGAGCCGTCGGTGGCGCATCCGCCCTTGCCCTTGCAACTGTTCTGGCCCTTGCAGCCGTTGTCGCTGGCCTTGCAGCCGCCCTGGCCCTTGCAGTCGTTCTTGCCTTTACAGGAGTGCTTTGAGGTGTCTTTATCCTGGGCGGTGTAGCGCAGGCCGACTTTGGCAGCCTTGGCCGAGGACACCTTCGCGCCATGGTTGGCGATCTGGGCTGCTACGGAGGTACCGCCGATCAGACCGGAGAGAGCTGCCGTCAGCAGCAATGCATTCAATTGGTTCTTCATGGAAATTTGACCTCACTTGGGGGTTGGGCGGAGGGGAATCCGCTGGTTGGGTGCTTGCGAGGTGGCAAAGGCTGCCAATCTCGCCCAAGGGTTTGCCCGCACAGGTAGGACTACGGGCCTGCCGGAAAGGTTACAGGGAAAGTGGTTACATTGGAAATGAATTTCTTGTTTCCGTTCTCCGGCTTCTTTATATACGGACCAACTCATCCCGCGGATTTGGCTATTCGTCACAAATACGCCAAATAAGGAAGCTATCCGGTCCATTTGAAGAATGATATACAATAAGATCGTATATCCGGAGGTGAGCTATGAAGTTCGCAAAATGGGGAAACAGCATAGCTATCCGCATCCCTGCCGAAGTGGTCGCAAAGCTCGGAATCTCTCCCGACGAGGAGGCTCAAATCAGAG
Organism: Acidobacteriaceae bacterium; assembly: GCA_003151985.1. Taxonomy (GTDB): domain Bacteria; phylum Acidobacteriota; class Terriglobia; order Terriglobales; family Acidobacteriaceae; genus Telmatobacter. Next base: position 31,478 of record PLZC01000066.1, read on the forward strand.
TCACCGGAGAATACTCGTTCGAGATCAGCCGCGACCGCAGCCGTCAAGAAGCAATTGAGAAGATGCACAAATTGAGATTTGTAGTTCCCGACGATTACGTCTTCAACCGCGACGAAATCTATGACCGTTAGGGCGTTCTTCGACACAAACGTCCTCGTATACGCGCTCTCGGCTCGCGCGAACGTCAACTCCGATCCTCGCACTGAGATCGCTGAAAGGACACTGGGCCTTGGAGGCGTGGTCGGCGTTCAAGTATTGAATGAATTCGCCGATCTAGCTATCCGCAAATTCAAATTAGGGTGGGATGCCATCGAGCAGTACTTGGAGGTGATTGGCGCGCTTTGCGGCCGCCCAATCCCGTTGACGGCTGAGACGCATTTGGCAGCAATCGATATTTCCAAACGCTACGGCTACCGCATCTACGATTCGCTGATTCTCGCCGCTGCTTTACAGGCGGGATGCACGACGGTCTTCACCGAAGACATGCGGCACGGCCAAATGATCGAGGGTCTGCGCATCGAAAACCCGTTCCGGCAAGCGAGAATCTGATCTCTGTCCCTACCGCGCTCCCACCAGTTCCCCGCTCTTGGCGCCCTGACCGTAGTGGCTTTCGACATAGTTATCCAGAATTTGCTTGAACTCAGCCACAATGGTGTCGCCGCGCAGGGTGGTGTAGAGTTTGCCGTCCACGTAGACCGGAGCCTTGGGCTCCTCGAAGGTGCCGGGGAGGCTGATGCCCAGGTTGGCGTGTTTCGATTCGCCCGGGCCGTTGACGACGCATCCCATTACCGCGAGCTTCAGTTCTTCGACGCCGGCGTACTTTTTCCTCCATTCCGGCATGGAGGTCCGAAGATAGCTCTGGATTTGCTCGGCCAATTCCTGGAAATAGGTGCTGGTTGTGCGGCCGCAGCCGGGGCAACTGGTAACCTGCGGCATAAAACTGCGAATCGAAAGGGATTGCAGAATCTGCTGCGCGGCTAAAACTTCCTCGGTCCGGTCGCCGCCCGGTTTGGGTGTGAGGCTTACGCGGATGGTGTCGCCGATGCCTGCGAGGAGCAACGGCGCTAGGCCGGCGGTTGAGGCAATCAGACCCTTCGAGCCCATGCCGGCCTCGGTCAGACCAAGGTGGAGCGGGTAGTCGCAGCGGGCGGCGAGGTTGGTGTAGACGTCAATGAGGTCGCGGACGCCGCTGACCTTGGCCGAGAGGATGATCTGATCGTGGCCGAGGCCGTAGCGCTCGGCGGCTTCGGCGGAGTCCAGGGCGCTGACCACCATGGCTTCCATCATCACTTCGCGAGCGGGGAGGGGGTCGGGCAGGCGGCTGTTCTGGTCCATCATGCGGGTGAGCAGCGATTGGTCCAGCGAGCCCCAGTTGACGCCTATGCGCACCGGCTTCTGATTCTCGATGGCGCACTCGATCATGACCTGAAAATTGTCGTTGTCTTTCTTGCCGATCGACGCGTTGCCGGGGTTGATGCGATATTTGGCCAGCGCGCTGGCCGCCGCAGGGAACTTTTTGAGCAGCAAATGCCCGTTGTAGTGGAAGTCGCCGACGATGGGGACGCGGAGGCCGCGCTTGTCCAGGCCTTCGACGATGTACGGGACGGCCGCGGCGGCATCGTCGTTGTTCACGGTAACGCGAACGATTTCCGACCCGGCCAGGGCCAGGGCTGCAACTTGCTCGATGGTGCCGGGAATGTCTGCGGTGTCGGTGTTGGTCATCGACTGCACGACGACCGGGACCTGCCAACCGACGCGCACCTGCCCAATTTTGACCGTGCCCGTTTTTCTGCGTTGAATCTCCGCCATGCCTTCCAGTGTACCCTCAGGCTAAACTCAAAGGAAAGCCAAGTCTTCCGGAGCCAACTTGCACATCGCCGCCCATGAACGCATTATCCGCCCCGCCCGCAACGTCTTTGGAAGCCTTCGGCTGCCCGGCGACAAGTCCATCAGCCACCGTTACGCCATGCTTGGCGGCCTCGCCGAAGGCACCTCCCGCTTCACCAAATTCTCCACGGGCGCGGACTGCGCCTCGACACTGGCCTGCATGGAAGCCTTGGGCGCCAAGGTCAACCGAATCAGCGAGAACTCGGTTGAGATTACCGGCGTTGGGGGCCGTGTAACGCCCGCTAATCACCCGCTGGACTGCGGCAATTCGGGTTCGACCATGCGCATGATTTCGGGCCTGCTGGCGCCGCAAGAGGGCAGCTTTACCCTGATTGGCGATGCTTCTCTTTCGCGGCGCCCGATGGAGCGGGTCAGAAAACCGTTGGAAGCCATGGGAGCCCGGCTGACTTTGACCGATGGCCACGCTCCATTGGCGATCGTTGGCGGCACGCTCCGCCCCATTGACTTCACCACACCCGTTCCCAGCGCGCAGGTAAAGACGTGCGTGCTTCTGGCCGGGCTGCAAACCGATGGCACTACGACGGTTAGAGAATCTGTCAGGACGCGTGACCACAGCGAACTGGCACTACGGGCTTTTGGGGCTAAGTTTACCCGCACAGTGGACTCGGTCTCGATTGCCGGGCCGCAGGCGCTCCACTCCATCGACGGCGATGTTCCCGGCGACATCTCCTCGGCCGCGTTCTTTCTTTGCGCCGCAGCCTTGTTCCCTGGTTCGGGGCTGGTGCTGGACTCGCTCGGGCTCAACCCGACCCGCGCTACGCTGCTCGACGTACTTACCGCGCTGGGCGCGCACATCAGCGTACTGAACATTGAAGAAAAGAATGCGGAATTGGTTGGCACGGTTCAGGTTTCAGCTCCGGCCGAGGGCCTCGGATCGACCGAAGTCAGCGGTCCGCTGGCCGCGCAACTTATCGACGAGTTGCCGGTGCTGGCTGCCATTGCGCCCTACACGAGCGGCGGCATCCGTATCCGTGACGCAGGGGAATTGCGCGTCAAGGAATCCGACCGCATCGCGCTGGTGGTGAAGAATCTGCGCGCGATGGGAGGCGAGGTCGCCGAGTTTGAGGACGGCGTCGATGTTCCCGGAGGACAGACGCTGCACGGCGCGACTATCGACTCGGGCGGCGACCATCGGATTGCTATGGCCTTTAGCGTGGCCGCTTTGCGGGCCGAGGGCGAAACGCTGATTCAGGGCGCCGAATCGGCTGCCATCAGCTTCCCGGAATTCTTCGACCTGCTGGACCTTGTCGCCGAGCGCTAGAAAGTCTATAAGAATTAGCGCGAAAAGCGGCAATTTTGGCTCAAAATTGGATAAAATCTGGGGTTGTAGATTACTGATAAGGTAATATGTAAAATTTACAAACGATTCATTCCGTGCGCCTTACAAGAACTATGGGGTTGGAAAAGGGGCCTCCGGAGGGGGGAGGGGTGGTGAGGTGTCACTTATGGTGTCACTTCTGTTTGGTATTCAGTGCGATATGGTGCCTTTAAGTGCCACTTTTCCACGGACCGGAAGGGTCGGGCCAGACAGAATTCTAGCTTATATTTAGCACTATTTCATTGATTCTATTTAGGTTATATGGCGGAGAGGGAGGGAGTCTCCGCTTACCCCACAAAACATCAATGAAATAGCATATTTGTGCTGCGTGCTATGGCCATGCTATTGTTTTCGGCAGTAAGGAGACATGGCAAACACGAAAGTGGGGCTGGTGCGCAGAGTCAAGACCGATGCCAGATGGAAGTATTACCCTGCGGCCTACGCGGCAAATGGCCGCGTTAAACCAGGCGTGGCGATAGTTGCCGGCATAGAAGTCAAGCACAAGATCGGACACTACGAATTGCGCTATTACGAGGGGTCGAAGCTGCGATTCGAATCCCTGTCCGGGATTTCCCCCGCTGGTTCGGAGAATATGAGGAAGAAGAAGGAGGCTCAGCTTTCAGTGGCGAAAGAGGCCAAGAAGGCAGATGTCCAGATTGTTCCTCCGGACCCGAAGCGCAAGAAGCTTACCGATCAACTCGATATGTTCGTTGCCGACGCTCTCGGCCGGGGTGCGGAAGAGGCAGCGGAGGTAAACAAGCGGGCGTGTGATGAGTTCCTGGCTATCACCGGCAAGGAGTACGCCGATGAGATCACGGACGAAGTCTTCAAGCAGTACCACCGGGAGATGACCAAGCGAGGTCGGTCAAAGCGAACCGTCCACAATCGCGACTCCAATGTGAAGTCATTCCTTCGGTACTGCGGATTCGACACGAAGGGATTATCCAAGCCCCCGAAGTACGACAGGACCATGCCTGAGATTTATAGCGACGACGACCTCGCCTCATTGTTTCGATCAATCACCGATCCGAAACAGAACTTACTCTATCGACTCTTATTGGGGACAGGGATTCGTGAACAGGAGTCAATGTACCTCGAATGGGACGACATCGACACACAGAGCAAAACCTTACGGGTGCATTCCAAGCCCAAGTGGGATTTCAGGGTAAAGGACTTTGAGGAGCGCGCCCTTCCGTTGAGCGATGACCTGCTGGCACGACTCCTCGCTTTCAAGGCCAAACATCCCGCCGGTAAAGGACCGATCTTCGACCGGAGCGGTCAACCAGATGGACACATGCTACGAACTCTGAAACGTCTTGCGCGAGAAGCCGGCCTCGGTTGCGGTGTCTGTGGCGGCTGCAAAGCGGATAGGAGTGAATGCGAGCGGTGGTTCCTGCACAAGTTCCGGGCAACATATTGCACGAAACTACTACGGTCCGGGCTCGATCTGCGGACGGTGCAACAGATGATGGGACATTCGGATCTGACAAGCACGATGAGGTACCTGCGTCCAGCCGAGAACGAACAGACCCAGGCACGTATCAACACCATCAACTGGGGATGAACGGAACGCCCGGCGCTATATTCGCCGGGCACCCGGTTACGCCGCTATCCGAAGTGTCTCCAGCCATTCCGCGATTGCTTGCGGATCGAACCTGACGCTGGCGCCAATGCGATAGTGGGGGATCTGGTTCCGTTTGGCCAGATCGTAAACATGCTTTGCCGTGCATCCAATCGCCGCTGCGATGACGGCGGCGGTGACTAAATGGGGCAAGCATGTGGTTGAGGTTGTAGCGTCGGAAGGTGCCCGGTGCCGAATGGGTTGTATGTTTGCCACGTTGCAATTCCTCGTTCTGAATTGCCGGTGCGGACGCCAACCTGTACCCGCAGAGACCTCTACCCGGCTCCACGGTCAATCGCGGTATAGGGTTGGTCAGGAACCCGCGCTTTGATGTTCTCACCCTCATCCGGCTTGACTCAGTGACAGGATGCACTGAATATCTCGATCTTGGACTCAGGTAAACACCTTACCCTTGGCCCGTACATTCGATGGATATGGAGACTGGTCTGTGCCTTTGCACCTCTTACCGAATGGGAGTTTTGGACAAGGGTTCAGAAGCGCCAGGTTTGTACCGGATACCCAGGTTGACGGATTACATGATTGATTCTTTGGAACTGAATCCATCGCTCTTCAGCAGTGAGAATACCCTTACGGCTGCGGGTATCTTCATTGCTGAATCCAAGTTGCTCTATTTGCCGGTGACGGGGTTGTGAAACGCTTTGAACTCTTAGCAGGACAACTGAAATGGTTGGATGCAATTTATTCTAAACGACTTATATTCTCACCTCCATGCAGCACACCAGCGCCCTCGTAGAATACTCGTGAATTACTTCGGCTTAGACCGCCCGCATGGAACATTCAGGCCGGCGGAGCAAACGCACATGCGCTACTGGTGGGTAAATCAAAACCAGACCTTCCGCCAAGAGATTGCGAGGGCCTATCCTCGCTTCGTTCGAGAACCTCAGACCCCGGCACTCGGTGGTAACAATTTTGTAATGAACAAGATGCATTATGTATGCTAAAGGACATTATCACATATAGATAGACGCAGCTTGTAGAGAGATAAACGGGCTGCACAAGGAGACGTTGCACATCTCCGGTAACCCACGTACTGTGGGGTTCTTCGTTGCATTGGCATTGAACTCCTTCGGCGCTTTCGAGAATTGACC
>PLZC01000278.1 GCA_003151985.1 Acidobacteriaceae bacterium
GAACGATCCTACGCTGGTGGGCGGTATGCCGATTACTCGGTACTGGCTGATTCCGACAGATGTTCGTCCGAAGATGTTTACGCCGCATCCCTCGATGAGTTCGGATGAGATTCGCGAACGTACGCAGAAGGTTTGGGACAGGTTCTATAACTGGGGAGCTATCTGGGAAAGGTCGGCATGTTGTCCAAACCTTAGATCCAGGATCGCGTTTATTTTCCTGTCGAAGCTCTATCGGCAGATGTATGCGGGCACCGGAATTTCCAGCGATAGCGCGCGACGCAAGAAGTCAAAAGCCTGGGCCAAGTGGACGGCTCGTCAGTGCAAGAAGCTGTTCCAGGCAAAGCCGATGCCGGAACTCAAGTCGCCCGTTTGGGATATCGGGCTGGCGGCGCTGGGCCACGCGACGTTTCCGAGCAGCGATGGACAAAAGAACTCGGGGCCTTTGTCTGTCTACCCAGGGGATTGATCAAATCGGCATATTGGACGCTTCCGTAACTCATTAGATACGCAGCGTATGTGAAGACGTGCGCCTCGTCAGAGTGAACCGGCTTCTTCGCGGCAGATGGCCGCTGCTTTGGTGGCTATGTTCTAATCGAACGCATAGAGCAAATTGTTCATTCTGTCGGGAGTCTGTGATGACTTTCCTGGTACGCTGGCTTCGTTCGGTTTTGGGCGCTGCAGTTGTAGGGTTGTCGTTGGCTGCAATTGGATGTGGTGGCGGAAAGACACCCACTCCTCCGCCTCCGGTGAACTTGTCGATTAATTTAAGTGCTACCAATATCGCCGTTCCGCAGGATGGAGTTGCCGTTCAGATTCCGATCGCTATTACCGGTCCGGATGGATTTTTGACCGTAACCGTGAGTGGTCTGCCAACGGGTGTTTTAGCGCAATTCGCAACTACGGGCGCCGGGCCTTCCGGCGTTCTCACATTTACTGCAGGGGCCTCTGTTCCGGCGGGAAACTACGCGGCCTCAGTTACAGTGAGCCTCGCAGGTCAGGCTAAGTCGCAGAGTTTTTCCTTGGTCTGCGCCGTTGTCGCCAGGGTTGAGAATGCTACTGACAATACGCTGGGTGTGAATGGACAGCTCAAGCAGTTCATGTCCACATCGTTTCAGATTTCAGAATGGACGGGTAACTTCTTCGGGACCGGCGCCACGGCTGCCGCGAGGGAGAATACGCTGAACGTTCTGCGCCCTCAGCATATCCGCCTGCAGGCGCTGGGTCAGGCAATTCCCATGCAAGCCAACAACGGGTTGGCGAGCGACTGGAACTTTACGTTGCTTGACCGGATAGTGCAACCGGTACTGGCGTCGACGGATAATAGTCCGGAGTTTCAAATTGCCACGGCGCCGGCATGGATGTGCGATAGCAATGGTCACCTGGATGTAGCGGGTCACTTAGGTGACTTTGCCACTTATGCGGCAGACTTGGTGCGCTATTACAACAAGGGCGGCTTTGATGCAGGCGGCACGCATTTCAAATCACCTGGCAACCATCCAATTATCTGGTGGGGCATTTTGAACGAGCCGGACTACAACGGCATCAGCGCGAACGATTATGTGAAGATCTACAACGTGGTGGTGCCGGCGATGCTGGCAGTAGATGTGACGATCAAGCTATCGGCACTGGAGTTTTCGGGGTCCGATGTCGGCACGGGCTGGCCGACCGATCCGGAACAGTACTTGCCGCCGTTCTTTGCACCGGCACGAGCGGGAGGTGTAAACACGCAGGTGGACATTGTTTCGAACCACCTTTATGGCGCGTGTAATCAAGAGGAGAGCGACGCGGGCCTGTTTGGCAGAGTTCCGCAGTTTGTTGCCATCGAGAAGTACTTTTACCAGGAACTGCAACAGCGATCGGACCTGGCCAAGGTACCTGTGTGGACAACGGAGAACAATGTCAACGCCGACTACGCGGATGCCAATGGCAAGAGCGCTTGCAACCCGGGGAGGACCTTTGTGTCTGACCAGCGGGGCACAAGCGCGTTTTTTGCGGCCTGGCGGCCCTATGTGTTTTCGCAGTTGGGGAAGGTCGGCAACCAGGCTCTTTACCACTGGCAGTATTCCGGAGACCGGCAGTTCGGGGAAGTGGGCGGCGGTGGGGACACTTACTTGAGTTATTGGGTGGATAAGTCTCTAGCGAATTTCTTTCCTGCAACGCCGGCATCGCCGTTTGCAGACATACTTACACTTAGTAGCACGGATAGTTCGTCGGTGGAGACGCTGGCGACAAGAAGCAGCAATGGCACCATTACTGTGATGGTGGTGGACCTAGCGGTTCACGCGCCCGCCGACAACAATGGGAAGGGCGATCCGCGAACCATAATCGTCGATACTTCGAGTCTCGGAGGCTATTTCTCCGCCAGTTTGTTGGCGATCGACGCGACAACCAGCGCCACGAACGGCCCAGTAGGGAAGGGCATTCCGCCAGACGGACGAATACCCGTCACGCTGAATGGTTATGGAGTCGCGTTTCTGACTCTAACGCCTTAGTTAGCTACTTTCACCAGGGCAGCGGCTTGCCAAGGTGGAAGTAGCCCCCGGTTGGACCATCGTCGGGCAGCGTGGCCAGGGCTGCACTGGTCTTCGCACCTTCGCTAAGTTCCATTGTGGCGTTCTCGCCGCCCATGTCGGTTTTTACCCAGCCCGGGTGTGCGGAGTTGACTTTTATATTCGTGTCGCGCAGTTCCCATGCGAGGTGAATGGTGAAAGCGTTGAGCGCCGTCTTTGAGGCGTCGTAGGCAAAGGACTTTGCGTTGTAGATAGGGGATTTGGGGTCGGCATGCAGGGTGAGCGAGCCGAGGATGCTTGATAGGTTGACGATGCGGCCAGAGGGACTCTTTTTAAGCAACGGCAACAGGGCCTGGGTGAGCGCTACCTGCGCGAAGAAGTTGGTCTCAAAGACCTTGTGCAGCAGATCGATTGGAACCTGACTGACGGAGTGTTCGGGGCCGATGCCGGGAAATGTGCCTGCGGCAATGCCTGCGTTGTTGACCAGGATATCGAGATGGCCATCGTGCGAGTTGAAGTAATTGTATGCGCTCTGCGGAGCGGCCGGGTCAGTGATATCGAATTGAATAACCGCGGCGTCAACCCCTGCGGCGCGAAGTTTGTCCACTGCCAGTTCTCCCTGTTCGAGGTCTCGGGAGCCGATGACGACTCTTGCAGCGTTTTTGAGCTCGAGTGCGGTTTGAAAGCCGAGACCACGATTTCCGCCAGTGATGAATGCGATTTTCTGAGACATTTGGGACGTTTCTCCTGTGCAACTTTGGATTCGTGACACGCCCCTGAGGGTGCAGAGATTTCTGGTGACTCGAGTTTGCTTCGGTGGGATGCGCGAGTTGCAGGGCCTTACTATGGAGTAGTAAGGAGATCTATTGATGCTGAAGATGTATGTCACCCGGCATTTATATATTGCCGTTCTACTTCTGTTCGGGCCAGTGGTGTTGATGGCTACGGAGAGCCGAATTCCGACGCAGGAAGGGTTGCTGTACGGTACCGCGGAAGGACAGCCGCTGACGATGGATTACTATGCGCCCAAGGGCGAGGGTATTCATCCGATTGTGATCATTATTCATGGAGGCGGTTACCACGGCGGCGACAGCAAGAGCGGCAGCGAAGCTTATGTTGCGGATTTTCTTGCTCCGGCAGGGTTTGCGGTTTTCTCGGTGAATTATCGCGTGGCTCCGAAGTATCCTTACCCCTACATGGTGCTGGATGTGCAGCGGGCTGTACGTTACATCCGCTATAACGCAAAGAAGTGGAATGGAGACCCGGACAAGATCGCCTTGGTGGGCGGCTCTGCGGGGGGCTTCCTGAGCAATATGGTTGGGTTGTTGAATGCGCCCGGCGACCCAAAAGCCGCCAATCCCGTGGAACGCGAGAGTGCCAAGGCGCAGGCAGTGGTAAGCCTGTTTGCGCAAAGCAGCTTTGAATTTGTTCCTCTAAACGCGGACGTGCATCGGTTCCTTGACCCGCTGATTGCTCAGAAAGGCGAGAAGGAAGCTATCAGGGAAGCATCTCCGATAACTTATGTCACGAAAGACGACCCACCGTTTCTGCAGATTATCGGCGACCAGGACGAGTATATTCCGGTTTCAGAGACCGTGAATCTCGAGAACGCGCTGCACAAAGTCGGAGTTAGTTGCGAGACGATTGTCATTCGCGGCGGCAAGCATGGCACGGGGGGCTGGAACAAGATTCCGGGTGTGCCGGACTGGGAACGGCTGATGACAGAGTGGCTGAACCGGAAGCTCGACCACAAGGGGCCTATTGGCGAGGGAATTCGACCGCGGGTTACTGCACCGATGGCCGGGAGCAGGGAGTAAGGTTGCAGGCGGTACAATTCAACCTACCAACTTAAGGAGGCTTCATGCGCAGGGTTCTGATTGGATTTCTAGCTTTGGTATTTACTATTGCACTTGCCGCACCGATGCTTGCTCAGGGCGCCCCGCCGCAGGGCGGCGTGGATCAGCCCTACACGACTGAGTACTATTACAAGTGCCAATGGGGCCATCAGGCGGAGTTTCTGCAACTGTTTCTCAAGAACCATTTCCCGCTGCTCAAGAAAGTCCAATCCACCGGTCGGATCGTGGCGTTGAAGATCGAGTCGCCGGCCTTTCACACATCGGAGGATGGGCGCTGGGATTATCGCGTCACGATCACTTATAAAAACGCGACCGTGGCCAACACGGCTAACCCCGACGAAGAGGCATTCATCAAGGAGTTATGGCCCGATCAGGAGACTTATAAGAAGGAAGAACAGCGGCGGTTTGAGATTCTTATCTCGCACTGGGATTTGCCGGTAACCAACGTGACGCCGAAAAAGTGAAAGACAGGGAACGAGGGAACAAGGGAACAGGGAACAGAAAGCGAGCCTGGTTTGTCGACAGAATCCTATTTCCTATTCCCTCTGCTTCCATTGGTGGACCAGGTCCTCGGCGGCTTCGGGCCACTCCGGAAATTCGAATTCGAACCCGGCATCGAGCAGTCGGCCTGGGACTACGCGGCGGCTTTTCAAAACCAGTTCGGACTCGGTGCGCAGCAGCAACGCGCCTAACTCGATGGCGAGTGAGGGAGCAGGCAGACCGTTCGGTATGTTCCATGCATCGCGCAGCGCGGCCATGAATTCGCGGTTGGGGAGCGGGTTGGGGGCGGCGATGTTGACGGGGCCATCCATGTCCTCGCGGTGGATGAGGAAATCGACGGCGCGGGCAAAGTCGGTCTCGTGGATCCAGGAGACAAACTGACGGCCGTTGCCTTGGCGGCCGCCGAGGCCCAGCCGGACGAGGTTCGAAAATGTTCCAAATGCGGCGCCGGGTTGGGGGCTGAAGGTGATGGCACTGCGCAAGGCCACTTTGCGGGTGCGCGCGGTCTTGGCCGCAAAAAAGGCAGCCTCCCAGTCCTTGGCCACGTTGATGGAAAAATTCCACGTGTCTGGTGCCCGGCGCCACCTGGAAGTGGCTTCGTTGCCGCCCAGTTCGCCGGTGGCTTCATCCATGTCCCTGTCAATGGAGTGGCGATAGATGGTCGCCGTTGAGGCGTTGAGCCATACTTTGGGCGGGTCGGCGAGCGTGGCAATCACATAACCGAGCAGGCGTGTGGTTTGAATGCGGGAAGCGTAAATCTCTTGCCGGTTGGTGGGGCCGTAACGGCAATTAACACTGCGGCCGGCAAGGTTGATGCAGACGTCCGCGCCTTCGAGGTATTCGGTCCAAGGGCCCAGGTTCCGGCCATCCCAGTGAACCGTTTGCCAGGGCGCGGTGTAAGGGCCGCGAGTAAGTACAGTTATGTGGTGGCCGCGTTCCTGGAAGTAGCGCGCCAGCACCTGGCCAACCTGCCCGCTGCCTCCGGGTATCACAATGCGAAGGGCGCGCGGGCTCGGCGGTGGGACGATCTGCATGATTTCAGCGTACAGGGCCGGGCTGTGCGTTGGTACGCGGGCTTACTTCTGCGGTGGGAACGGATAACCCCGAAGCAGCAGCCGCCGATGATAGCTGCGATATTCTCGCACGATGACAATCACAATCAGCCCGACAACAAGCAGAGGAATCCATAATACCCAGCCGGGCTGCACGACGCGATCGTTGCCCACGGTGACCGAATTGGGCGCATGCACGCTGCCGAACATGGCCACCAAGTCCTTGCCTACGGAGACGTTCTCTCCGAGTCGGATGCTGCCGAACATGCTCACCAGGTCTTGACCGATAGAGACGCCGTCTTCCACCTTGACGGTGCCGAAAAAGTTGACCACGTCGTGGTGGGCGGCGCCGGCGATGTGGATGCCTCCGAAGAAGACAACGATATCGCCAGTGACTTCGCCCTCGGCGTCCACACTACAGAAAAAGCAGACGGCATCATGCACAGATGAGTCGCGGGCCACATGAATATTGGAGCCGAACTGGACCGCGTCGCGATCGGCATGGGCAGGCAGAGCCGCGACCGCGAAGGCGGCAGCAAGCAGACAGAGGAGCAAAATTCGCTTTTTCATGATGGGCGTCTCTCCATTCGGTACGCGCAAAGCCCATGAGAAGTTCCGCATCGATGAGTGTTTTGGTAGACCGACTTCTCTCAAGCTAACGGGTTAAATCTATCTTGCGAGGACTTAGCGCTGCTGTCCAATCCGCTGGCGAATCGACCAGCACGTCGGGTTGGGTGATTTCCAGGGTTTCGGGCGCGAGGCCGAAGGTGCAGCCGATGCTCCAGGCTCCGGCGTTGCGCGCTGTCTGCACGTCGACGTTGCTATCGCCGATCATCACTGTTTCTTCCGGCCGAGCACCGGCCTCGTGCATAACAGCAAGCAAACCGCCTGGGTCGGGTTTCTTGGTTGGGAAGCTGTTGCCGCCATAAATATTAAGAAAGTACGGAGCCAAGCCCAGCGCCTCGCAAATAGCCTGTGCCGGGCGAACGGGTTTGTTGGTCAATACGGCCATTGCTCGAGCCTCGCCGCCGGGCGGTCCGTGCAGGACCTTCAGGGCGGCCAATGCCTCGAGAACGCCATCGTAGGCATAAGTGAAATCGAGCTTATGCTCGCGATAGTAGTCCAGGAAAAAGAGATAGACCTCGGCCAGGACGACCTCGTCCACGGGGACGTCGGCGTCTGCGGAGAACGCCCTGCGGATAAGCATCATGGCGCCGTCACCGATGAAGCCGGCGACCATTTCGTCTGGAAGACGCTCGCGGCCAAAGTGCGCCAATGTGGCGTTGACACTGTTGCACAAGTCCTGTGCGGAATCGATCAGCGTGCCATCGAGATCGAAGACCAGCAGTTTCAGGGATTCGACGGGGAGGGGACGAATTACATGAACCATAAGACCAGTTTAACCGGGAGGTGGTTACGGACCAACTAGACAATCAAAGCGCGGGGGGAGGGCAAAAAAAGCAGGCGGAGGCCCTCCCTTGGAGCCGCATGGGCCTTCGCCTGTGGAAGGAAAGATGAACTCGAACTACGAAACTGACAGACCAATTTCTAGTGAACGCGAATGTCGCCCGAGCCGGTCTCAATGCGGACTGTAGGGCCGCCGCCGTTGATCTTGCCGGTAACGTGGTGACGGTCTGACGAGCCCTGGGTCAGCATCTCGCGGTCGGTGTGAACGCTGCCTGAGCCGGTTGATGCGTCCAGCGTGAGAGGAGCGCTGCCGGCCCAGAATTCAACGTTTCCGGACCCGGTTTCCAAGTGCCAATTTGAGGTAGGTGTTCCACTCACTTTGATGTCGCCCGAGCCGGTGCCGCCGCGCAGGCCGCCGCGCAG
>PLZC01000112.1 GCA_003151985.1 Acidobacteriaceae bacterium
GAATCATTCTTCGGCAAAATGGCCAAGACCCTGCTGCGCGGAATCCGAGTCGCCTCCGCCGACGAGCTGAAGGCACGAATCGACCTATACCTCAAAGAGGTCAATCAGGCTCCCGTGGTCTTCCGCTGGAAGTACAAGCTGGAAACCCTGTCCGTCGTCTAGTCAACTGCAATGTTATTTCGGAATCGATGTACTAGGAGGTAGTCTTGAGGAGGTATGGACGACCTGACGTTCGACGAATTTGCCGCTTTCATTCGCGAGTACTGGTCTGTTGCCAATCGTAAGCGGATAACACAGGAGACACAGTTTGAGCGCGATCTTGGACTGACGGGAGATGATGGTGATGACCTGTTGGAAGCCACAGAAAAGCGGTTTGACGTGACCCTCTGCTCTGAGGAAACAGAAGTGCGCGAAACATTCAACCTTAAAACAAATGAATACCTCTTCCACTCAGAAGGCGGCGGCCTCGGAATGTTGCCTTTCGAAATGACTACGTTGTTTAGCACAACTGCACCCACCATTCGTGAATTCACGGTCGGCGAATTGTATGAAGCGGTGCGGAGGGCTAAGAGGGCCGGGAGGTAGCGCATCCAGACATAACTCCTGGAAGACCGCCAAGCGGAAACGTCGAGGAACAACCGCCGATCCTTCGCAAAGCTCAGGATGACAGCGCCGAAGAGGGAGTTCGTTTTATGCACTTTTTAGGCAAAGCCTCCCCGATGAGAGACACTTTCCTGGATTGTTGTCTTGATTCAAGTCCTCTTCCGCAGCACCGCAGCCTATCGGATCTCGACCTTCCCCGCATACACCTGCTCCCCGGCAACGAATGCCTCCAGCACCACCGTGCCCAGAATCGCCGCCGCATCCACCTTGTACAGGTCCCTGTCCACCAGAATGAAATCCGCATCGTATCCCGGCAACAGCTTTCCTTTGTGCTTCTCGGCGAACTCGGCGTAGGCCGAACCCTGCGTGTAGGCATAGAGCGATGGCCCCCGTGTGAGCTTATTCTCCGGGAAATACTCCTTGTTTCCAGCCTCGTTCTTGCGCGTGACAGCGGCGTAAAGCCCGCGGAACGGCGTCACGGGTTCTACCGGATAGTCCGTGCCAAAGGCCAGCGGCACACCGGCATCGAGAAACGCCTTCCAAGCGTAAGAATACGCAGCGCGCTGCGAACCAAGCCGGTCTTCGGCCCAGTTCATGTCGGTAAGCAAGTGGTTAGGCTGCATGGAAGCGATGACCCCCAGCCTTGCGAACCGCGGTATGTCGGCCGGATCGACCACCTGTGCATGCTCAATCCGGTTGCGCGCCGCTTTGCACGCACTTGGTTGAGAGTACGCCGCCGCGTAGGCGTCCAAAGCCATTGTTGAAGCCTTGTCTCCGATAGCATGGAAGCCCAATTGAAATCCGGCCCGCGCTCGCTCTGCGGTCATGCTGTTCAATTGTTCCTGCGTGAATTGGGGCAGGCCGGTGTTTGCCAGGTCGTCGGCGAACGGAGCCTTCATGGCAGCGGTTCGCGACCCCAGCGAACCATCCATAAAGCCTTTCAGCATGCCCGTGTGCAGCATGGGGTCATTGGGATTGTGATGGGCACGCATCTCTTTCAGCTTTTCCAGAGGCGCCACAAACGGCAACCATTCCGAAATTCTCAGGCTGAGCTTGCCTTCCTTCTCCATCTCTTCAAAGACCAGAAAATCCTGCCAGTCGCTGAAATCCTGCACGCTGGTAACGCCGTGTGAAAGGGCGTCTGCAATCGCCAGCTCATCGCCGCGTCGGCGCTGGTCGTGGCTGGGTGGCGGAATCGCCTTGTACACCAGTCCCTGCGCCGATTCGCGAAGAATGCCGGTAGGCTCCCCTTTGACATCCAGGTCGATCGCTCCGCCTTGCGGCGGCGCGGTCCGTCCCGTGATGCCCGCTACGGCCAGGGCTGTCGAATTTGCGATAGCGATGTGGCCGTCGATGCGATTCAGAAATGTGGGATGCCCGCCCGTAACTTTGTCGAGGTCCTGCCGAGTGGGCAAAACTTTTTCGGCCCACAGGGTGTGATCCCAATTGCCGCCGGTGAGCCAGCCGCCGGGCGCAGCGTTTCGGGCAAATGACTCGATCTTGCTCAGCATAGCGGCCAGTGAACTCACGCCGGTCAAATCTACGTTCATCTTGGTCCGGCCCGCCTCCCCAAGATGGGTGTGCGCGTCATTGAACCCGGGATAAATGAAAACTCCCGTGTTGGCGGAACCCAGATCGCGCAACCGTGTATGTGGTCCCGCCAGCCGTGTAATTTCCTGGTTGGTTCCTATCGCCAGCACCTTGCCGCCGCCGATAGCCATTGCCTCCACGGTTTGAGGGTGGTCTTCCGCGAAGCCCGCGCCGGTGTAGATCGCTCCGTCGAAAAAAATGACCTCAGGAGCACCCCCGGTCTTGGCGGCAGCAGGCCTCGTTGGCCTCGTTGACCTTGATGCACTCGGTCTCGCGGTAGTCTGAGCAGGGCAAAGCGAGGCCGCAGCAAGGACAGCAAGGAACAGGCTTGAGCGAACGTGCATGGGCGGAGTTTAGCAGAGACCGCTTATTGCTCCGCCGCCCGTTCCGTCATGGCCAGCGTCAACAGCAGCACGCGCCGCAGGCCCGCTTCACGATCCTTGGCGGAGTACCACTCAGCCTGCGTGTGGGCTCCTCCACCCTCGCCGCCCGCGCCCATCGACAAAGCAGGAACCCCCAGCGAAAGCGGTATATTCGCGTCGGTCGAGCCCAGGCGGAGGTCTGTGTTCAGGCGCAAATGCCTGTCAACCGCCCGCAAAGTATCAAGCAGCGGAGAATCACCTGGCAAACAAGCGGCTGGTCTGTCGCCGATCTTCGTGATCGTGTACGCAAGCGGCCCCTTGGTGCGTGTCGATAGAAACTTGCTCTGTCTGTTCCAATAGTCGACGGCATCCTCGACAGCACGATGCAGGGCGACCTCGAGGCGCAGGATTTGCTCCGGTGCGGTGGAGCGCAGATCGATGGCGGCTTGAGCGATTTCCGGGATCGAGTTGACGCTGGTCCCCCCTTGAATGGTCCCCACGTTGAGCGTCGAGCGAGGCTCTTCCGTCAGCGGAGTTTCCGCGAATGCCGCCAGCGCTGAAGCCAGAGCTGTAATCGGGTTGGGAGTGCCCGCGTCGGTAAAGCTGTGCCCGCCGGGGCCCGTGATCGTGACCTGATAACGGCGGCTCCCCAGGGCCTGGGTTACGGCCGAGTCCGCCCCCGCTCCATCCAGAACAATGTGGGCGGCGATGCGGCCGGCCAAAGCGCTCTGATTGTAGAAATAGCGCATTCCGCGCAAATCTCCTTCACCTTCTTCGCCCACGTTGCCCAAAAATAGCAATTCCGCTGCCAACTCCACTCTGGACTGCACCAGCGCCTGCGCAATGGCCAGCATCCCCACCACTCCGGCTGCATTGTCGCAAGCTCCCGGAGCACACAGGCGGTAGCCTTCCACCACGGGGTTCAAAGGTGTTTCTGCAGGAAAGACAGTATCCAGGTGGGCGGATACAACAACGACCGGCCCGGTGCTGTCGGGCGACAACCTGGCGGCTGGAAGGAAGCCGAGGACATTTCCGACCTCATCCCTTTCCACCTTGCAAAGCCCCGCCTCGGCAAAGCGGCAGACCAGCCACTCCGACCGGGCCTTTTCACCAAAAGGCGGCGCCGGAATCGCAACCAGTTTCGCTTGCCAGTCCATGATCGTTTTTGGATTTGCGTGAAGCCAGGCAAAAGCAGCATGAACCGGCCGCTGTGCGGCCTGTGCCGTTACCCGAGAGAATGCCGAGTTGCGAGGGAAGATCTCCATCCGGATTGTCTCAGGGTAGCAGGGGTTGCACGCGAGGTTATTGCGAAGGCTCAAGTTGGGCTCGCCTCAGGCCTCGTGCAGCCTCCTCAAGAGCAGAGATGCCATATCTCGGCGGCCATCGGCAATCACGGCAACGTAGACGGTGTTGCCGCGAATCCGGTAAAGAATCCTGTACGGCTTGAAGAATATCTGCCGATACATTCGGCTCCCGAGTGATGCGAGCTCCGGAGGGTACGTTCCTCGTTCCGGGAGTTCATTTAGGGTCAAAGCCGCGCGAACAATTTCCCTGGCTGCATAGTCCGCCTTTTCCAAGGAGTCATTCTCCGCAATATATGCGTGAATGCTGCGCAAATCCTTCCGCGCGCCAACCGTAAACCGAACATTCGAAGCCATCCGGAACTCTCAGCCTTCCACGCCAAACTCGGCCATTACGTCTTCAATCGGGACAGTCGTTCCGGCTTCGATTTCCTTGTCGGCAAGCGCCAAAACCTTGAGCAACGACAAGGTCTCCTGCATCTGCTCAAAGCTGGAAACGTCCACCAAAACAGCGCGCGCTACTCCGTTCTGAGTAATGATGATGGGCTCACGTTCCTCTGTAATCCGGTCGAGCAGTTCGGCGGTATGGGATTTCACATAGCTGATGGGCTTGATCTGGGTTGAGTAGCGCATAAACCTCCAGCGTGTACACGCGATCAGTCAAAATATAGACCTAATTTGGACTGTATTCAATCTCTATTCGGTCGCTGTAGGCCTGGATTCGTATTCCACCGAATGCAAAAACAGCCCGCGCGCCGGAGCAGTAGGACCAGCCTCTGAACGAGCCCGCGCGTCAAGAATCCCTGGAATGTCTCCGGGAACCATCTGGCCGCGTCCCACATCGAGCATGGTTCCCACCAGGTTGCGCACCATGTGGTGCAGAAACCCATTGCCCCGGACGCGATACACAAGAAGCGCCCCTGACTCGGTTTCCCGTTGCTCCCAGGCGGAAGAATAGATAGTCCGAACCACTGAGACCGGCACTTGGGGCCCCCCCTCGACTTCCGGACCGGAGCAGAGCCGCCGCGTCCGCAAATCCGGATCGGTCGCGGCGAAGCTCAGGAAATCGTGCTCGCCCAGAAACATGCGGGCCGCCTCAGCCAGCGCATCCATGTTCAGCCGCCAGGCGGAGCAATACACATGGCGCGCCAGGAACGGAGAACATATCTCGCCCTGGAAAACCCGGTATTCATAGGTTTTGGCCGTGGCTGAATGCCGTGCATGGAATTTGCTGGCCACCGTTTTTGCCTCGAGAATCCTGATCGAAAGCGGCAAAGTGCGGTTGAGAGCGCGAAGGAGGTTTTCCGGAGGGATTGGCGCCTGGAGAGCGAAGCTGGCCACTTGGCCGAGCGCGTGGACGCCGGCATCGGTGCGTCCCGATCCCTGCGGCAGGGGTGCTTCACCAACAATCCGGCCCAGCGCAGCCTGCAATACCCCTTGAATGGTCGACTCGCCGGGCTGAACCTGCCAGCCGCGAAAGTCCGTCCCATCGTAGGCCAGGGTCACTTTCCAGGTTTGCCTTCCCGTCGCGGGTTGGGCTCGTTCACTCACAGGTATCCGTGTAGACAACAGGTTACCTCCACACCCAAGGCAATCGCATGAACGTACATTGTTATCGTAATTAGTCCTAATACTGTTCACTTAAGTAT
>PLZC01000315.1:0-187 GCA_003151985.1 Acidobacteriaceae bacterium
GGACCTCGCTATCGATCAGCGCCAAGGCCTGCATGACCTCCTGAGCACCTTTGGAAGCGCCGTCTCCGCCGGCGGTCAAGATCATCAACTGGTCATCCGAAATTCCCAAAGCCTCGCGGATCTCCTGGACCTTGAACTCATCGCGGCTGTGCGGCGCGTAGAGGTCCGTGCCGCAACCCACAGGAAG
>PLZC01000315.1:220-6044 GCA_003151985.1 Acidobacteriaceae bacterium
CAGCGATAGTACCACTCCTTCTCCAAGTCCGATTCCAGGTGGACCGGGTGAACGTCCACGCCCATCTCGTACAGGCCCCTGTACAAAAGCTCACCTTGCAGGGCCAAGCCTGCCGCCGGCGCCGGATATTCGCTCAATACAAGTACTTTCACGATTGTTGCCCCACGAATGCCGCACGTTTTGCCGCTGCCTGTGCTGAGTCGAAGCACCAGAATCCTTCTTCACGAGGAGCGGTCCTTGATTCCCAACTGTCGATGCCATACCCGTAAACGTCCGTAATCAACCGGCGTTTTTCAAGCCAGAGATTGTCCGTCAGCACATCCCGCCGATCCGCGTCGTTTCGAACCCGCGGCAAATACGCACGATCGCCGTCTTCGTAAGCAAACGACCACAGTCGGTCTGTGTAGATGCGGCCAGATTGCCAGAGTTCGACGACTGCGTGGCAACATTCCTCATGACGGTGATGTCGTGTGTACTCGCCCTTCGGGCCGTGGGTGAGAATCAGACTGTAGCTGATTCCAGCTAATAATCGGGCTATGGTTTCCTGAACCTGTTCGATTGGTAGCGGCAATTGGTCGGGCTCATCATCCAGATCCGCCATCTCACCCTCCGCCCCCAATCGCTGTAATACCCGGCGAAACTTTGGGGCACGGTCCGGATCGGATGCTCTGCATAGGGTCACGATGCGCCAGTGAAACTCCGGATGGGTCAGTATGTAGCCACCGCACCAGAGAGTCTCGTCGTCCGGGTGGGCAACGACAACTGCGGCACACAGGCGAGGATCGGATATCACCTCATCGAGCTGGACGGGGGCATTGTTCTCCACGGAAAGTGTTAAAGTGTCGACGTTGATCCGCGTGGACCAATTCAGCATCGCGATTGTCAAATCCCCTGATGACTTTGCCTCACCCGCAAATCTCTCCATCTGAAACCTTTTCATAGCGGCCATGAGCATATCTGGTCATTAAGGATCAAAGCGGAGAATTCCACTCGTCCCACATTCACTTCCCAACGATCACATTTCATAAACGATTCAAAGCTTTGTCGTTCGCAGTCTCAGCGCATTGGCAATCACTGAGACGGAGCTGAAGCTCATGGCAGCCGCTGCGATCATCGGATTCAAAAGCAAGCCGAAGGCTGGAAAAAGTACACCCGCGGCCAGCGGCACACCGACGGCGTTGTAAACGAAAGCGAAAAACAGGTTCTCGCGGATGTTGCGCATCGTCGACTTGCTCAGATGACGGGCGCGGAGAATCCCGCGCAGATCGCCTTTCAATAGTGTGATGCTGCCAGCCTCCATCGCCACATCGGTACCGGTGCCCATGGCGATTCCAATGTCGGCCTGCGCGAGTGCGGGCGCGTCGTTCACTCCGTCCCCAGCCATTGCAACCACAGCGCCCTTTAGCTGATACTCTTTGACCACCTCCGCCTTCGTTTGAGGCAATACTCCGGCTCTGAACTCGATGCCCAGTCTATCGGCAACTGCCTTGGCTGTTGTTGCGTTGTCTCCCGTGACCATGATGACGTTCAAGCCCGCCGCTCGCAGTTCGCGGATCGCATCGGGCGTGGATTCTTTAATGGGATCGGCGACGCCGACGATTCCAGCCGCCTTACCATTCAGGGCAACCAGCATCACCGTCTGGCCTTGTTTACGCAACTCTTCGGCACGATCGAGGAGCGGGGTAGGATCGATCGAAAGCCCGCCGAACAGTTCTGCGTTGCCAACCGCTATCTGCTTGCCAGGCACAGATCCCGTCACGCCCTTGCCAGTGACAGAATTGAATCCAGCCACATCGACGAGGGCAATGTTCTTTGCCTCGGCGCCTTTCACAATGGCTGCCGCCAGAGGATGTTCGCTGGAACGTTCGAGGCTGGCGACGAGTTGCAATAGGTTCGATTCATCAATCCCCGGTTGGGGAATAACAGAACTCAGCGTTGGCTTCCCTTCCGTGAGCGTTCCCGTCTTGTCGATGATGAGCGTGTCGACTTTGCCGAAGATTTCGAGCGCCTCCGCATTGCGAATGAGAATGCCTGCCTGCGCACCACGGCCGGTGCCCACCATGATCGCCATGGGAGTGGCGAGCCCAAGAGCGCACGGACAAGCGACAATCAGCACAGCCACAGCATTTACAAGGGCATGTGCGAAGCGCGGCTCAGGACCGGCGGAGAGCCACACGACGAAGGTGACGATGGCCGCCACGATCACGGCCGGCACAAAGTACGAAGAAACACGATCCGCGAGCCGCTGAATCGGCGCCCGCGACCGCTGCGCCTCGCTGACCATCTTCACAATCTGCGACAACAGCGTGTCGGCGCCCACGCGCTCTGCGCGCATCACGAATCCGCCGGTTCCGTTGACCGTCCCCGCCGTCACCTTCGCGCCCGCGACTTTCTCCACAGGAAGGGGCTCTCCGCTGATCATCGATTCATCAATGGAGCTGTGGCCTTCCACCACGTTTCCATCCACGGGCACCTTTTCGCCGGGGCGTACGCGGAGCCGGTCGCCCACTTGAACCTGGTCGAGCGGCACGTCGGCTTCGCCGCCCTTGTCGTCAAGCCGCCTGGCGTTCTTTGGAGCCAGGCCCAGCAGCGCTCGAATCGCACTGCTGGTCTGGCTGCGCGCACGCAGTTCCATCACCTGGCCCAGAAGAACCAGCGCGACGATCACCGCAGCCGGCTCGAAGTACACATCGATTTGCCCTCCGCTCCCACGAAGCGATGCGGGAAAAATCTGCGGAACGATGGTCGCGAAAACGCTGTAGATATAAGCCGACCCGGTACCAAGGCCGATCAGCGTGAACATATTCAGACTGCGATGCACCACCGATTGCCAGCCTCGGACGAAGAAGGGTAGCCCACACCACAGAACTACTGGCGTTGCCAGCCCGAACTCGATCCAAGCCCATATTCCTGGTGAGAACAGGCGCTGCATGGGCATGGAAGGCATAACCGCTGAAACCATCAGCGCCAGCATAGGTACGGCAAGTGCGATGCTGATCCAAAGCCGCCTCGTCATATCGGCAAGTTCTGGATTGGCGTCTTCAGTGGTCACTTCCCGAGGTTCCAGCGCCATGCCGCAGATTGGGCATGAGCCAGGCGCGTCGCGCACGATCTGCGGATGCATTGGGCAAGTGTATTCAGTATGCTTTGCGGGTGCGGTCGATCGTTCCAGTGCCATGCCGCATTTCGGGCAGTTGCCCGGACCCGTTTGTTTGATCTCCGGATGCATCGGGCAAGTGTATTCGCCTTGCAGTGCGGTCTTCGCCTGCGTTGGTGACGGGGATGCGTTCGGATGATTCTGCGCGTATTTCTCCGGTGCCGTCCGGAACTTTGCAGCGCAGCTTTGGCTGCAGAAGTAAAAAGTGGCGCCCTGATATGCAACGCTCGCCGCCACCTTCGATGGATCGACCTCCATTCCGCAAACGGGATCGTGCTCTTGAGCCTGTGGCACTGGGCGATTATTGCCAGGTCTGCTCATCTGATTACACCTCGATCGTGAAGCCTTGTTTTTGGGCGACAGACTTGATCAATCGCGAAAACGTGCCATATTGCTGTGCCATATTTGCCGACCATGACAACCCGTCGGTGCGCCCAATCTTCTGCCAATACTCCTGGAGGGTCCGGTCGTAGGCGTCAATCGCCGGCTTCAGCGCTTCTGGATGATACTTTTCCTCATGTCGGAAGCTCTCGATCAGCATGCGGGGCTTTTGCGGAGACTCCTCGGCAACATAGCCGAGAACCACTCCGTCTACAGGGAAAGTGTTCGGCGGCAACTCAAGCAGATCGATCATTGCCTGCGGATCGCGGCGAATTCCCCCAATGGGGACGACGCCGAGACCTAATGCGCGTGCCGCAGTCATAAGCGTCGCCATTGCGATTCCGACATCGCTAACCGCAGCCAGTATCCCTTCAAGGCTGCGTTGGAATACTTGCTCGGCACCGGCCTTCTTTACGCCCAGGCCAGTCTTGTAGAGGTCTGCGATGACCGCGATGAACACCGGGGCCTGCGCGATCCATGGCTGGCCACCGGCAATCTCGGCTATGCGTGCGCGGCTCTCTGAATTGCGTACCACCACGAGCGATATCTCGTGGCTGTTGGTGGACGTCGGAGCGCGACGTGCGGATTCGATGATAGCTTCAAGAATCTCCTCCGGGATTGGGTCGACCTTATAGCTGCGGCTGCTGTGATGCGCCTGCAATAGGCGGATGGTCTTATTCATCGAGGTTCCTCGTTTGCATCGTCCAACTACTGCTGTCAAGAAACCAACAGACCAACTTGACAATGACTACATTGATTCACTCGCTACACACTCAGCGCAGGGTAGTCAGTATAGCCATGCGGCCCCGATGTAAAGAAGGTGCTTGGGTCCGGCACATTGAGCGGCGCATTGCTCGTAAACCGCGCCGGAAGATCTGGGTTGGCAATAAAGAGTTGACCGAACGCTACCGCATCTGCCTCACCGTCCTCGATGACCTGACTCGCTTTTGCCAGCGTGTATTTCTCATTTGCGATGTATACGCCGCCGAACTGTCTCTTGAGTTGCAGACCCAATCGGTCGGGTCCGAAATACTCGCGTGCAAACAGGAAGCCGAGTTCGCGCCTCCCTAGCTCACGCGCCACGTAGCCGAAGGTTGCCGGCGGATTTGAATCATGCATGTCCTGCGAATCGCCGCGCGGCGCCAGATGCATCCCCACACGCTTGGCGCCCCAAACTGAGATCACCGTATCGGCGACTTCAAGCATGAGCCTGGCACGGTTTTCAATCGATCCGCCATATGCGTCGGTACGTTGATTGGATCCGTCCTGCAGGAACTGATCGAGCAGGTAGCCATTGGCCCCATGTATCTCCACGCCGTCAAAACCAGCTAACTTTGCGTTCTCTGCTCCATTGCGGAAGGCATCGACGATGCCCGGAATTTCGGACGTCTCAAGAGCGCGCGGCGTTACATATTCAGTAGCCGGGCGCACCAGGCTTACATGGCCCGCAGGGCGGATAGCGCTGGGAGCAACCGGAAGTTTGCCATCAAGAAAACGCGGGTCCGAGATGCGCCCCACATGCCAGAGTTGTGCAAAGATGCGACCGCCAGCTTGGTGCACTGACTGGGTCACCAGCTTCCAGGCTTCGATTTGCTGCGGCAACCAAATCCCCGTCACATTGTCGTAGCCAACGCCCTGCGGTACAACCGGTATGCCTTCGGAGATGATCAGGCCCGCATCTGCCCGCTGGGTATAGTATTCGACCATGAGTTGCGTGGGAATGTGCTTTGATGTGCCCCGCAAACGAGTAAGCGGAGCCATAATAATCCGATTCGGTAAGTGGATCTCGCCGATCTGGATGGGGTCAAACAGAGAAACCATAGAATGAGTCCTTGTGAAAAAGTGCGTTACTTCGATTGAACTCTCACCAGCGTGCATCCTCTGCTCGGTATTGCACACAGTGTGCGCATCGCTCGAACACTTCAAGACGTTCATCATCCTTCAGGTCCAACAGTACCGATGGTCCTACGGGCGAGCAGTATCAGGCCGATAGCGCCCTACTCCGTAAGTTGCCGCGTCTTCAGAATTCATGAAATGGACCGGCAACAACGACTATGAGATTGCCGAATCGACGCCTTTTGCGCTGGTCCGTTCGCGGCCTTGGTTTTGGCACACCGGCTCGCCACCTCAACCAGAACGGCACGCAGCATGAATATCTATCCGCATCCTCGGCCTCTGCCCGTGCTTCCGCGCGTTCGCAGATTACTTGTCTCATCAGGCCAAAACCCCTCGGAGAACAGTCTCTCCAGCCTTCACATCCGGCCTCGACGAGCCACTGCGCCGCTC
>PLZC01000418.1 GCA_003151985.1 Acidobacteriaceae bacterium
GCGTGATTATCCATGTAAATCGGCAAGTGTACGCCTGTGGGAACTTCCACATTGCTGGCTACTGTGCTCATTCCGGTCTCCATCCTCATCATCACTGCATCCGCGCCATCACTCTTTTTTGCTCTGGCCCGAAGGGGAAGATTGCTTTAAAGCGTTAATGAAACCAACCTCGCAGGGGCGTTCGCATGCGCCGCTGGTTGTTCGTGCTCTGCCAGATCTTGAATACTGATGCTTTTCAGCACTCCGGCGATGGTNNGAGGTAATGAAAAACGGCCCGTCGATGGCCAGAATCACCTCGTAGGCCGATATCTCCCGCGCCTCCCGCGCCAAAGCATACCCGCCGTTCATGCCGGCATGCGACCGCAAAAGGCCGGTTTTGGTCAGCCGTTGAAGGATCTTGGCCAACAATTGCGCGGGGATTCCGTACGCGTCGGCCACATCCTTGGCGCTGAGCGCAGGCTTTTCCGGGTGCTCAGCCAAGTACTTGAGCGCGATCAACCCGTAGTCCGCTTTTTTGGTGAGCTTGAGCATTCAATATCCGACTTCTTCGGTCCGCATTCAGTATACGACCAATTCTGTCGGGATTTCAAGTTTGCTCGGAAATCCCCCGGAGCACCGCAAATAATGGCCACAAGACCAAAAAGGACCGTCGCAGAAGAAATTTGCCTCGCCAACCGACAATTCAACAAATTCCAGTTTCAAATTGTGGAGAAGAACGCTACAATCTGGCGGAAAGAGCACTCAGTTCGAGCGTCTACCACCAGAGATGGCGACAATCTGTAAACATCCGAAAGTACGAATTGTCTCCCGGCACGATGATGCTGAATATGTCGAATGCCTGGAATGTGGCGAGGTCTTTGACTCCGAAGAGTTTCGGGACATGGAGATCGAAGAAACCGTCGAACCGGAGGACGTCCCTAACGACCTCTGAAGGCTTTCCGGAATCCGACTTATTTTGTGCCGGCGCCGTTTGCAGTCTGTGTGCCCAGCCGCCGCACCGCGACCCATGAGTAATGCAGTCCCGAGGCGACCGTCAGGCCCACAGTGGCATAGAGTGCCAGCATGCGAAACACGACCACCCAGTTCGCCGCAACGAGTTGATGCAGAAGCACGGCGGCTACCGCGGATACCTGGGCAATGGTGTTGGCCTTGCCGAAGAGGCTGGGGCTGAATTCCCGACGCCCTGCAGCCGCATAGAGAATGGCCGCCACCAGCAGGATTCCCACATCTCTGCCGAAGACCAGAACGGTTACATGAGCCGGGATAAGCCCCTTGTGCATCAGCACCAGGAAAAGTGTGCTGAGAAGCAGTTTGTCGGCAACCGGGTCAAGATATTGACCAAGTACTGTGCGCTGCTTCAGGAGGCGAGCAGCCGTGCCATCCAGGGCGTCTGTCAACCCTGCCGCAACAAACAGGCAGAAACTTAAAGCATAGTGATCGTCGAGAATGGCGGCAACCAGAAAGGGCGCCAGGCAGATCCGCGCCAGCGTCAGCAGGTTCGGCGTATAGCGAAATGGACTAACTCGTGTGCTTGCAGCGTCGTTCATAGCAGGCTCAAATAACGGAAGACAATAGCCACTCCTTAAGACAGAGTCCGCGGACAATGTGTCCGCAACCATCTTCAGGTCTGACAGTCTTCGTCTTTCCCCGCAGCCCCGATCCTGTTAGACTACCAATTGTTGCATAGCAGGCGCGTAGCTCAGTTGGTTNNTGACACGGAAGAGGTCGCTGGTTCGAGTCCAGTCGTGCCTACCATATTTATCAATAATTTACATCGGTTTTGTAACTATATCGGAAGTTTTTGTGTCACGGTTTGTGTCATAACCCACCAATCCAGTGCCTTCTGAGAGCGATTCCACTGCTTTGCGCTTTGCCTCCATTCTGACGTGAGAGTACCGCTCCAGCATCCGGCGGCTGACGTGTCCGGCAATGGCCATGATGGTTGAGTCTGATGCCCCGCTCTGCGCAAGCGAAGTGATTGCGCAATGGCGAAGGTCATGGAACCGGAAACCGGGCAGCGCTGCCTTATTCGTCAGAGTCCGCCATGCAGACCGCCAGCTATTGACGTGCTTCGTGGGGTTAAATGCCACCATCTTGCTACCCACGATCTTGGTATCGTTGAAGGTCATTCTGGTGCCATAGGCCGCAAAGACATAATGCGCCGGGTCCACACGGCCAAATGACTCGGCCCGCGTCCGCAATCTCGCCAGGGCAGAGCAAGCAACATCCGTGAGGGGGATGGCTCGGACCCCTGCTGCGGTCTTCGATTTGCGAACCGTCACCGTCCGCTCAAACAGGTCAACGTCTGACCATTGCAGCCCTTTTAGCTCACAGCCCCTTGTGGTTGTGTTCAGGCACAGGATAGCCGCAAGGAAGGCCGTCTCCCACTCAGGCCGCATTACAGCCGTTTTAAGCAGCCGCTGCTTGTCATCCTCAGTCAATGCCCGCCCGATGGTGCTCGGCTCCTTCAGGGGCCGTATATCGTCAGCAACCCGTGACCAGAGCTTTGCCCGCTTCAAGATGCGCCGCAAGATTCCCAACTCCGCATTCAAGGTTGCCGGTCCAACCTTTTGCTCTGCCCGCCATGCTCGGTATTCGATAATTCGCTTGGCCGTGATCGCTTTGAGCGGTTCCTGCTTGAAATATGCCCGCAACTGCACCAGCAATTGCTTCTCTTTCGCTTGGCTGGCCGGTGCCAGTTCGAGCTTGCGGGCAGTCACGTAATCGTCTGCCGCCAGCCCAAACGGTTGCCGGGTAAGAGTGGCTGAGGTCTGGTGCAACTTACCCTCTGAGGCCGCCGCTATCAGTTCCTTCTCTTTGGCCTGCGCCTCTCTCCAGTCCGTTGTTTCAAGCGACTGACGGAATCGTTGCCCGTTGACAACGAAATGGCAGTGCCAAGTTTTACCGCGCTTTTTCAGTGACATTCTTCCTCCCTCTTCGTTTGTTCTTATCTGCCGAGTGGCCTTGTGTCTGCACCGATTCAGGCTTGGATTCCGTCCGGCCCACCTGCTTCTTTTCTCGCCAGTACTTGAGCTTTGCCTTCCGTTGCCCCCAAGCCCCGCATTCTTGGCAGCAATACTGTACTTTCCCGTGTTCCGCGATGAAGTAAGGGGTGTTGGAGCACCCGGGATTCGAACACTTGCGTAGTTTTCCGGCAACCGAAACAGCCAACATTTTGATAACCAAAGCCATGTAGTGTGTTTTTGCCTGGAAGATCAATCCACCGCCTGAAACCTGAAATTCCCCCTCGGCTTGGACGGCCTTCAAAGGCTCCCTTGGCTTCCAGAGCTCTGGGAAATACTTGCCGAGGCCTTTCGTTGTATATGCGTTTCTGATCTCAATTCCAAGAATCCTGTCCCATATTTCTTGGAAATGGATTTGCGACGCTCTCCACCGTCCAAGCGTCTCCGCGTAGAAGAATTCTTCGCCCTCTTGCTCGATAAGCAAGGGCGGGCCAAATTTGTTGATATAGCGTTTGACCGCCTCAATCTCTCCTCGGCAATTCGCATACTCGACCAACTCTTCCTCAGTCACTTCTGTCACTTGGCTAGGGCGCTCACCTCGAACGCGAACGAGCCAATTGTCAGACCCGTCCGGCAGAGATGTGACGACGTACTCAAACCGCCCCGCTCCCCCTAGATGGCAAATCTTAGTTTCTTGCACGAGTTTCACGAGTATCTCCAAACTGCTTGCGTCGAAACTAGATCAATGACATTATCATACATCGAGCGATGCCGAAGAAGCAATAGCGGCATTAAACCACTCGAAACGAGAGGGAAAGATGCCAAATGAGAATGATTTGACACGGTTAATGGACTTGCGAGAGGTCGCCACCGCGTTGCATGTCTCGCCGCACACGATTCGGGCTTGGACTCGAACAGGCCGCATTCACCCAACCAGAATTTGCCGCAGACTTCTGTTCGATCCGGTAGACATTGAAGAGTTCGTCCGCGCATCCCAAGCCACGAGGACAACGAGTCACCTAGGCACGCCAAAAGCTGGTTCAAGCCCCATAGATACGACAGGACAACAATGACGACGATGATCGCCGAGTTCTTTGGCGTCACGCGAGAGATCACCCAGCATGGCAGGCTCAAAAGTCTCGGAGACACCGTTGTCAAACTGCACCTGGCCCTATGGCATCAGTCTGAGCGTCCCAGCACTAGGAAACTCACAAGCGCCTGCAAAGGGAAACGGCCCGCTGTGAACGGGCCGCTTCGGAGGTATGTTGCTGAATGTCTAAAACAAGAATACCAGATACGCCCACCCGTAACAGCGCGACACATGCGCAAAAATTCTCGAAGGCTGTCAAATTAATGGACGAGTCCTTACTGCGCTCAACAGGCCTCGGGGAACTGGACCGCAAACTCGTGACCTTCTGGACGCTGGGAACTCACACTCTGCCTTACGTCGATACCTTCCCTATGCTCGTTCTGCTCGGCAAGATGGGAACAGGAAAGAGCCAAGCTCTTTCAATCATTGGCAACTTCGCTTATCATCCGGTTACTTTTAGCCTTCGCGGAATGACTGCCCCCGCGATCCGCGATGAGTTTGCAGGCTGCCATGAGGGCACGGCAATTGTGGAAGAGGCGGACTCCGCCTGGAATGACAAGGACGCAGCATTTGAACGAATGCTCTCAGATCGGTACCAGAGAGCTTCCGCAAGGGCTTCGCACAAGGTTCCAGCTTTGGATAGTGGTTGGTGGGAGAGCGTGTCGAAGCCTTACTTCGGCGCAACAGCCCTGCACCGAAGAATTCCCTTTGTTGATGCTGCTCTAGACGGTAGAGCCGTTCCGGTGCGATTCCGGCCAGATCATAATAGGCAATATGAGGAATTCGCGGACAGAGCTTCGTGGAACGCTGAAGGCAGGGAACTGATTAGCGCACTCACGTTTGAGCCTCCCAGAATTGAGCAACCCGAGAATGTGGCCGCACGCGTTTTTAATTCCTTTCGAGTGCTCCTCTCTGCCGCGCAGTTCTGTGGAGACCTTGGGTTTGCTGGACAGGTTCTACCGCTGCTGTTGGGACAAACTGCGGAACTGAAAGAGGCCCAGTCTTCCGAACCGGACGGACTCGTGCTTCGCGCAATTGTCGAAGCGGTATTCTTCTCCAGTGTTCCACGATTCAGTCACATCAAGTACAGCGACATTTCCAAATCCATCTGGGATAACCAGCGGTTTCCTTTGCAACCAAGGCAAATTGGCGTAATTGCAAGGGAGCTTGGGTTCAATACGAAAGTTTCTCATGGGCGCAGCGTAGTTATTCCCACCCCTGCCGCGCTCCTGCAGGCCGCCGATGAATGCGGCTGCACCGATGAGGCGATTGAGGAACTCAGACTGACAACAAAAAAACAGGGTACTGTCTGAATTGGGACCCGACAAGTGCGCACAACAAAGGATATTGAGTGCGACTCGGCGGTAGAGCAGGTCGATTGGGTAGACATCACATTGGATGGAGTGACGATAAACGGGACTGTCAAATGACTGTGACTGGAACCCAATAAGCGAGAGAGTCTACCTGCTCTACCAGCTCGCCACACATTGAGGGAGATCCGAGGGGAGATGAAGAAGCAAAAAATTCCCCGGCGACCGCTCGTTTACGAAGTGAGCGGTTGCCGAAGCCTAGCGCAGCGAAGCGCAACGTTGAAATCTGCGACCTCCTGGACTCTAAGAACGGCAATGCCGACCATCTGTCCGTGATCTTCCCTCTCAGCCTCGCGAACCCCTTCAATCATTTCAGCAAGCTGCTGCGCAGACGCTTTCCCGCTTCCGCGATGTGGTCTTCGACGAGTGCCGCGATCTTTTCCCGCTCAACCCGCAATGGTTCCAATGACCGGGTTGCCCGGTCGATCGAGTCCTCTTTGGCCCTTTCAGCTTTTATCATCCGTCCTGTCAAACCTTGCATCTTGACTCCCGCCGGAGAGAGAATAATCGCCAGAGCGAGAACGTCGAGAAACGATGCGTCCGAGGGCATGTCGAGGCTCAGGTCAGGAATAACGCCGAGCACAATTCCCGGATCTTTCGTCCCCCAACCGCCAACTTTGAATATCCCCTCCCAAAACTGGACTGAGGTTTCTTTAGCTTTGAACGCCTTTGCCATGGCACTGAATCTTTCCAGCGTGGCAATCCGGAGGCGAGCAGTTCCAGGCTGAATTCCGTTCACAGGAACCTCCACGGAGGTTCCAAGAGCGCGAAACGTCGCGATACATTCAGACACAAGAACATCGACAGAGTCAGTGGCCCTGCCCTCGCCTCGATTGACGGTTATCTGCCGTATTGCACTTTTGAGATCACTCACCCTCACCTTGAACTCGACATGAACACACGAACTTACCTTTTGATAGTCACTTTTGACGTTACCCATTTGGTCGCAACCTCCATCCTCGTGCATGACAAGGGTTCGTCCTCGCAGTTGTTCCCTGATTTTTGGATGGCAATAGCAGTTCCTCTTGAAGTCATGGTTTCCCAAGGTAAAGTACAACTCCGTCTCAGTGCTTTGGTCGGTGCAAGGAACGATGTGGACATCCTGATCGTATTTGGGGTCCTCATCGGCGGGCTTGCCGCCCGGAGGGATCAACTCCATCTTCCCCGTCTTGAGATTCCTCATGCAGGTTACCCAAAGCATTGTCATTTCCTACCGTCAATCGGTTTTTCCTTCAGTCGGCTCGGTTGTTCGATGGCCGGTTTGCTGGCTGCCAAAAGGGTGCCGTCTCAGTTTTCGTTTTCATGTTCCCTCCTGTACTTGTCGTCGAGGTCGGAACAGCCCTCGTCGCTTCCTGCGTTGCAAGACTGAGAATAGAGTGCCTCTGCACGAGAGAAGTCCTGCTTGACGCCGTGGCCTTCGTTGTAGGCATCGCCTAGACGGTCGCACCCTTCGGCACTTCCCGCATCGCAAGCCTTGGAATAGAGCGACGCCGACCAATAATAATTCTGAGTGACGCCCTGGCCGTATTCGTACAGGGTCCCTAGATTCACGCAGCCATTGGCGTAGCCCGCGTTGCAGGCCTTGGTAAAGAGTTCGAGAGCCCTTGAATAGTCCTGAGTCACACCCCGGTCCTCAGTAAACATGCCGCCGAGACCATTGCAACCCTTTGCATTACCTGTGTCACAAGCCTTGGTGAACAGGACCGCAGCGCGAGAGGAATCTTCCTCCACTCCGGCACCTTCCGCGTACAGATTGCCGAGATTGCTGCAGCCCTCAGCTTTGCCTTTGCCGCAAAGCTCGGAATAGAGCACTGCAGCTTGGGCGTAATTCTGAGGAACGCCAAGTCCGTGCTCGTACATGGTGCCGAGAGCAATACAGCCCGCCTCCTCGTCAGCGTCGCAGGACTTAGAGTAGAGGGCTACCGCCCGCGTAAGGTCCGGCACAGCCTTCTCCAGCAAGATGCCATGTTCCAAACGAAGCCATAGGCACGCCTCCGCTTTTAAACGGGAGCACTCCCACCTGAAAATGTTCCTGGCTAGCGCAGCGTGGCCGGAACGATCGAATTCGTAGGCATGCATTTCTATGGTCGAAGTCCGAAGATTAAAAGCCAACGCCGCGACGGTGATCGCTAAAGCAAGCACCGGAACCAAGAGCGCCCAAACCAAGCGGGGTATGCGCACAGTTTCCCCCCAGAGCAATGTTGTGCATGAACGACATTTGGGCATGATTCTATGCCGACTCTCCTAATGCTCGAATGGACTCCAATCAAAATGCGGGCGTATGGGACTCAGATTGGACCAAGACAGACGATACTCCGCGATCATGGGGTATTGCCGGTGGAAGTTATCCCGGTGCTGCCAGGCAAGAACTCCGTAGATCTTGTCCT
>PLZC01000277.1:0-5364 GCA_003151985.1 Acidobacteriaceae bacterium
TTTCCTGCCAAGGCTGCGTTGTGCTTGCCGGTTTCTGGAATGCGCATGTGCATTTTATGGAACCCAAGTGGAATGACGCGGCGAATCAGCCAGCGGAGAAACTGGCGCGCCAGATGATCGAGATGGTCACCCATTCAGGCTTTGCGACGGTGGTGGATACCGGCTCGGACGGAGAGAATACGGTCGCCCTGCGGCGGCGCGTGGAGAGCGGCGAAGTGCTGGGGCCGCGCATACTCACCGCGGGCATCCTTCTCTTTCCTGCGCATGCGTTGCCGTACTATCTGGCGGGGCTTCCGGCAGAACTGAAGGCAAAGATGGCGCAGCCGGAGACGCCTGCAGATGCAGCGACAGTTGTCGATACGAACCGAGCTGCTGGATGCGACATCGTAAAGCTCTTTACGGGTTCGATTGTGGATCCCGATCACATCGTTCCGATGCAAGTGGCGATCGCGCGTGCAGCGGTCACTGAGGCACATAGCCACGGGCAGTTGGTATTTTCGCATACGACAAATCTTGAGGGGACGAAGGTGGCGATTGGCGCCGGCGTAGACGTTCTGGCGCATACGCCGGAGGCTACAAGTGGAATCGATGCGGCTATGCTGCGGCGCATGATTGCGCAACACATGACAATCATTCCGACGCTAAAGCTGTTCTCGCGCGACGATACGATCGCCGACATTCGCGAGCTCGCTTACAGGTATCACCAGCTCGGCGGAAGGTTGGTTTATGGCACTGACACCGGGTTCCTCACGGATTACGACCAAAGCGAGGAATTTCGGCAGCTGATGGAGGCCGGATTTGGCTTTCGCGATATGCTGGCCATGCTGACGACGGCTCCGGCGGAGCTCTTTCATCTATCGCAGCGCGAAGGCAAGGTGTTGCCGGGAATGCGCGGCGATCTGACGATTCTGTCAGAAGACCCGGCATTGGGGCACCCAGAAGCATTCACCAAAGTCACATATACGATCCGTGGCGGCAACGTAATCTGGCACTCAAATTAGCCGGTAACGGGATTCTGCTGGATGATTCGTCCTGAAAACGCCCATTTCACACGGAATAACTCTCTGCCCGTTCAGACCAGAATTCAGTACACTGGCCGACATCAGGGGACTAATCCTGGAAAAACTGCGATGAGCATGTCGGCACTGGCGAGGAAAGCTATCCCAGTGAATCCGCACCATCGCCTTGTGTGAAGACGAGCGTCGGGAAATAACGATGAAGAGCACGGTCTGCGTCCTGCGTCGCCGGGATAGCATTCTCAATCAAATCGGGAGCTCCGTATTCGGACATGTGCGGGTAGAGCCTATTGATTTCCGCCATGGGTGCGATGACGCCACGCTTGGTGTGACCGAACGCTGGAAGTGCGTCGATAATGCCTTGCGTCCTTTGGTCGGCGAGTGCAGCACGCAACGTATCCATGTATCCGATATAGATAATCCCGGCTTCACCGTGTGGGATCTGTTCGATGGCCTCCCGGAGATGGCGAACGACGTTCCGCGCGACCGCGGACATATCGTCTGGATGTTCGAGACGCCAGCGAACGCAAAGCGGCATCTTGATTGAATCCGCCGTGGGGCCAATTTGACCCTTAACGAGAAAGAACAGCCCATCCCATTCCGAACCGGTCTCGGTAGCACCCGGCATGAGTTCTTCGAGATAAGCGGGACAGAATACCCTCAGTGTCGTCGAGAGCGTCGTTTCGACTGGAAGAGGAAGCCATTCGGCCGAACCCCACGCGTAGTCTCCACGTTGGAACGGGTTGAGGCCGCTCCACAATTTGTGAAGGTCTTCGCAGATGACCGTCGCATCGAGCGACCCGACGCGGGATGTGAAGGAAAGACGGAGTTCCCCCAGGATCGGATTGCCTTTCTGCCTTTCAGTCTGGAACCAATCGTGAATAGGCCGCATCAAAGCTACGCTCTGGTTCTCGACCTCAGACTGTCTGCTCTGGAGTTTGCATTCGATCACGACAGGAAAGTGCATGTCATGCACTCGCAGGTCTGGGGTCTTGGAGCCGGATTGGACGGGGATGAAGGAGACCTGTCTGCCCATGTCAGCCGCGCCTGCGGCGACAAGGAGTTCGTAGATGCGGGAATCAACCTCCCGTCCGGGTGCCCTCCGAAGTTCGAGCAACTTGGCAATCCCGCCTTCGACCTTCCCCAGGGCCGGGAGCATCATGCAAAGCATGGTGATCTGTGGCACAAGAGAAGGCGCTTCGTAGATGTCGAAGTGGGGACTCTCGGCAAGCATTGCGACAGCGAGGGCTAAGCCGTATCCAAAACGATCTTCAATGACCGGATCAGCAGAAAGCTGTCCGATGAGAAACGGCGGGGCTTTGGTGCGACGGCGCATCACAGCCATCGCCTTCACCAACTGACGCTCGATCCAAGACGGCGGAAAGAGGTCGAGCAAGCGTTCCAGATTTTCTTGAAGGGCTGTTTCGATGTCAACGCTGTCCTTTGGGACCGTGGCTGGCTCCAAATCTTTCTGCCAGAGACGGTTCTTTTGCGACGGGAGCTTCTCCCCAAGAGCGTCCGGATCTATCCCGTATCGCAGCAAGAACTCGTCCAACACGCGCGAAGCCGCATTGAAAGCTTCTCCAGCGCTGGCCATCTCCTCTTCCGCACGCACCAGTGCTTCCGCTGCTTCGTGAGACGGATGGCTCTCCAGATCCTTCCACGCCTGGCTATGAGCGTTGATAGCAGCTTGAGTGTTTGCCTCGCGTTCGACCATGAGGTCTTCGATTGCCTGCAGCTCGGCCTCGATCTCTGGTGGAAGTCCCAAATCTTCTTCTGGGTTCATGGGGTAGCCTTCTGGCGTGACAAGAACTAGTTGGGCGAGCGGTGACGTGCCCCAGCCACTATGATACGAGTCCTGTGACAAACCACTTGTCGCGCTGCACTCGGTCTTAAGATCCCGGCCGAGACTGAAGACTATCGGTAGGGTCACGACTACGCACTACTGCTCAGAGCTGCTGGGTTAGTGTAAACTTTATACGTTTTCAGCGAGTAATCTTAAATGGGCGAACCGGCGGTGTCATATGATTTCCGATCTTGACGACCTTGTCTTATCGTGTCGAAGCGAGGTTGCGCGCTCTCAAATGAGAGAGGCCGTCGCCTGCTACCGCGCAGGCGCATTCCGTTCTGCAATTATTGCGACGTGGGTAGCAGTCTTATTTGATTTCATAAGTAAGCTGCGTGAACTCGAAATGTCAGGGGACAAGAAGGCGGCGCAAAAACTCGCAGAATTCGACACTGCCCGCAAAAGCAGTGACGTGAAGGCGTCGCTAGATTTTGAGCGAGACCTTGTCGAATCCGCAAAGGACGAATTCGAGCTTCTTTCCCCAGTCGAAGCTGTCGACATGCAGCGACTGCTGGACGACCGCAATCGGTGCGCCCATTCAACAATGGCATCATCAGACGCGCCATATGCGCCAAGTGGCGAGCTAGTTCGCGCGCACATTAAAGCCGCGGTTTCCTTGCTACTTGAACAGCCGCCAGTTCAGGGTAAAGCCGCACTGGAGCAGATTTTCAAGGACATAAAGTCGGAATATTTTCCAACTGATGAAGACAATGCGTATGCATTCCTGCGGAGCGGTCCTATGGCTCGTGCTCGGGGACCGCTTATCCGGTCGGTAACGATTGGAGTTACCAAAGACCTCCTTACTGAATTTCGCGCTCAGCCAGAACGGGGACGCCAGTTTGCTGCATTGCGGGCCATCGGAAGAATGTACCCACAAGAATCTAAATCCGCTCTCGCGGAGATCCTCCCGATCAAGATAGCTTCCGTTGATGACGAACATTTCCATCTCGTAATCAGATTCGTGGCGAACATTGATTTGGCTTGGGGCATCGTCGGCGAGGCTGCGCAATTACGCGCAAAAACCTCGGTCCAGACCGCGGCTCAAGAGGAGCTGAAGAAGTTTCACAGCCAAGCTCTACGAGTGCCGGCGCTCCGCTCAGAAGCCATCCTGCGCTTGGATGAGTTGCCGCCAGAGCGCGTAGTCTCGCTAGCTCGAATGCGCCCAGATCCGGCGGTTCTTCCGAGAGTGCTGCAATTTCTATCGACCGCAGGTTCCTTCAGGTTTGCTGAGAGCATACTTGAGGCGTTGGTCCTGCATGCAAATTTGCTTTCGGGCGCTGAACTATTGCAAATAGCGCGTGATTGCAAAGAAAACTCGCAAGTGAGCTTTGCCTTCCGTACTCCGAAGTTCCTCGAAGACATCCTTAAGAATTCGCAAGTCGATGATGTTCAAGCGACCGAAGCATGGAAATCCATCTATGCTCTCTGTTCGCCGGGCGATTCCTTCGAAGAAGAGCGGGGCACATCTCTTGCCGCGGCGATCACATCGCGATTTGGATTTCCACCGATTACACCAGCAGTTGCGATCGACGAATCTTTGGATGAATTCGAGATGCCGTCTGAGGAAGAACCCCCGATATAACTTCAATTTCTGCAGAGGATCGAGATCGAACGGGTGGCCCAGCATAGCGTATCCAGTTGGTCGTTTCCTCCGCAGATGGGGGTGCCCCGTCCAAACTCCGCTGGTCGGGAAGCGATGACCTCAATCATCGGTCCCAGTAAACGCCCCAGGCTCCGGGAGCCTTCTCAGACGCCAACCGGGCGGGAAAGCACGAGATTCCAGTCGCCATGGCGACTTCGCGGGACTGATCCGTCCAGAAACGCCAACTGTCCGATAAGTCCGTATGTCGTTCGTTGCTTGCGCCTTCTTTCAGATGTATGCTTTCAGGATGACGCAAGAGTACAGCTTTATTTCGGCAGAACCTCTCCCGTTGGATGAAGGTCGACGGCTGATTAGTGAGTTGATAGCGCAAATGGATCAAAGGGCTGAGGAAGCAGAGCATTATGGAGGGTTGTGGGGACGCATTCGACTAGTGACCGCGCTCTCTTTGATCGTCTTGTCTGCGATCGTCGCTGCTGAGAAGACCATCACCTCGTTCTTCAACGCTGGGTCTTTGAAGTTGGGTGTAGCAATCTCACTTTGCTCAATCGCAGTAGCAATTGGAACTGCCTTTGACCAATCAATGAAGCCCGGAATCAAATGGAGATTGAGTTCTGGGTATGCAACAAGATTTCGCAATCTTAAGATCAAAGCGCAAATGGCCGACCCCACCAATCGTGCGACAATCAGCCAGTTAGGCGATCAGTTTCAATTGCTCAATCAAGGATGGTTAGACGATACAACGGTCTAGATAATGTCCGTAGATGTTGCACTCTTGGACCATAGTAACTCAGCCCTTGTCCGCGAAGTCGGCCGCTCGTGCACTTGACTGATTAGTACCGATAAACGTTAGGTCCCTATCGGGACTGCCCCATTGGTTGAGGCGAGACCGGGCACAATTG
>PLZC01000277.1:5453-5593 GCA_003151985.1 Acidobacteriaceae bacterium
TGCTGGCGCACGACGTAGGGAAAGCTGGATAGGGACAAGGCGAGCCGAGAGGCGCTCAGGAACTGTCATCGCCGTACCTCCTTGGCTCGGACGGGGTCAGGCTTGCACGAAAATACACCTGGCCACGGGTTAGCCGTTCG
>PLZC01000207.1 GCA_003151985.1 Acidobacteriaceae bacterium
GGCAATACCATCCTGAACATCTTCATGCTCTGGGTATACCTGCCGTTCCGTATGGCACGTGCCAGTAAGCAGCGAATCAAGACCGTTTTGAAAGGAGTGACTGTATGAGCAAACTCCCCATTCTCGCTATCCTGGCAATCGTTTATCTGGGCGTCGTTCGCGTCGCCCATTTTGTACTCAGTCTGTTCATCATTTTGTTCTTCGGAGTCGGCATCTACCAACTGATCCGCAACCTCAGACTGTCGGCCCGCAGACAGGCCGCCTAACCCAGTTCTACCGGAGCCCACCACCATGAAACTGATTTTTAGCATGTTGTTCTTCGTAGCCGCCGTTGTACTTACCGCCGGTCTCTATCTTGCTATCCGCAAGCCGGAGCAGAAGAAGACGGATCTCGAGAAGCTCTACAGCTTAGGCCGCCAGATCGCCCAACGCGTTCAACAAGCCGGCGACTATCTGTCCCATCTCTTCGGTTCGAAGCGCGAAGCAAAGATCGACAAGCCAACGGTCGCCCCGACCGCCCCTGCGGCATAGCCTGCCCAATCGGGCGGAGGATTCCAATAAGCTGCCCGAAGCGGCTCACGCGAAATCCCGCCCCACCAATTCCAGCACCCTTTCAAACCAACCACCACAATCAGGAGGATACTCATGCGTCAATCCGCTAGCCGCATTCGCTCGCTTGCAGTTCGTTACGCCCTGGCAGAAGCCGCAGCCTTTCCTGGCATCGGCACGTCGCGCGTCAGCTTCCCCATCAACCGGGAGCCTGTTGCCGAATTCAGGCACAGCCACCCACGTTTCGCCCACCAAGTGTGACCATGTCTACCCAGCCGACCTCGGCGATCCTGCCGGTTACCCGTTTCCAGGCCGCCGAGTATTTGCGTATGTTCGTCAACCGCGGAGCCTATCTGCGCCAAAGCCACTTTGCAGATAAGGAATCCGGACGCTTCTACTACTACAAGGTGTGCGACCGGAAGTCGAAGCAGCCGTTCAGCATCGACATTCCGGCCATTCAAAGCCATCTTGCAGGTCACATCACGATCGGCCTGTATGCGATCAATCCAAAATCGCAGTCGGCCAAGTGGATTGCCGTGGATGCCGACTACGCCGACGCTCGACGCGACCTGCTCCGGCTCCAACAGGGTTTCTGTGAAGATGGCATCGATGCCCTGATGGAGCAGTCCCGCCGTGGTGGCCACCTCTGGACATTCCTGGCGGAACCCTTGTCGGCGAAACTGTGCCGCCTCTATGTCCTGAATGTCGCGCGCCGCCTCGGCATCGAGGTCAAACGGGACAGATCGGACGGCATCGAAGTATTTCCTCGCCAGAACGAACTTCAGCCGGGCGAGTTTGGGAACGCAATCCGCGGCCCGCTCGGAATCCATCGCGCCAGCATGCAACGCTACTGGTTCGAGGACGACGAGCCCACCCTTGAGGCGCAGTTCGAGTTGCTTCGCCATGTGAGGCGGGTCACGCGGGAACACCTCGAAGCCCTCACCGCCGGCATGGAGCCGATTCCAGATCGGACTCCACCGAAACCGTGGGTCCAAGTGTCCGCGGCCGGAGGCCACGATCAGGGCTTCCAGATCCTCAGCCATGCTCTCAACGCCAAACGCAGCGGCAGGAACTACGTTGCGCGCTGCCCGTCATGTGCCCAGCGCGGCGAAGACCGGCGCGGAGCGCATCTCTCCATCTCCGTGGCCGAACCCCGCATGTACCACTGTTGGGCCGGCTGCACGACGGAAGAGATACGCGAGGCACTCGGTCATCCGATACGCAGGAAGCAAGCGGCGTAGAGGATCAGAAGCCACAGGAAATCAAAAAACGTGCAAGACACGATTTGATGGGAAGGAGAAAGTTATGAGCAGAAGCCTCAATCGAGTTACTTTGCTGGGTCATGCCGGGAAGGATCCGCAAGTCCACATCCTGCCGAGCGGAACCCTGGTCAATCTCTCGCTGGCTACCAGCGACCGTTTCAAAGACAGCCGCGGTGAATGGCAAGAGCGCACCGAGTGGCACAACCTGGTTGGATACCAGAGGATCGGCGAGATCCTTCGCGACTATGTACGGAAGGGCTCGAGGATCTACGTCGAGGGTGCCCTCCGAACGCGCTCCTGGGAGGACCGGGACTCAGGACAGCGCAGATATCGCGCGGAGATCGTTGTGACCGACGTCAACCTGCTGTCACAAGCGCCTGCTACAAACGGAGTCAGCGGGCCGGGGCCTGAAGCCGGCGGGAACGTGCTCGAGCCGCAAGTGTTCAGTTACGAACACGAGATCGCACAGGAAGAAGTGCCTTACTAATTGTTGCGCCGCTTCCATGCGTTTGCCGAGAGCGCTCCTTGGGGCGCTCTTCATGTTTTAAGGCGGGACAAAACCGCCTCATCTGGCGGCTCAGCCAAAGGAGTTGAGGTATGGCAACAGCAGGGAAATTCTCAGAAGCCGAGCGGGAGAAACTCTTCGCTCAGCTCGAAATCCCATTTCATCCTGACCAGATCAAATGGCGGGTCATGCGTACTTCGAGCGACGGACGCTCAGGCCTAGTCCTTCCGTTCGCCGATCCGCGCGCCTATATGGACCGGTTGAACCAACTCTTCACGCCGGCCGGATGGACGCGAGAGTACACGATCTCGACCGTGCCATCCCTCACT
The DNA here is from genome assembly GCA_003151985.1 of Acidobacteriaceae bacterium. Classification (GTDB taxonomy): domain Bacteria; phylum Acidobacteriota; class Terriglobia; order Terriglobales; family Acidobacteriaceae; genus Telmatobacter. The sequence goes on from PLZC01000207.1 coordinate 2,646, forward strand.
CGCTTGGAAAAGGGCAAAGCGATTGTGACCAGCAAGGTGTTGGTGGCGACCGCCGTCACAATCAGCCGATTGGGTAGCCACACCGGAACCGGAGAAGAATGGGCTGACCGGGAAAATGCCGTGACCGCCGCGGACGCGCAGGCATTTAAGCGAGCCTGCAGCTGCTTTGGGCTGGGCCGTTATCTCTACAGCTTTGGGGAAGCCTGGGTGCAATTGAACCAACACGGACAGGCTGTTGCGCTTCCTGCACTTCCAGAGTGGGCGCTGCCACCGGGCGTGACCGTGGTTCCTGCGAACGGCCAGGCCGTCGATGTGCACGGACCTGTCGATCACAGGCTCACGGCAGAGATTGAAGGCTTCCGCAGCACACTGGGAGTGGACATCTACGACGAGGTCCTGCGGCGGGCGGGCCACAGTAANNCTGGCGGCATTGAAGCAATTGATTGAGGAACTCGAAGCCACCAGCGACCAGCAAGTTGCATAGCGACGCCGCTCTCATCAGGAGGAAATCCATGTGTCAGGTCAGGCGTCTTCGCCCTGAGCATCGTCTCGTCTGTATCCCAGTCGAAAAGGCAGTTTACTGCGAGAACTGCGGAAGCATTACGAACTCACCCTCCGAATGCTGTGGCAAATGCGGAAGCGGGTCCGTACTGCATCTGGCCGGGCTGATCGACCAACCGCCCGGTGGTCCAGGCTCGGGTCCAGCATCGGCAGGGCGCATCGTTCCGGTTCTCCATCTGGAGTTGGCCAAGGCAGCATGAATCCGAGAGGCGCCCAGGACCATTCAGGCTGACGACTTGATTGTCACTTCGTTCGGAGAAAGGAACAACGATGGCACGCAGCGCTGCGCGCTTGAAGATGGGTTACTACCCGTTGCAGGAGAGCGAAGCTGCTAAACTCCGCGATCTCCTCAACTTCTCAGGGCTAGCATCGGTGGTCGATCCTTGCGTCGGGCAAGGGACGGCTCTGGAACTGCTCACCCAAGGTGCGGATGTGCGCCGTT
>PLZC01000217.1 GCA_003151985.1 Acidobacteriaceae bacterium
AATTTGGTACGGTTTGTGGAAGCTTGCAGCGCATTTCTTTTTTGCGCGTTAGAGTTCTTGACGATCAAAGAAATGCCGGTTGATTTTAAGGACCCATTCTATCTAGGACTACCTGGAAGATCAGGCAAAGTAAGGCTGTGTTTCTGTTTTGATCGGCGTTTTGTATTTTGCCGATCTTGTTTTGCCGTTGTTCAGTTCCTTGCATCGAGCATTGTGTCACGGGTGGAAGGCTAAGCGTCGCCATCCGGAAAACAGGCTCAGGTACGACTACTTCCCGTCACCGCGGCGGAGGATATCGGCCAAACTATGCACAGGGATGCCTTGGTTCATCATTGACCACGACAGAGGCATCTTTGCGCTTTACGAGACTCATTCTTCCTCGTCCTTCTCCGACCTTCGCTGCGACCGATGCGGCGTGCTCGCGCCAGACGGTCACCTATGCCAAACCTTCATATACGTGGATGCATAAAGAGCCCTGTAGCCATAACCAAAACATGAAAGTTTTTCCTCTTTTAACAATGTTCTGAGCTTTGTGCCCAATTGACGAATTTTGCGTTTGCAGTTTCGCCGATGCCCTGGTTTGAGTTTGCGTCAGATTTGGAAGCGTCACAGAGCGCCATCTGACATGCCAACTCGGGAGCGGTAGTGCGTGGCCGTTGCGGCTGCGCTATCGACCAAGTCGTTCCACCAAAACTCGTCAATTCTCCCCTGAGAAAGGTAATCCATGCGCCATCATACCCCCCTTCTTACACTCATTCTTGCGGGCCTGGCTGCGACCGGCGCCCGCGCGCACTCTCAAGCGAACGTAACTGAGGGTCCAGCCACCACGATATATGTCGACAGCGAAAAAGGCTCCGACTCTAACCAGGCTATGAGTGCCGCGGGCACCCCGCTTGCGGGCACCAGTCTTACAGGGGGCAGTCTCGCGGGAGCCAGTCTTGCACCGTTGCAGACCCTGCAGGCAGCGATCAACGTGGCGAAAACGAACAGTTTGAACAAGGTCGCGACAAGGATCGTTGTCAATCCAGGCACTTATCGCGAGTCGATGAACATCGTTGGAAATTCTGACCCCACAGCCGCCCCTCTTACCATTGAGGCGGCGACGACGGGCGCGGTTACTGTTTCCGGGTCGGATGTTCTTAACGGTTGGCAACGTGAGGCCGCGCATCCCACAATTTACGAGCATTCGTGGCAATACAACTTCGGAACCTGCGCGCTTCCTACCGGTTGGCCTACAGGCTTTTCGTCCATAAGCAGGCGAACGGAGATGATCTTCGTGAACCACAAGTCACTTACCCAGGTCTTATCTTTCGCCAGTTTGCACGCTGGCACTTTCTTCGTGAACGAGACAGGGAACCTTATGCACATTTACCCCCCGGCCGGCACGAATATGTCAACCGCCTTGGTGGAAATCGCAGTGCGGCCGCAAATCTTGAGTGTGAATGGTCGCAGTAATGTGGTTCTACGCGGGCTGATTCTGCAGCACGCGAGGAGTTGCATGAACCACAGCGGCGCAGTGGTCACCAGCAGCACGAATGTTCTTATCGATCACGTCCAGGCGGTATGGAACAATTGGGGGGGGATATTGATCTCATCCAGTAAGAACGTGACAATGCAGTACTCCACCGCGAGCTATAACGGCGGCGTCGGAATACTGGGTGACCGGATTGTAGGTGGCGTGTTTAATAGCAATAAGAGCAACTATAACAATTGGCGAGGCGCTCAGGCAGGATTCTATAACTGGGGCATGGGCGGCACTAAGTTGATGTTAAGTCGCAATATTACCGTGGAGAATCACCACTCTTATGGCAACCATGCGCAGGGCTTATGGTTCGACACGGATAACAAAAACATTACTATCACCAATGCGTCCCTCTCCAACAATTACTTGTCCAGCTTGCAACTTGAAGCGAACGAGGGGCCGATTGTACTCAAGAACAGCCATCTCTGCGATAGCGGAATGGGCGTCACAGTGCTCAACAACGAGAAGCTCACGATTGAGAACAGCACGTTCTACAACAACGGCGGGACCGGCGTCCTGTATGAAGCGGAGATTTTCATCGCGGGCAGGGCAGGAGGCCACAGAATCTGGGATTGGCAAACCGGAGAGTCCTACGATCTCTTTACCAAGGGCACAATATTGACTGGCAATACCTTTGAGGATTCCCGGTCGGGGCAGAATGTATTTGGAACCTACCTGAGCGGGAGCGACTGGTATGACTTCGCCAACACTCTAGTGGCGAGCGGCAACCGGTGGTATAACCCGGCCACATCGTCTGCATTCAGGCTACCCAGCAACAAATTTGTAACTTTCACCGCCTGGAAGAGCGCGGTCGGCACAGACTATAGCTCTCATTGGGTTGCGACCGCATCGCCGGCGGCGGCATGCGCTGTCGCAGCCCAATAATAGCGGAATTTTCCGTGTCCTGACCAGAATTGCACTGCGATGACCGTCACCGGTTGTCGACCCCCGCCCGGTTCCTTGTTGATTGCGAGATGTCACGATATCACTTAGGGGCGTTGCTTTAGTCTTGTCCGCCGCGTCGGCTTGGAAAGCCGACTCTGTGCCTGCACCGTCAAGGGTGAGTTACGGCCTCTTTGGCCCGCCAGTGCCACCGAATGCACCAGGGTGCTTTTCCGGTTTGCAAAGATACAGAGCATTTCAGCATGGACACCCCGAACATGAACCACCGACGCCGGCCTTTTCAGGGCGTTAATAAGCAATACTTGCAACTACTTACACGACGAAGAGGGCCGCCGAAATACGCTGAAATACGTGTAAAACGGGCCAATCATGGGTGAGGAATCACGGGTGGTGATTTCATGGGTCGCGCTAATCAGGCGGGGCGAGTGATTGTCGGACCGCAGTTCCAGAGCCGCTCGATTACGTTCGAGAACTCAATGTCGCCACGAGGTGAAAAGAACCCATTCGCAGCCAAAGTGGCTGTGTGACAATCCAACACGAATCCTTACCGGGGCTGTGATTCCTGTGGGGCGGCTTGCCGAAAGGCCATAAACCATGTAGAGGCCTGCGACGTACGTGCCCGCGTGGGCCCTTATGCTGAGAGGTCCGTGTCTGTGCTCTCAGACGGCATAATCTCTGCTGAGACTTCACAACCTACCACATGCGACAAGATCAGATGTAGTTGCCTCGCACCTTCTGTCAAGGAAGCCGGACCCGGCTGGAGGATGTATGAGGATCGAATTTCGTAAATTTGTCCATTGCGCACAGCGGAAACATTCTCCCATCCCGGACGAGATGCGATTGCCTGCTTGTTTGCTTTCATGCCGCACCAGGACGCTATGATGACGTCGGGGTTGCGACTGATCACGTCGGCCGAGTTAACGACGCTCTCCTTCGCTCTCCGCCGATCCCGCAGCTCAGGAAATATCGGCTCACCCCCTGCGATTTCGACCAGTTCCTCGACCCATCGAATACCGCTAATAAGCGGGTCATTCCATTCCTCAAAGAACACACTGGGACGATGAGGAAACGATTCTGCGGCTTTTGCAATTCTCTGCAGTCCGCTGCGATAGGCGGCGATGAGTTCATTGCCCTGGTCCGGCTTGCCCAGCATTCGGGAGATGAATGAAATGAAGTCGAAAATCTCCGAGACGCTTCTCTGATTGAAGTTGAATACGGTGAGGCCGCGAAGAGCCGCCTGGTGTGAGATCTCCCCCTGCACATCTGAATAGGTGACGATTAGATCGGGTTTCAACTGCTCGATGGCTTCGAAGTTCGCGTCCCGAAAGGTTGAAACCTTCGGCTTGGATCGTACTTCCGGCGGGCGAGTCGAAGATCCGGAGACGCCAACGATCCGATCCTCCTCACCAAGCAAATAGATCAGCTCGCTCGCTTCATCGGAGAGGCATACGATGCGACGGGGAAACGAGTCTCCCTTGTTCGTGAAAGCAGATGCTGACATTTATGAGACCTCTTGCTGGGGTTTCAGGTGCCGTGTTGAGTCGATGTACGTTTCCGTTCACTCTGAGACAAGCGAAGAAAGTGCCTTGATGAACAGCTCATTGTCGGTACGGCTCCGAATACCGATTCGAATGTATGAACTGTCAAGACCTTCAAAGCTCGCGCAGTTTCTGACGACAATTCGATGATCCACAATGAGACGCTCCCAGACGGATTTGCTCCTTGATTGTTCCGGTAGCCTGAAGAGCAGATAGTTCGCACTGCCCAGAAAAACTGTCACTCCCAGGCCAAGCAATTTGGCGCCCAGCCATTCGCGCTCCTGCCGATTTCGGAGAATGGTTTCGGCAATGTACGCGACGTCTTCGACCGCTCTGCTCGCGGCCACTGCTCCAATTGTGCAGACCGGCCATGGGAGCAAATTTCGAGCAATGTCTCGAAACAAATGCTCCGAAGCGATGAGATACGCGACGCGCAATCCCGCAATCGAAAAGAACTTTGACACGGAGCGGAAGACAATCAGGTTAGAAAAGTTCGGAGTGTCTCGAGAAATACTATCCTCCGGCACAAAATCGATGAATGCCTCGTCAAGCAGAACTCGGATATTGTTTTCAGCGGCATTCTGGATTACGCGCCTCATGTCCTCCGCGGCCAATGTGAAGCCGGAGGGGTTATGTGGATTGGTCAGGAGCAAAGTGTCGCATTGATGTCGCCGGCAATCGTCGATGAGCCGCTCGGAATCGGGGCGGAACTCCAAATCTGGCGACAGAGGAAAAGGGTGAATCTCAACGCCAGACTTCTCCAGCACGCGCCGGTACTCTCCGAATGCAGGCACCAGCAGCAGACAGCGCTGCGATCGAAGTGCCGCCAAGGTGGCATCGATCAGGGGCGCCACTCCATTGGCCGCCAGAATGTTGTCCGGGGACACTGATGCGTAGCGGCCTAAGGCAGAGCGCAACTCACAAAGCTCGATGTCCGGGTAATCGCGCAGGATTGCGGGACAGCGAATCGCTTCCTTCAAAGCCTCAATCACTCCGGCGGGAGGGCCGGCCGGATAGATGCTGGCGCTGAAGTCTAACAATTCAGCCATGGGCACTGCGAATTGCTCCGAGATGTGGCGGAGCTGGCCTCCGTGGGCTGGCACCGCGTTTGATGCGGCGGCTTCAGGCATTCTTTCTCCCGGCGAGAAATATGCATGAAGCAACGAAGCCCAAACAGGACGCGACTGCCGCAATGGTGAGTGCCTGCCGTGCGCGGGCAGTTGATGGGCGGCGGAAGCCTTCGCCAAGAAGCGGCGCTTGCACCTGTTCTCCCCGATAGGCGTTCAGTCCGCCCAACTGAACCCGCAATGCGCCGGCCATTGCGCTCTCCGGCTGGCCGGCATTGGGACTGGCGTGTTTGAGACCATCTCTGCGCCATGTGTCAATTGCTGTAGCGAAATTATCCTGCTGGAGCACGCCAGCAGATGCGCAGATGAGAAGCGCCGTGATGCGCGCGGGAAGATAATTTGCCGCATCATCGAGACGAGCCGCTGTCTTTCCAAACCAGATGTACTTCATGTCGCGGTGCCCAATCATCGAGTCGAGCGTGTTCACGGCCTTGTACGCGATCGACAGAGGTACGCCTCCGATTACGAGATAAAAGAGAGGCGCGATGATTCCGTCGCAGAGGCTTTCCGCAAGCGTTTCGATCAGGGCGCGGGCAACTTCGCTTTCATCCAGAGTTGCCGTGTCACGCCCGACGATGCGCGAAAGGCGCCGGCGTGCTTCCGGAAGATCTGCGGCTTCAAGCTCGACCAATACGGACTGTGCTTCGTCCAGCAGATTTCGTGTGGCAAGACAACTTGCGCCGAGCAACACTTCGACAAACATCGCCAGCCGAGGGCTTAGCCTGCGCGCAGTGCGCAGAATGCGCCACACGGCGAATCCCGAACCTGCCGAGATGCATAGCGTGAGCGCCGCCCCACTTACGAACTCCCATGCAGGGCCGGAGCCGAGAGACCGGATCAGGCGCTCCCCTGAATCGGCTGCCTTTCCGATAAGACGTACCGGATGAGGCATGAATTCCGGGTCTCCCACGAACCAGTCGAGCGCATAAGAGGCAGTCAGATCCTGGATGCGCATGGCTCCTCCAGCTTTCGCTCAGCGGGCCATGACAGTCCCTGCAAGCGAATCCGGGCCGCACCGCACGTGATGGGAAGCACGTTTGCGATGAGCAGCACGCCCGCGAGAATAACGAGAACCGGGCCCATCGGCAGGCGTGCCGATGGGTTTCCGAGTTCTTCCCAGGTTGAGAATTGGATTACTTCAGCTTCCACGTCTCACCTCCAAGGGTGAGTTGCACTCCGGAGCGGAAGGTAAACGGGAGCGCCGGATACCCGAAGGTTTCGTTATAGTGCTGGCTGAGAAGATTCTGAAACCTGCTGACAACTTCAATCCGGTGACTGACTGCATAGCTCACGTTCAAATCGACCCGTTGGTAGGCGCCATCGAGATTGCGGTTGGGCAGCAGAAGCGTGGGCATGAAGCTGGCGTCAAAAGCAAGGAAGTCGCTGTCATCGCGGCGTCCCACTATCGTGCCGGTCAACAGCGAAGAGATTCGCGCGTGCGTGTAGCTCAATCCGAAGTAGCCGGAATGAGGAGCGCGGCGGAATGGCCGTGCCCCCACCAGCGGGGAGTAGGCACCAATCGGAACGGTCGGAAAACTGGGATTATAGCTTGGCCCGATCGCGTCTGAACTGAAGGAGCGCTGTACGACCGCATCGAGGTAGGTGTATCCGCCCCGCGCAAATAGATCGCTCGTAAGCTGATACTGCGCCTAGGCTTCCACTCCCTGCGCACGAAAAGACTGCGAGTTGACGGTGGCGCCGTATACGGCGGCGGCAGCTACCGAGGCGGGAACGCCTAAATCGAGTAACCCCTGGCTCGGGATGTATTCAATCCCGCTGGTGAATTCATTGTGGAAGTAGGTGATGCCGACCTTCGCCCGCTGGTGAAATAATTCTTGATCCACTCCGGCATCGTAGGTGCGCGACCATTCCGGACCGATCTGGCCGATATGATATTGGGAGATCAACTGCGGGCCGTTTTGCAGGCGGGCGAGTTGGTCATAAAGCGAGTCGGCTTGCTCGAAGATGCTCGGCTCCTTGATGCCCTTGCCAAAGCTTGCGCGGATCCGTGTGCCGTTCAGCGGGCCCGCATCGCCGCCGCGTCTTACAGCGTACGAGAGTGAAGCACGCGGGCTGGCAGCGACGCCAAACAATTCGTCGTCTTCAACGCCGGTGCCCACGGTGTAGAAAAGCCGCCCTTTTACATCGCCCTGAAACAGAAGACTATAACTGGAGTTTCCTCTCTCAATCGAATTCGATGGACCGCCGGAGTATCCGCGCTCGTCTTCGTACTTGTATGCGACGAGGCCCTGCAGATGCGGAAAAATGCGGTAATCGGATTGCGCGTAGACAAAATCGCGATCCGTTGATGTGGAATATGTGTTCGGATACGTCTGGGGATACTGGAAATACGCCTGACCCGAGACGGTGTAGCCGTTTGCGCCGTGGATGGTTACAGGCGCGCCGAGATAACCCTGAAAATAGCCGCCGGAAGAGTAAGGAATTCCAGTAGGAGCAAAATCCGTGAATGTCGACCGAAGACGGAGCCCTCCGTAACGCAGCACGTTATGCAAATTTTGTGTCGTCTGCGTATCGAACGTTACTCCGAAATAGGAGTCTTCGTTGGCCTGCTTCGTATCGTCAGGAATTCCGTAGAGCAAAATGGCGTTGGGTTGCCCGCCTGCCAGCTGGTCATGTCGCACCGTGGCGCGGAGGGTTGCATTCGGAAACAGCGCCCATCCAAAATTCCCGGACGCGGTGCCGATGTGAAAACGATCATTCGGAATGCTGTTCGAAGTGTCAAAGCGAGAGAAGTCGGAGAAGTAATCCGACGTCTTCCACTTGCCTCCAAGAGTACCTTCGTGGTGGGATGTGGCGAAGTTGCCGCCTTCACCCAGATAGGTCAACTCGGGCAGCGGAGTCGTACCGGCAGCAGTCGTCAGGCTCACAACGCCGGCCATTGCATCGGATCCATACATCGAGCTATTGGGCCCGCGCAGCACTTCAACCTTGGCAACACCTGAGGATGCAATATCGGCAAACTCAACAGCACCGCCGATGTCATTGGCGGGAATGCCGTCGATTAGGACCTTATTCGCATCGCTGTTGCCGCCGCGAATGTAGAGGCCGGTGGTGCCTCCGATCTGGCCAGTCTGATTAATCTGCAGCCCAGGAATCCAGCGCAGCGCATCCTGTACCTCATTCGTGCCTGCGTATTCAACGGGAGTCAGGATGGTCACAGCAGCGCCCAAGTGCGACTCCAGCGTCGGGGTTGCCGTTGCGGTCACGGTTACGCTCTCAGAGAGCGTATCGAGACGAAGCGTGACATTTTCCACATTTTCCGCAGTCGGCTGCGCGTCGGAGGCTTGTATTTTCTCGAGAACGCGGATTTTGAATCCAGCAGCAGAGATGCGGAGTTCATAAGCGCCAGTAACCGGCACTGACAGCATATATTGGCCGTCCTGGCCGGTCACTGCGGATGCAATTTTCTGCCCATGGCTGAGCAGATCAAAGTTCGCGCCCACGATCGCCGCTCCAGAAGGATCGGTGATCGTTCCCGACATGAGCGGTGCGCTCGTCGCGAAAAGAGCGGGACTCAGGCTGAGAGAGCAGATGGAAAGGCAGACAAATGGAAACAGCAGATGAATACGAGCCATGTATTTCCCCCTCGGAAGTTGCAACTGGACCGGTCTCCTGACTTGCGATTCATTGGCTGCCGGCTGCCTTCCCAGAAAACTTTCCAGTGGCAAACTAGCCGCGCCTCTTCGCTTACAGTTACGGGGTAGTGGCGGATTTGCACCGCGCTTTCCAAAACGTCCAGTTGTTGTCTGTTTACGTTTTGAGATGACGCTTCCATCTCACGGGTGAAGTTGTCGGGCGAGCTCCTCCAAAGCATCGAATGCAACCGGGCTCGGGAATTCGATCCGGTCGTCCACGTAATAAATCCGATTGTTTTTGATCGCAGGCAGACTGGTCCATCCGGGCCGTTCACGAATCTGTTCAACCGACATCTTCGAGCCCTTCACAAGCAGCAGCCCCTCGGGTGCCCAGGCCAGCACCGCCTCTAAACTTATCTCCGGCCATTCCTGCTGCAGGCCGCTGGTCACTGATCGTCCACCGGCAATTTCGATCAGTTCGGTAATGAATGCGTGCTTGCCTATAGTGACGATCGGATCGCACCACACAGGCATCAAAATGCTGACGACCGGCTTGCCGCTCACCCGCCGCCGGATCGCAGCCTCGCGTTCGCGCAATCTTCCGATCAGTTCCCTCGCAGACTCATCCCGGTTGAGAACCCGTCCAAGGCTTACAATCGAGCGGTATATCCCTTCCACTCCATGCGGCGCGACAAGGAACACCGCAATTCCGAGTCTTTCCAATTGCTTTATTGTGTCCGAGGTGTTCAAGTCCCCGGTTCCCAACACCAGATCCGGGTGCAGCGTAAGGATCGTTTCCATCGAAGGCGATAGCGGCAGCCCTACACTGGGCCTGGATTTCGCCTCTGCCGGATATTTTGTGAAGTCAGTTACCGCAACTACATCCGCACCCGCTCCAAGGGCGAACACATCGTCTACAACACTCGGAAGCAAACAGATGATTCGATGAGGATGCTCAGGTACTATGACTACGCGTCCTAATTCATCTGTAACTGTTCGCGCACCGCATGTTGAAAGCGCCACGCAGAAGATGAGCAATGCAGATGGTCGCTTCATGTCGGCACCTGTGAAACCCGCGTTTGGCCCGCGGCTGCAACCAGAGACGCGGCGAGCGTTGGATTCCCGCGGAAATGCAGATGCACATAGCTGGCCAACACATTCTTCCAATGAAATCCTTCCGGCTCAACGCGTCCGGAAAGCGAATAATTCACTCGATACGCTGCCGGCATCGCGCAGCCCGCTTGAACGCGTGAACAATGAAAGCTGTGCCCGCGTGCTTTGGTCCCCTTCTTGCCGAGCAGACAATCCTCGATGAAGTCGACTTGAACATAGCCGAAATGCACCAACTGCGATGTCATCTCGAACTTCAGCGGCAACACTCCAGCTTTGGTGCAGCAGTGTCCATCGATTAGAGTCAGCGATTGCCCGAGGTATATCATGCCGCCGCATTCCGCGTACACCGGCCTACCCGCCTCTGCGAACGCACGAATAGCGGCTAGCATTGCCTCATTGCGGCTCAACGTGTCTGCATATAACTCCGGGTACCCGCCTCCAAGATACAGTCCGTCAAGGTTCGGCGGAAGGCTCGCATCCACGAGCGGGCTGAATGAAATAATCTCAGAGCCATGCTCTCGGAGAACATCGAAATTGTCTTCGTAATAAAAGGAGAATGCCTTGTCTCGAGCAACGCCGATGCGCACATGTGATCCTTCAACGCGGGCAACGGGCGTATCGTCGGTCGAGTCGCCTGTCCACGACAACCCTAGGAGAGGCGTCAGATCCAGGTTCTCACGCCCCGCCTCGGCGAACGCGGAGAGCAGACCTTCCTCTGACGTTGTCTCTTCCGTTGTGTGCAATCCCAAATACCTCTCTGGAATCGCGATAGGCGGGATTGTCGGCAAATGACCCAGCAGCGGTGTCGCGGTGACCGTGCGAATTGCAGTTTCAAGCAGGCGATAGTGCCCATCGCTGCCCACGTGGTTCAGCACAATCCCAGCAAATCGTACCGCAGGATCGAACCTCTCAAATCCCTTGACTACCGCGGCAATGCTCCGCGCGCTCTTCGAAGCGTCTAACACCAGCACCACCGGCAGACTTAGTAACTTCGCGATCTCCGCTGGGCTTCCCTCTTCCGTCCCGCAGAGGCCCCGTCATAGAGACCCATCGCGCCTTCCACAACCGCGGCATCTGCGTCGCGGCTGGCGCTGGCGAAGATGACGCGGTTCGCCTCACTATTCAGCATCCATGTGTCCAGATTGCGCGAAGTCCTTCCGCATATCGCACTTTGGTGCCCTGTATCCAGGAAGTCCGGCCCACACTTGAACGGCTGCACTCGGTAGCCGTGCTCCCGTAGCGCAGCCATCAGCGCCAGCGCAACCGTCATCTTGCCCACACCGCTCTCGGTCCCTGCGACCATGAAGGCGATCATGGCCGCGCTCCAATACTCCCCTTGAGCCCCAGCGGAAATCCCGCCACCATCAACACCACATTGTTGGCAATAGCCCCTCCTCGCTGATTCAGTTCGCCAAGTGCATCGCGATATTGTCGGCCCGGCGGAGAAGGTAGCACCACTCCGCTGAACCTCCCTGGAAACCAGCACGATCGAGGAGGACGTCGTCCGCAATTCTGCGAGAAACTCTTCGATTCGCCCTTCCGCACTCGACGGATCCGCCTCTGCTGCCGCCATGAGATTCGCGACATAGGCCACGCGTTCAAACTTCTCGGCGAACTGCTGCGCCCAACGGGTCTTCCCGCTGCGAGCGCCGCCCAGGACGCGCGTGCCCATCTTCCAGTCTCTTCCATGCATGCATATTCCGTGGCCGCGGAGTGCAACTCCATCGGCACAGCGGGATTTATAGGCAACGTTCTAGTTGTCGGTCGGTGACCGGCAGTGGAATACCCTCCAACTCTCCCATCGAAGTTGGATTAAGCCCAGATTGGCATCTGACCGGTTTCCTGACTTACGCCTTACTTGAACTGAACAGCCTTCCCAAGACAACCCTCAGTGGCTGGAGCGTCTGCTCCTGGTTCAGTTCTCAGCGCTTACAGTTACGGGGTAGTGGCGGATTTGCACCGCCTTCCCGAACATCAGACGAATGCAGCGATTCTACATTCGTTCGGGTGCGCTATGTCAACCGGCGCGGCTTTGGACCCGTGGTGACACAAATTGAAGTCACTCGGCTTCCTCAAGAAACGACCGGCAAATGACCTCTCCTCCGTCCGGTACCATTTTTTGGGGGGGAGTTGCATGAGTGAGCGGAAAACCCCACCGGAAATGCCCCGAAAGAGTGGTGCGTTCAAAGGCTTTCCGCATGCACTGTGAGGTGAGCGGGAATCTAATGATTCACGCCCGTCTGTAGTCCGATGGCCCACTCTCTCCGACCAGATCCCTGAG
>PLZC01000160.1 GCA_003151985.1 Acidobacteriaceae bacterium
AGAGATCAGGGGTCAGGGATCAGTTGCCGGTCGAAACTCTGGTTTGAGCGACTGTATCGAAGGGCCACCCGGAGATGTCCAACACCCAGTGGAAACCCGCAAGCCAGAACGGCTGAATGCCCNNGCCATCAACATTGTCTTCTTTCATTTCTCCAATCCACAGTGGTTTGGGTGGTTTGCGCCCGTAGTTAACGCGGGTTACGCATCGGTCAGCTTCTTTATTCTGCTCTCCGGGTTTGTGCTGGCCTACAACTATGCCGCGCGGGCCAGGGCGGGGCAGTTGAATCGGGTGCGCTTCTGGAAGGCGCGGTTCACGCGTCTCTATCCCGTCTATTTGCTGAGCCTGCTGCTGAGCTGGCATGTGGTATCGGCGGAGTATCGAGCCCACACGCACGCCATGTTCTGGGCAGGCATGGTCCTTTCGCCCCTACTGCTTCAAGGGTGGATTCCCTCGATTGCCACGTTCCTGAACACGCCGGCGTGGACCATGTCGGCCGAGAGCTTCTATTACCTGCTCTTTCCCTGGCTGGCGAGTTGGAAGAGACCGGCGCGGGTCTGGAACTATCTTGTCCAATTGGGTCTTGTATGGGTTGTGGGCATGATTCCGGGGCTCCTTTACACGATATTGAAGCCCGACGGCATCCCGCACCCGGATCGCTGGAGCTGGGGCCCCTGGCTGCAGGCGCTGAAATATACGCCGCTGCCGCATCTTGCAAGTTTCCTTTTTGGCATTTTGCTGGCCGACCTGGACGAGTTGGTTGACCGCGGGGGGCGGTTGCGGCTGGTGCTTGGCCTTGTCGGCTTCCTGGGGCTGTTTGCCACACTGGAACTCGGCCCGCTGGTGCCTTATCCCGTGGCACACGATGGATTGCTGATGCCGCTGTTCGGGTGCATTGTGCTGGGGCTGGCGGGAGAGAATCCGCTGGCACGCACGCTGAGTTGGCGCCCGCTGGTATTTATCGGCGAGGCGAGTTACTGCTTGTATCTGCTGCACTTCAATTTCTGGAACCTGATTCACGATACGCATGTTTTGAACCGGCTCGGCCTGAACCGGTTCGACCCGTGGATCAGCTACGTTGTGCTGATCGGGATGGCGCTGCTGGCGCTGCACCTGGTGGAGAAGCCTGCGCAACGGAAGCTGCGGCAGTGGATGGGTGCGTAGGACTGGCTTCTCTCCCAACGACGAAGACCGGCCCGTTGAGGTTTGTCGTCTCCCACCCTTGCGACAGAAAAGAGTCGCAAGGATGGGGCACCCAGCGTTGGTGACGGACTCAAAATCAAGGGAGGGAATGGAAAATGGCAAAAGCGTACAAGAGCGAAGCATTCGCAGCGCTGCACGAAAGCATGTCTGACCTGCATCAGATCGGTGCTGTCGACAGCAAAACCATGCGTGAATTCGATCGAACATGTCTTACACCGGTAATGAAATTGTCACCGGCAGCCATCCGTCGGATCCGGACAAGAGCGGCAGTGAGTCAGGCCGTGTTTGCTGCGCATTTGAATGTGACCACAGGGGTGATCAGCAAATGGGAACGGGGAGAAAAACAGCCGCGGGGACCAGATGCAAAACTGCTGACTCTTGCCGCCAAACACGGCATTGCGTCCATTGCGTAAAGCGAGCCGGCGGTTTTTGAAACAAGAAGCCCAGCCTTGGCGGCTGGGCTTTTTCGTGATGGGCGATGGCAATTGCGGTTTACGGAGTAATCGACTGCAACGCGTGGTTGCCGTGAGGAACGGCGACGATTGCCGTGGGCTTTGCGCCTGTGGGGTAGGGGGTGGCCTGGGAGGCGGTAATCGAGCCCGCGTTCGGGTCAAGTCGGAAGCCGGAGACAGAATTGCCAAGATAGTTGGCGGTGAAGACGAACCTGCCCAGCGCCGGATCGATCACGATGGCGACGGGCTGTGTGTCGGTGACGTTGTTGGTGCCGCCGCCGGTGGCGGCCACCGCGATTGAGGGGGTGCCGGTGCTCAGGTCAATAGCGTAAGCCGAAATTGAAGAATCAAGAGAATTGGCAACGTAGATGAATTTGCCGCGCGGGTCGATGGCAATTGCGACCGGCTCGTTGCCGGTCTTGAAGGGGCCGTTGAGCAGAAAGGTGAGGTGGTAGCCGGATTGAATTGAGAATCCGATCAACTGGTTCGAGGCAAAGTCGGTGACGTACAAGAACCGATTGGTGGGGTCGCCGGCAAGGGCTGAGGGCTTGACGCCGGCCTTGAAGGGACTGTTGGCGGACGGGGTGAGCAAGCCGCCCGTGGCGACGGTGTAGCCGAAGACCCAGCCGGGATTCGGCGCATTGGGGTTCGTTTGGCCGCCGGGATTGTAGGCCGCCTGATCGTATGCCGCCACGTAGACGGCAGCGTTGTTGGCTAGAACCGTAACCGCAGTGGGAATAATCACGTCGGCCGGATTGGAAGGAAGGGTCAGAGCTGCCTGAAAGGTCACAGCGCCAATTGTGCCGTCAGAAGAAAGCGCGTATTCCGTGAGTTGACCGCCGGTGAGCCCGGAGACCACATAGAGGTAAGTCCCGGCCTGGTTTACGGCGATGGCAACAGGCGCTGCACTCAAGGTGACGACGTCTTTTTGCGTCGGTTCGCCATGCAGGGCAAGGGCGAAGTGAACCACGGATTTGTCCTGGTTGGCTACATAGATATTTGCGAAGCTGGCGGAGACGGCCATGGCGACCGGTTTAGCTCCGCCAGTGGATACCGACGCGGGCCCGGGGCGCAATGCGCCGGATTGCGAGTCAACCGCGAAGATGTCGATCTGTCCGTCGCTGGTGGAGCCCGAGCCGGCAGAACTGGCCACGTAAACAAAGTCGATGGTGACGATCTGGCAGGCAGTCAAAAGGGTGGCCACAAGGAGGCCGATAGTAGAGACCAGAAAGAGCTGCCTCAATTTGCTGAACTTCATGCGCTTCCTTCATCGAGGGCCGTCAAAATTATGCCCATAGAAAACTGGTTAGGTTGACCCGTATTCATTGTAAAAGCCCGCTACGGGGTGTTGCCAGGTTGTCCGGCTCCTGCCGGAGTGGCCCGCAAGTGGCCGCCTGAAATTTTCTCGCTTTGCTTAAGGTCTTCACATCATGTACCGGCCATTACTTGGTTTGTGCCTGGCTGCCGTGTGGAACGGAGGCGATTGCAGTTGGTAAGGCGCTGGACGTATAAGGAGAATTCTGCGAAAGGATCAGCGAACCGTCGGTCGAATTCATTTGAAATCCACTGACAGTGTTGCCAAGAAAGTTGGCGGTGTAGAGATACTGATGCAAAGACGGATCGATGCCGATGGCGACCGGCTGCGTGCCTGTGGAGTAGGAGGCGATGCGCGCCAGCGCTCCGTTGCTGAGGGAATACGCCGTGATTGTCGCGTCCTGTGAGTTGGATACGTATGCGTGGGCGCCTGCGGGGTCGACGATAATGGCGGAAGGCGCATTGCCGGTGGGAAAGGAACCCTGGAGACTGAGGACGCCTGCGGTGGCTGAGTAGGCCAGGACCATGTTCTTTGCGCCATCGACAACATAGACATACTGACCGTTGGCTGCAATTGCGGTGGGATGGGTTCCCGCCAGCCAGGGCGAACCCGCAAGCGGAGTGAGTACGCCGTCAGTGCCGGTGGAAAAGCCGAAGACATAGCCGGCGTTGTTTGTCGTCTTGTCATAGGCGGTGACGTAGACCGCGCCGCCCGAGGCCAGGGCTGCAACGGCGGTTGGCGTCAGCACGTGGTTCGGGCTTCCTGCGACGGTGAGCGGCCAGTAACTGGCATTCAGAGCCGAATTGACGGCCGGCGGTGACAGCGAGTCGTCTTTGGCAACGGGATAGACAGCCACCGAGCCCGAGCACGGCGCCGCGTTCGAGCAGGTGGGCAGCGGCTGGAAGGTGTCCGCCACATACAGGAACGACCCGGCCACGGCGACCGCCATGGGAAAGATCCCCGGCGTATTCACGGTGTTCTGTGGATAGAGCTTGCCGTCGTTGCCGATGATGAACTGAACGATAGTGTTGTCGTCCTCATTGACCACGTAGAGGTCGGCGAAATCGGTTGAGACGGCATCGGCCACAGGATTTCGCCCGCCGGAAGGAAAGGGCGAGGTGGGAATCTGCCGCATCATTCCCGACTCGGAGTTGACCTCGAAGACGTCGACCAAGCCGTAGTTGTTGGGTCCGGCGGCCTTGGCGCTGGTGACGTATACAAAATCCACCGTAAGCGTGGCACAGGCGGTGAGAAGGCCGGCTACCAGGAGGCTGCCCAGAGAGACCAGCAGCAGCTGGCCAGATTTGTTGAACTTCATGCGCATCTTTCGTCAGCAGGCCGGGATTGCAGGCCTGCAAAAAAATCAGGTTTGGAATC
The DNA here is from genome assembly GCA_003151985.1 of Acidobacteriaceae bacterium. GTDB lineage: Bacteria > Acidobacteriota > Terriglobia > Terriglobales > Acidobacteriaceae > Telmatobacter. The sequence goes on from PLZC01000160.1 coordinate 4,346, forward strand.
GAACACCTGGCGCTCCAACAATGCACGCGCCCGGCATCCGGCTACGTTCTTTTCAAAATCCCGGAACCTGAGGCGGAAGCCAACCGGCCATGCGCGCCTCAGTCTCATCCGTGTTCCACAACGCTAGTTGGTGCGTGAGTTGACCAGGCAATATGTGGCCGGCCCAGTTACAGTAAAGCTGCTTCCGTTGACCAAGGGGCGCAACTGGCCAGAGCTTTGATCGATCGATTGCCCGGTTACGGTTGAGTCGTTGAAGTTGGCCGTGTAAATGAACTGGTCCGATGGGTCCTCGACGATGCATTGCGGACCGGAACCGGTGACGAAGGGCAGCCCCGGCATCTCAGTGAGCTGATGGGTGCTGGGGTCGATGACGTATCCGGTGATGCCGCTTCCCGTGCTGCCAGTGCCCTGGTTGGCCAGGTAGAGCCACTTGTTCTTGGATTCGGTGATGGCGTAGATCGGGTTTTCCTGTGTGGGGTCATCCGGCACAGCGCCGCCGGTCTGGGCTTGCAACGCGCCACCGGCACTGACGGAGAAAGGCAGTATCTGGCTGTTCGCGACGACCGACCCATTCACCAAGACCGCTTTGTTGTCCAGCACATAGACGAACCCGCCGGCGCTCAAAATTCCAGTACCCACAGGCACGCCCGCTGGAATGCTGCCAACAAGTGGGCTGCCGTCGTTGATAGGCTGCGAACTGTTCTGGCTCACAGTCAACTGGCCGCTGTTGTAGGTATACGGGAAGACCGCATTGCCACCGGTGTAAGGGTAGGATGTGTTGGGCGGTCCGCTCAAAGTGAGGACATTGGTGGCCGTCAACATGAAATCGACGGGATTGGCGGGGACCGGGAAATAGGGCAACGGGCATGTAAGCAGGTTGTTTGGGCAGTTTTGCGAAGTGACCTGGGTATTGGTTACCACCGACAGGCGTCCCGTGGTTGGATTGACTTGGAAGACCGTGATATCGCCGCAGGCGAGGAGATTATTGCCCAAGGCCGAACCGCAATTGGGATTCGACCCGTTCGAGGGAGAATCGTGGTCGAGCACTAAAAGGTAGTTTCCGCCGCTGTCCGAGATGATCCGGAACGGATTGGTTCCCTGTGAAAAGAAGGTTTCCTGCGGAGTGATAATGCCGTTGGCGCCGATGGCGAACTGGGTGATATTGGAGTTCAGGCAAGGGTCAGCGGAGGTACAGTCCGCACCGCCCGAGGCGGTGACGCCGCGGTTGAGGACGTAGAGAAACCGGCTGGCCTGGATCAGGACGGCGCGAACCGGGTTGGCCCCGCCTGAGGAGATAGGCAGTCCGTTGATGGTTCGCAACTGCCCTGTATTGTGATCGATTTTGAAGCCGCTGATCATACCGTTGCCGGAGACCTGGGCAGTCGCCGTGCTGGTGACATATAGAAAGCCGACCGTATAACTCTGGACGCAAGACGTAACGCCGAGGACGCCGAAAGAAAGAGCGCTCAACAGAAGGGCCTTGCCAAATTTCGTGAACTTCATGCGATTCCTTCATCCTGGTCAGGCGTGCGCCGCCAAGTTCGATAGTTCCACAGCAGAGCTGGGGTTGGGATTGGTCCCTGATGCATTGTAAAAGGCTGGGCTGGGTTATGCCTAGTTTCCCCCTCACACGCCGCGTTCCGGCTCGGTAGCTGTCTATTCGATTACTACGGGACTCCGCCCACCCGAAGGAAATGGCGACCTGGGAGTCTGCCACACGCGTTGACCATGCCAGCTACCAGGAGGCTGGCCGCGGAGATCAGCAGCACAACGCTAACCGCTGCGTCCGGAGACCAGGCACCATGTAGCCGGGCCAGTTACTGCAAAGCTGCTGCCTTTGAGCAAGGGCCGCAACGCGCCTGAGTTTTGATCGATCGATTGCCCGGTTACGGTTGAATCGTTGAAGTTGGCAGTGTAAATGAACTGATTCGATGGATCCTCGACCAGGCACTGCGGGCCGGATCCGGTCCCAAAGGGCAGCAAATTCTGCATCTGGCTGAGCTGATTCTTGCTGTCGATCACATATCCGGTGATGCCGCTCTCCGTATTGCCTGACGAAGTATTGTTGTTCCCCTGGTTCGCCACGTAAAGCCAATTCTTCCCGGACGCGACTATCGCATAGATCGGGTTTTCCTGGGTTGGGTCATCCGGCACAGCTCCGCCGGGCGTCAGCGCGCCATTGGTTCCCAGGGAGTAAGGCAGTATCTGGCTGTTGGCCGCGACCGCCCCATTCACCTTGATCGGCTCGTTGTCCAGCACATAGATGAGTTGGCCGGCGCTCAAAATTGCCGTTCCCTGGTTGATGCCCAAAGGCTGCGGACTGTTAACCGTCAACTGGCCGCTGGAAGCGACTGTGTAAGGGAAGACTGAGGCGCCTCCAGTGTATGGGTAAGAGGTCGGGGCCGGTCCGGTCAAAGTGAGGAGATTCGTTGACGTCAGCATGAAATCGACGGGATTGGCCGGAACCGGAAAATAGGGCAAGGTGAGTTGGGAATTGGCTACATCCGACAGGCGGCCTGTGGTTGGATTCACCTGGAAGACAGTGATATCGCCGCAGGTTTTGAGGTTGTTTCCGAGGGCCACGCCGCAGTCAGGATTCGATCCGTTCGACGGAGAATCGTGGTCAAGCACATAAATGTAGTTTCCCCCGCTGTCGGCGATCATTCGGAATGGATTGATTCCCTTCGACAAAAAGGTCGCTTGCGGAGTGAGAATGCCGTTTCCGCTCACGGCAAACTGGGTGATATTCGAGTTAAGGCAAGGGTCAGCGGAGGTACAGTCCGCGCTGCCCGAGGCAGTAACGCCGCGGTTGAGAACGTAGAGAAACCGGCTAGCCTGGAGCAGGATGGCGCGAACCGGGTTGGCCCCGCCGGAGGAGATAGGCAGCCCACTGATAATCTTCAACTGCCCCGTTTGGTGATCGATGCTGAAGCCGCTAATTATGCCGTTGCCGGAGCCCTGGGCAGTGACTGTGCCCGTCACATAAAGATAGCCGACCGTATAACTCTGAACGCAAGACGTAACGCCGAGGACGCCGAGAGATAGGGCGCTCAGCAGAAGGGCCTTGCCAAATTTCGTAAACTTCATGCGTTTCCTTCATCCTGGTCAGGCGTGCGCCGCCAAGTTCGATAGTTCCACAGCAGTGCTGGGTTGGGATCGGCTCCTGATGCATTGTAAAAGGCTGGGCTAGGTTGTGCCTAGTGTGTGCCGCCGCAATAGGAACACTTACCGATGCCAGCAAACGGGTTGAAAGTGAAAAGGATGCTTCCCTCAGGGGCTAAAGCCCACCTTATTTTGGGCCGTTTAGGGCACGACTGAAGTCGTGCCCTTTCAAAACATAAACGACCATCTGTGTGGCGGACACCACTAGTTTCCCCATGACACTTGGCAAAACAGCTTACTTTTTGCGCGGTTACGGGCGAGCCGGCCGGAAACGTGTGAGCGGGCAGGGCGCGCCCTGAGCCATGCACAAAGTTCGCCCATGGCTCAGGGGTTGTTTGTCCTGCTACCAAACGCGGCAGGAGCTTGCCGGGTACATTGGCTTGCCCTGTGTGCAACTGAACGCTTTGCCAAATTCATCGAAGTTCTGCACGCTTCCGTTCACGCGCCAGCGTCCCGGCGAGTGAGGATCGGTAAGCGCAGCCTGGCGGGATGACTGGTCGGTCTGGTTCTGGCACCACACCTGGGCAAATCCCAGGAAGTAGCGCTGCGCCTCGCTGTAGCCGTCGGTCTTTTCGCTGATGGTTTTGCCGTCGGCCGCCAGGGTGTCAAGCAGGGCCATGTAGGCAATGCGCAGGCCGCCGTTGTCTGCCGTGTTCTCGCCCAGGGTGAGCTTTCCATTCAGCTTTTGCGCCGGTGTGTCGGCCTGCGCCGGAGCCGCCTCAAAGCCGCTGTATTCATTGGCCACACAGTCCGTGCGCTCGGTAAACTTCTTTCGGTCCTCCGCGGTTTGCCACTCGCGCAGGTTGCCCTTGCCGTCGTATTTCGATCCCTCGTCGTCAAAGCCGTGGGTCATTTCGTGGCCAATCACGACGCCGATGCCTCCAAAATTCACTGCCGGATCGGTCTTGAAGTCGAAGAACGGCGGTTGCAGAATGCCGGCGGGAAAGTTGATGTCGTTGAAGGAAGGGTTGTAGTAGGCGTTGACCGTGGGCGGCGTCATTCCCCATTCCTTTTCGTCAACCGGCTTGCCCAGCTTGGCAAAGTCGTAGTTGCGCTCGTAGACGGTTTGGCGATGGAGGTTGCCGATCAGGTCGCCCCGCTCCACCTTGATGCTGGAGTAGTCGCGCCACTTCTCCGGATAGCCGATCTTGTTGCGAATCATGGCCAGCTTTTCTTCCGCAGCCTTCTTCGTGGCATCGCTCATCCAGGGCAGGGTCTTGATATCGTCGCCCAGGGACTTTTCAAGCGCCGCCACCAGCTTGTCCATGCTGGCCTTGGCGGCCAGGGGAAAGTTCTGTTTGACCCAGTCCTGGCCCACAGCCTCGCCCAGCGCTTCGTCGGTCAGCGAGGAGCACTGCTTCCACCGCGCCGTGGGTTCCTTTTGGCCGGCCAGCGTTTTTCCGAAGAAGTCGAAATTCTCATCGAAAATTGCCTTTTGCAGATGCGTAGCCTGTCCGTGCAGCACATGCCAGCGCAGGTAGCTCTTCCAGGAGTCAAGCGGTTCGGTTGGAATCAGTCCGCTCAGGGCCTTGAAAAAGTCCGGCGTAGCCACATTCAGGGTGTCGAAGTGCCCGATACCGACAGCTTTGAAGTACGCGCTCCACTCGAAAGAAGGCGCAAGCTTCTCAAAGTCGACAACCTTGTAGATGTGGTAGCGGTTCTCCGGCTCGCGCAGATCGGTGCGGCTGGTGGAGGGCTTGGCCAGTGCGGTTTCAATCTCCATTACGGCGGCCGCTTCCTTGGCGGCCTGGTCGGGTGTGTCGCCAGCCAGGACAAACATCTTGGTCACATGCTCCATGTACTGCTTGCGGATGCCGGTGAAGCGCGGGCTGTCCACAATGTAGTAGTCGCGGTCGGGCAGCGACAATCCGCCCTGGAAGACCACGGCGATTTGCTGGCTCGAATCCTTGTCGTCCTGGGTGACGCCGAAGTTGAAGAAACCGTCCGGGGTCCCGTCGTTTTCGAGCTGGCTCATCAGGGTTGGAAGCTGCTTGGCGTCGGAGAGGCCGGCAATCTTCTTGAAGGCGGGTTGCAGGGGCGTCAGGCCCAGCTTTTCTACGGCGCCCTTGTCCATGCAGGAGGCATAGAAGTCGCCAAACTGCTTTTGCAGTGGGGACGTTGGGTTTGCCGCGGCGGCGTCCAGTTCCTGCCACAGCAGGTAGCGGTTGCGCTCCCTGAGCAGCGAGAACGAGCGCGCCCAACGCGTCTGGTCGTTGGGTACGGGATTGGACTTGACCCAGTTGCCGCAGGCGTATTGATAGAAGTCGGTGCAGGGGTCGGCGGTCTTGTCAATTGCCGAGAGGTCGAAGCTCTTGATTACGGGAGGCGGTGCAGGCTTATCGGCATCGGCTTGCGGAGCGGCCGGCGCCTGGGCCAGGGCGGTTCCGGCCGCCAGCAAGAGAATGGAAGCGAATCGAGTACAGTTCATCGAATGTCCTTTTGAAAACGCGGTCTTCCGGCGTGCTCATCGGCGCCACAAGCGCCCTTGGATGGAGGCCAGGATTGAGTTTGGAACAGGCAATTCCGTTGGGGTTGCACTGCATAGCAGCCTATCATGCAGGGCGCACGGCGCGCACGGCACTTTGTGACCTGTAGCGGAGCCGAGGGACCAGCGTTTGCGGTTGGCCTTGAAAGGGAAAGAAAGCCGTTTGCAAGCCGAGCAAACGATGGCAAGGGATTGGTTGCCACCACCAGTCCTCTGGATACGGGGTTCGGGTTCTCGTATTTTCCTAACCTGCACATTGGCGCCAAAGCGGCCCAGAGCGGAATCCATCCAGGCTCGGTTACCAAACTCGGGGGAGGTATGAGCGACAACCACTTTCGGAGATATGCAGTATTTATCGAATTGCTTAATCCTCAAAGGTGGTAGTATTGCTCACCCCGGGATCCCCAATCCAAAACCCGGCGAGAAAAGAGGTTGATTTATGCTTGGAGAACAGATCGGCGAAACCAAAGGCAAGAGACTCGTAAGACGAGTCCTCTCCACCGACCCACCTACAGTTGAAGTATCGTTTGAAGACAGCGGCCAGATGTGCGGCGTCCCCACCACCGGCATGGGAACCTATACATCGGTCATCCGTCCGGATGGCTCCATCTATGGCCAAGGCCAGGGAATCAATATGACGCCGGATGGCGAGGGCATCGCGTGGACGGGAACGGGCATCGGCAAATTCGGGCCCGAAGGTGCCGTCAGCTACCGCGGCATGTTGTTCTTCCGGACCACATCGCAGAAGCTTGCCCGCCTCAACAACGCGTGCGGTGCATTCGAATACGAGGTAGATCCCGCTGGCAACACTGTCTCCAAAATGTGGGAGTGGAAGTAGGGTTTTAGAACCCAGTGCCGATAGGCAGTCAAGCCTCCCCCAATTGCCTTTCGCGGTTTGATGCCGGTGGCTTATTCCCGGCATCGAACCGAAAGCAGGCCAATGCGCTCAATGAGCCGGTCTACAACTCATTCCAAGTTTCGGTCGCGGGTTTCCCGGAATAGCTCTTTACTGACAGAGGAATCACTGCCGCGTTCCTTACAGCATCTTTGCTACACTCCCATTGCGGTTACCCTCAAGGAGGATTCTGGATGGTTTTGCGGCTGAAGTTCGCGGCATTGTTGTGTCTCGGAATCGGTGCGGTCTCACTTTCTGCTCAACCGGGCGCGCAGCCTGCGGCCAAACGCACCCTGGTGCGCGCGGGCCACTTGCTCGATGTCAAGACCGGAAAATTGCTCGATGCGCAGACTCTTATTGTCGTTGGCGAGACCATTCAATCCATCGCGCCGAGCGCAACCGTCTCTGCGCAGAGCGGGGATGCGGTGGTTGACCTTGGCGGTCTCACGGTGCTGCCCGGACTCATCGACGTCCACACGCACCTGACCGGGAATACGGACTTCGACCCCTATCGCGAACTGACCACGACCGACGCCAAGGAGGCCATCAACGGGGTGGTAAACGCTCGCACCACGCTGCTGGCGGGCTTTACTTCCGTTCGCAATGTGGGAGCCGGCGGCTATACGGATGTGGACCTGCGCGACGCCGTCAACTCCGGCCAGATTCCCGGCCCGCACATGCTGGTGAGCGGGCCGGCGCTGGGCATCACCGGCGGCCACTGCGACTACAACCTCCTGCCCATCCAGTATCACCAAGTTGGGGAGGGCGTTGCCGACGGGATCGCCGCGGTGCAGCAAAAGGTGCGGCAGAACATCAAGTACGGCGCAGATCTCATCAAGATTTGCGCTACGGGTGGGGTGCTGTCCAAGGGGGACGATCCGCAAGCGGCGCAGTACACGCTGGAAGAGATGCGCGCCATTGTGGCCGATGCGCACCGGCTGGGCCGCAAGGTGGCGGCGCACGCGCACGGGGCTCAAGGAATCTTGTGGGCCAGCCAGGCAGGGGTGGATTCGATCGAGCACGGCAGTTACATCAACGACGAAGCCATTGCTGAGATGAAGAAGAACGGCACTTACCTGGTGCCTACGCTTTACCTCGAAGACTGGATGATTGAGAAAGGAAATTTGCCGGCGCTCTATCACCAGAAGATGGTGGATATAACCGGCGTGGCCAAGAACAACATCCGGCACGCCATGCAGGCGGGCGTGAAGATTGCCCTGGGCACCGACTCGTCGGTCTATCCGCACGGGCTGAACGCGCATGAGCTGGATGTTTACGTCAACCAGCTAGGCATGGCCCCGCTGGCCGCACTGCAATCGGCGACTGTGAATGCGGCTGCGCTGATGGGTTGGAGCGCGAAGACCGGGTCTCTGGAACCGGGCAAGTGGGCCGACATGATTGCTGTCGAGAAGAACCCGCTGGACGACGTGCGCGTTTTGCAGGATGTGAAATTTGTGATGAAGGGCGGGGAGGTTTACAAGAACGTGGGCAAGTAGTGGCGAGACGAATAGGGGTTTGTGTCTTCAACTGGGCGCGGCTTCCGATTGAATGCGAATCCCCATTCCCTCAGGGGCTAAAGCCCAGTTGATTCCAGGCCAACTTATGTACGGGCTGAAGCCCGTACCCTTCACCGAGTTTTCCGCAGCATGTGAAGCCCGTACCCTTCACCGGGTCGCGTTTTCCGCCGTGGGTTCCCTCCGCAGCCAAATGATTTAACCTGAATACACACATATCCCCCTTCCCTTCCGGGTGAACGTCTTGATTGTCGAAATCGAAAAGCTGACAAAGATTTACGAGTCCAAGCTACGCGTGGTGGCTTTGGACGGAATTGATCTGGAACTGAAAGAGGGTGAGATATTCGGCTTGCTGGGACCGAATGGAGCCGGCAAAACCACTACCATTTCGATTGCCACCACGCGCACCTTGCCCACCAGCGGGACCGTCCGGATTGCCGGGGTGGATGTTGTCCAGCATCCGGCCCATGCGCGGCGGTATATCGGCGTAGTGCCGCAGTTCAATACGCTGGACCGCTCCCTGACCGTTTACGAGAACATCTACTTTCATTGCCTCTATTTCGGCATGAGCCCGGGGAAAGCCAAGTCGCGGTCGCTGGAACTTCTGGCACAGTTCATGCTAACCGAGCGCAAAGGCGTTTACCCGGCGCAGTTGTCCGGAGGGTTGGCACAGCGGGTGCAGATTGCACGAGCCATCGCGCACCGTCCCACGGTCCTGTTTCTGGACGAGCCAAGCGCCGGCCTGGACCCGCAGAGCCGCATGGCCATGTGGGCCGCGGTGGAAGCGTTGCGCACCGAAGGCATTACCGTGTTGTTGACAACCCACTATATGGAGGAAGCGGACTCGCTCTCTGACCGGGTGGCTATCATCGACCATGGCCGCGTGCTGGCCCTGGGCTCGCCGGAAAGCCTGAAGAAAGCCTTCTGCGTGGAGACGATTTACGAGCTCAAGCTTCGAACCGAGGAAGGCCTCGAACCTCTGATTGCCAGGCTGCGGGCGCGCAAAGACGTTTCCAATGTCCAGGCGGTTCCCGGGGGACTGCGGGTGGCAACTGCCGGCTCCGACGCGCTGCTTCCTTATCTGGTGAAGGCCGTGGGCCAATTCGGGCTTCGCGATTTGATCATCACCGAGCCAAGCCTGGAGTCGATCTTTATCCAACTGACGGGGAGGGACCTGCGTGAATAGCCCGAAAGCAGAGAACAGGGAGCAGGGAGCAGGGAACGACGCCGCCCTGCTGCGGTTGGGTCCGGGAATCTTCTTCAAGCCATTTCTCGGCCTATTTTTGCGCGACTTGCGAGTGCTGATGCGCGAGATTGCGCCGTTCATGCTCAGGGTGGGGATGCAGCCACTGCTATTTCTCTTTGTATTTACTTTCATCCTGCCGCGGATGGCGGGAAGCAATCCCTTGGCGGCCGGATCGGGGCCGGATTTTGGCACCATCATCCTGCCGGGACTCATGGCAGTGGCCATCATGTTCTCGGGGATTGCGGCGGTGGCGCTGCCCTTGTCTTCCGAGTTCGGCATTACCCGCGAGATCGACGACAGGGTGATGTGTCCGTTGCCGCTGTGGGCCGTGGCGCTGGAAAAAGTCTGCTTCAGCGCCATGCAGAGCATTATTGCCGCCCTGCTGGTGATTCCCATGGCCTACTACATTCCTGCGCATCCGGTGGTGGCACACGTCGCGAATTGGTATGTGCTTGCGCTGGTGCTGGTTCTGTCCAGCCTGCTAGCGGGGTCGCTGGGGCTGGTGATCGGTTCGACGGTGAGCCCGAAGCACATCGGCCTGGTGTTTTCCATCATCGTGGTGCCGATTACGTTTTTGGGATGCGTCTACTACCCGTGGGCCGGCTTGAAAACAATTCCGTGGTTGCAGGTGGCCGTCCTGTTCAATCCAATCGTCTATATGAGTGAGGGATTGCGGGCCGCGGTGACGCCGAGCGTGGCGCATATGCCGTGGTGGGCTATTTTGGTGGCGCTGGTGTTTTTTACTGCCGCGTTGGGACGGCTCGGGCTGCGGGGTTTTCTGGGGAGGGTGCTCTCTTAGGAATGCCGATGACGAGTTTAATGGCTTCTTGACGTTTGTCAAGCCAGGCGTGGTCCCTTGGGCGTACCCTGATTGCACTACTTATGTGGCCAAAATTGTCACGTACCCTGATGATCGTCCTTGCGCCGGCTGTGTTCGTTCTGGCCGGCTGCGCGGGCGGGGGTATGTCTGCCAATTCCGCAAATGCTGCTTTTTCCATCACTCCTGGCGCCAATACGATTGACACCAACTGCACCGGTTGCAACTCGACTGGTCCCCAGGGAACACCCGCACAGCAGTTCAGAGCTGTAACGGCCGGTGGCAGGACGCAAAACGTCGCCTGGTCGGTCTCTGGCGGAGACGCCAGTAGCGGCCCCGGCACCATTAGTGCTACTGGGCTTTACACTCCGCCGAACTACCTGACTGCCGACAAGGTGCAGGTGCTGGTTACCGCTGCCACCCCTTCAAACACCACCGCAACGGCGGTACTTACACTGACGCCGGGCTTCCTGCAACCGCTCACGCCGGAGAACGTGGCGCTGGGCGCCAACGGCACGGTTTCCATTACCGGCTATATTGCCGAGGCGGGCGGGGCTACCGGGATTGAATATGCCCTGGCGAACTCCGCCACCGGAGCGAGTGGAGGAGAAGGTTCGCTGGGAACGACAAGTTGCCAGCGTTCCAGGGAGGTGTTCACTTCCTGCACCGTCACCTACACCGCTCCTCCGGGAGTGGGCGCAACCGGGGTGAGCTATGTGGTTGCCACGGTTGGCGGTTCTTCCTCAAGAACCGCGCTGCAAGTGCTGTTGAATTCAGCAGGAGTGCAAAGCAACCCGGCGACCCACCAGGCGCAGCAGCCCATGGCCATCCAATTGGGCAGCTCCGGGGGGCACAATCACGACTTCGACACGGCTAGAAACACAATTGTGGACTGCTGCGGCGGCACCCTGGGATCGCTGATCCAGGACACGAGCGGCAACAAATTTCTGCTCAGCAACAACCACGTGCTCGCGCGGAGCGACCATGCCGCCGTGGGCGACGCGATTGTGCAGCCGGGGTTGATCGACAACAATTGCACGCCCAACGGCGAAGGCCCGGGCACAACGCCTGTAGCCACGCTGACCGGATGGCTCCCGCTCAGCTCGAACCAGACAAATGCAGATGCGGCCATCGCGCAGGTGCAGTCGGGCACGGTGGACCCGGCCGGAAACATTCTGGAGCTGGGCACGAAGCAGGCCGACGGCTCACTGGCTGCGGCGCCTCCCGGAGTTTCGTCGACCGGCGGTAAGGGCGAGAGCGCAACGCTGCAACTGACGGTGGCAAAGAGCGGGCGGACTACCGGGTTGACGTGCGCCAGTGTTTCGGCGCTCAGTCTCGATGTGAAGGTGGACTACTTCCAGGACTGCGCGGAGACCAAGCCCTATTTGACCAAGACCTTTACCAATCAGTTCGCGATTAGCGGGAAGCAGTTCAGCGATGCGGGCGATTCGGGTTCGCTGGTGGTGGATGCAGGCAACGCCGAGCCCGTCGGCCTGTTTTTTGCCGGGGGCATCGATGCTTCGGGAGTGGGCCAGGGAGTGGCCAACCCGGTGGCGGACGTACTTGGCGAGTTGAGCGCGCAGGTGGGCGGCGGGGCCGGGTATACATTTGTTGGCGGGGCCGATCACGCTGTCAGTTGCTTGAATTATGGTGGCGGCCCGGTTGCCGCGGCGCAGGCTCGCACGCTGGCCGATGCCGAGATTACCCGCGCCCAGCAGGCCCTGGGGCAGGCGCGCATCCTGGTCAACCCTCGCAATGGGATCCTGGGCGTGGCTACGGGCAAAAGCAGCGACCATCCCGGCCAGGCGGCGGTTCTGGTTTACGTGGATGAGGCGCTGAATGTGACGGTGCCTGGAACCATAGGCGGTGTGTGCACTGCCGTTATTCCTGCCACGGCGCGCTCAGTAGCGCTGGGCTCGGCTCCGCAAGCTCCATTCCAGAGCGTGCCTGGTCCCGGCGCGCCTGCTGCTGCAGCCCTAAACTCCGCGGTGGCTATCAAACGACAGGTCGCGTCCAGCTTGATGCGGCAGAATCCGGCCTTCTTCGGGATTGGCGTGGGCCAAAGCCTGGACAGTCCGAAAGAGGCGGCGCTGGTCGTCTACGTGGACCGCAAGCAGCTTCCAGCGCAGCTACCGCAGACTGTCGACGGCCTGCGCACGCGCTACGTCATCATGGACCGGATGCATGTTACCCGCTCGTATGCGGCTGCCATGCAATCGAGACACCAGTGCAAGCCTGACCAGCCGGTTGACCTCGACCCGCTGGATTTCTTCAGAGGGCGAAGCTTGAATTTGTTCTGAGTCAAGTCTCACAGATACTCGTGAGCGGGACCTGGAAGATGTTGAGGTTCGTTGCTACCCACCCTTGCGCGAGAAAAAAGCGCAAGGATGGGGCACCCCGCACCCGGCAATAATGGTAACTAGAATTCCCCCTTTGGTAATCACGAACAAAATGCACCACCCTATCGGGATTGCAAGACAATTTTTTCATACCCTCTCGACGGCGAGGCCGACAGCATTGCCTCCGCCCAGGCAAAGGGCGGCGATTCCTTTGTTCTTGCCGCGGTGCTGAAGAGCGTAAAGCAGCGTGGACAGGACGCGCGCGCCGCTGGCGCCGATGGGGTGGCCAATGGCCACTGCTCCGCCGTTCACGTTGACCTTGGCGGGGTCGAGCTCCAATTCGCGATTTACCGCCAGGGCTTGTACGCTGAATGCCTCGTTCAATTCGAAGAGGTCCACATCGGCGAGCGCCCATCCGGCCTGGGCCGCTACTGCCCGGACAGCCTCGATGGGAGCCAGGCCAACCCACTCCGGCTCCCGGCCGCTGGTGGATTGGGCGCGAATGACGGCCAACGGCTTGAGGCCCAACCGGGCAGCCCGCTCGCCGCTCATGACGACAAGGGCGGCCGCGCCGTCGTTGACGCCGGGCGAGTTGCCGGCCGTCACCGTTCCTGTTTTCTCAAAGGCGGGCTTGAGATGGGCCAGAATCTCGACGTTGGTCTCGGGACGAACCGATTCATCTGCTTCGAAAAGGCGAGACGGCACGCCCTTCGTTGCCGGAATTTCTACCGGGAGAATCTCCGCTCGGAACAGGCCCTGGGCGTTGGCGGCTGCGGCTCGGCGGTGCGACTCGGCCGCGAACTTGTCTTGCTCCTCGCGGCAAATGCCATACTTGACGGCAATCTTCTCTGCAGCAACTCCCATGTGGAAGCCGTTGTAGCAGTCCCAAAGGCCGTCGTGGATCATGGAGTCGACGAGCGTGTGGTTGCCCATGCGATACCCGGCGCGGGCCTGGGGCAACAGATAAGGGGCGTTGCTCATGGACTCCATGCCGCCTGCCACAACGATTTCGGCGTTTCCGGTTTGGATGGCCTGGGCCGCCAATGCGACAGCTTTCAAACCCGATCCGCACACCATATTGATGGTGAAGGCGCCTGCTTGAGGCAACAGTCCGCCATAGAGGGCGGCCTGGCGGGCGGGATTCTGGCCGAGACCGGCCTGGACGACGCACCCCATGATGCACTCGTTCACATCGGCAGCCTCGACCCCGGCGCGGCGAATCGCCTCGCGCACCACCATGGCTCCCAGCCGCGGCGCTGGAAACGGCTGGAGTGAGCCGAGGAACTTGCCTACAGCGGTGCGGACTGCCGAAACGATTACGACGTCCATGATTGGTTCCCTCCCCATGAAGGGGTCTTTTGAGGTTCGAGGTATCCCACCCTTGCCGCGCGGCAAGGATGGGGCACCCAGCACTTGTACCTTGAATCCACCCACNNGGCTCGCGAATTCGCCGCATCCGGATTGTTCGCGGAAGAGCCGCATCTCAAGTCAGGAAACAAGCTCAGCGATGCGGAGGAGATCGAATTGGGGCGGCGCTTTGCGGCAGCTCTGGAGAGAGAGCAGCCGATCGTCTCCAACGGGCTCATCGACAACTACCTGGGCAAGGTGGTTGCCGAACTGGGCGGCAAGGGTCAGCGCCCCAATCTTCCCTATTCCATCAAGCTGGTCAATTCGAAAATTCCCAACGTACTTTCGCTGCCCGGCGGATTTCTCTACATCAATCGCGGGATGGTTGAGACGGTGGGCAGCGAGGGCGAACTGGTGGCCCTGCTGGCCCACCAGGTAGGGCACGTGGCAGGCCGGCATGGGTTGAACCAGTTGCTAGCTGCTTTTTCGGCACAATCTCTGCTGAAGCCGGTGCTGGATAACCTGAACCAGAAGAACGCTGTTATCGACGACATTTTCTTCAAGCTCGGCGGGGCTTCGGCGGTTCTGAACAAAATGCGCTTCCACTTCAAGGAAGAAACGGAGGCCGATTTGCTGGGGTTCTATGAGATGCAGCGCGCCGGCTGGGATCCGAGCGGATTTCTGAAGCTGTTTGCGCATCTGGATAAACTTGAGGGAGCTTATGACGAATATTCCACGGATGAGCCGCCTCCGTTTCTTTCCCATCATCCGCCCAACCCGGAGCGGATAACAGCCATCCGTCGCGAGCTGAAGCTGGTCACCATTCCCGCGGTTGCTTCTTCCGATTCGACGAAGTTCAAAGTACTCAAGAGCGCTCTGGCCCTGCTGGTGGCGCCGGGCAGGAATCCGTAGACAGGCTGGGGGAAACTCTTTCCTTTGGAATGGATGGCTTAACGGGGTGGGCCTAAACAGGAGGCATTCCGCATTCTTTCTAGCCGATGGAAAACGAGTGTTGAAGACACACTCTTAAGGAAGTACGCATACTGTGCGACTGCGATTTCAAGGACGGGATTCGCTTCATTCTTCAATTAGAGACTAAAGTAACACGAAGGAACTAAAGTAACACAAATATCTGTACCAAAGTGCTCACTGTCACAAAACAATTTCTAACAACAGGCGATAGTTGCAACAACGCCAGCACCAAATATTTCGTCATTTCCCCCCCTATCCAGGGAAAGCCGGAGGTGCGCGCAAAAAAGGTGAATTAGATGTTCGAATTACAGCTTGGTTCTTCTCTCTTAGGGCAAGAAGATATTTCAGACCTCATCGAATCTCCTCTTAGCCAGCTAACTTGCTCCACTCGACGTATCGGGAACCGTCGGTGGATCAATTTACTCGTTCTGTCATTCTGCCTCGCTCTGTGCTTGTCTCAGCTATTAGCGAGCGCGCCCGCACAGAGTTCGGTCTCTTGCGGAAACCCATCCATGACAGGCTCGGGAGCAAGAGCGTGCTCCGTATATCTGAGCGGGGCCTCAACAAGCACAGTCATCGTGAGCCTGTCGAGCGACAACGCCGCCGTCACGGTGCCGGCCGCGGTAACACTTGCTGTCGGCAAATCTCACACAGGGTTCACGGCGATCGTGTCGTCTGTAAGCTCAGTGCAAACGGCAACCTTGACGGCAACCGCGAGCGGCGTTTCAACGAACTTTGCGCTGCAATTGATTCCTGCCGGCACCGGAACGCTGAGCATCAGCGCGAACACCGTTGCCTTTGGCAATGTTTTGCTCAACGCGCCGTTGACGCAGTCGGTGACCCTGACATCGACCGGCACGACGCCGCTAACCATCAATGCGGCTTCGGTGGCAGGGGTTGGCTTCACGATTTCGGGGGCCGCGTTCCCGGTCACTTTGAATCCGAGCTCGGCTGTAACACTGAGTGTGCAGTTCAATCCGGCCAATTCCGGAGCGGCAACGGGTCAGTTGACGATCTCCAGCAACTCTTCTACAAATCCCACAGCGGTGATCGGACTGAGCGGCACGGGCTTGCCAGTGGTAAGCGCAGTTTCCTGCAGCAACGCGTCTATGACAGGATCAGGCACCGATGCCTGCACTGTATCGCTGAATGCCGCAGCACCGAGCGGCGGTCAGATCGTGAGTCTATCGAGCAGCAATACGTTGGTTACGGTGCCGGCGGTAGTAACAGTCGCGGCGGGAGCGACCAGCGCTGGATTTACTGCGGCAATCTCGCCGTTCAGTTCAGCGCAGACGGCAACGCTGTCGGCAGGTGNNATGTTGCGGTGAACTCGCAGTTCGGCCAGGCATTGACTCTGACATCCACTGGCACTGGGCCGGTAACCATCAGCGCGGCGGCTTTGACTGGGGCCGGCTTCACGATTTCGGGGGCCACGTTCCCGGTCACGTTGAACCCGAGCGTTGCGATTACGCTGAGCATGCAGTTCAATCCGGCTACGGCCGGAGCAGCATCAGGTCAATTGGTCATCACCAGCAACTCTTCCACTAACGCTACGGCGACGATCAGCCTCAGCGGTACAGGGATACCGGTGACGAGCGCGGTTTCCTGCAGCAGCGCATCGATTACAGGATCAGCGACAGACGCCTGCACGGTAACGCTGAACGCGGCGGCGGCGAGCGGGGGCCAGATCGTGAGCCTGTCGAGCGACAATGCGGCGGTCACGGCGCCTGCGACAGTAACCGTTGCGGAGGGTGCAACCAGCGCGGGATTCACCGCGACCGTGTCCTCCGCCGGCTCCGTGCAAACGGCAACTTTGACGGCAAGCGCGAACGGAGTTTCCAAGTGCTTCGCATTGCAGTTGAATCTCGGACATGGCACGCAAATATATGTTGATGGCCAAACAGGTGTTGACGGAAGCGCAGGAACAATTCTCTCGCCGCTCAAGACGATTCAGGCAGCAGTCGTCAAGGCGAACGCAAATAACGTGAAGTCGAAAGCCACAACGATTGTTGTCAACCCCGGTGTTTATCGCGAATACGTGCACATCTCCAGGATGTACAACCAGACCAGCGCTCCCGTTACGATTCAAGCGGCGGCGTCGGGCAAGGCCATCATCGCCGCGTCCGATGTCATAAGCAATTGGGCTCCTGAATCCGGTAATTCCTCGATCTATTCAAGCCCCTGGCAAAACAGATTCGGAGCATGCGCGGTTCCGGCAGGCTGGCCGGCCAACTTTGCTTCGATTGCGTTGCGCACGGAAATGATCTTCGTGAACAACACACCGCTTACGCAGGTCATGTCGCGCGCCGATTTGAAGGTCGGCACCTTCTTCGTCGACGAGCAGGCCTCCACGCTTCATGTCTGGCCGCCTGCGGGAACCAACATGCAGACGGCGCTGGTTGAATCCGCCCTGCGCCCGCAGACCCTGACTGTGTCCGGCCGCAGCAATGTAACTGTAAGCGGTCTGGTGCTTCGCCACGCGCGAACCTGCATCAATCAAACCGGCGCCAACGTGACCAGCAGCTCCAATGTGCTCATCGACTCCGTGCAGGCGGTATGGAATAACTGGGGAGGCTTCGGGGTCTTCTCCTCGAGTAACGTCACCGTGCAAAACTCCATTGCCAGTTATAACGGCGGAGTTGGTTTCCTGAGCAACCGGGCTCAGACTACTGTTTTTAACTTCGACGAAAGCGATTACAACAACTGGCGTGGCGCGCAGGCTGCATTCTACGAGTGGGGCATGGGCGGCACAAAGTTTTTTGCCATGCGCACCGTCACAGTGAAAGATCACTTTTCCTACAACAATCAGGGTGAGGGTCTCTGGTTCGATACGGATAACCAGAACATCACCATCGACAATGCAACGTTGTCAGGGAACGTGACGGCAGCCCTGCAAATCGAGAGGAACGAAGGGCCGATAACGCTGAAGAACAGCCACCTTTGTTCCAGTGGCGTCGGGGTCAACATACTAACCAGCGAAAATCTGACGATCCAGAACAACACCTTCTACAACAACGGGGGAACCAACAAATTCCAGGCACAGATTTACCTTGCCGGCACGCCCGGTGGTCAACAAATTACCAACTGGCAAACGGGGCAGGCATACAACCTGGTTACAACCGGCATGGTGATGTCCGGCAACACGATGCAAGCTGCCGGAACCGGCCAGTTCGACTTCGGAACCTATTTGAGCGGGGGTGATTGGTCAGCGTTCGCAAGCACACTGAAAGCGAGCGGCAATCATTGGCACGATCTGGATACGACGAATTCTTTCAAGATACCGAACGGCAAAATTGTGAATCTGGCCGGGTGGCAAAGTGCGGTTGGCACGGATTCCGATTCAGACTGGGGGCCCCCGGCCACGTCGCCGGCGGATGACTGCGCTGCACCTCAGCCGTCATTTGTTGACTTCAACGTAAATGTAGACAACAGGACCTACGCTATGGTCTCGGGAAAGACTGTGGTCAATGTGCAGGTGAACTCCTTCGGTTCAGGGGCGGTAACTCTAAGTACGACCGGACTCCCCAGCGGAGTTACCGCGACCATCAGCCAGCCGACGCTGGTAAGTGGATTTGCCACGCTGACGCTAACCGCTGCAAAGACCGCCACCGCGCAGACTGTGCCCATTACGCTCTGGGCTGTCGGCAGCGGCGGCGTTCATAGCGTCACCTTCAGCGTGCATGTCGTTCGAGGAGTTTGAGTCATCCGACGGAGGTGCATTGAGAGCGGCCGATGCTAACGTCGTCGGCCGCCGCCGTCATGATTCTTTACGCGTTGGATGATCTTCGCGAACACCTTCTATGGTGATTGCGCGCCTGGACTTTCGATAGACGTTGGCGACGGCCAGCGTCCAGAAGGGAACCAAGTCGACTCCGGGCGCGAGCTTGGCACAAAACGATGGGAGAAATTCCCAGTGCCAGCCGAGAAGGTAAGTAAGGATGGCTCCAATACCAAGATCGAGCACATCCTCGGCAGGGGATGCGCCGCCCTCGACAAACAACGGAAGAATGGCGAATTGCAGCGCATCCGCGGCAATCGCCAGGATCATTGCGGCTCGAAGCCGCGCACGGGTCGAGATGATGATTTTATCGTTAGCCATGTCAGCCTCGACTTTAATATGGCGGACCTGAACCAGCGGGAGAAATAGTCGGGCATGGGTTCGGGCCGGGAACGGTACTCTGCGGAGCACTCCAATGCTCGTTCAGGATTTTTGCAACCGGCCATGTATGGGTAATGCGGTGGTGGGCGAGGCGGGGCTTGAACCCACAACCCCCGGCTTAGAAGGCCGGTGCTCTATCCAGTTGAGCTACTCGCCCACGCTTTTTCATTGTAGCTTTCAAGGGGTCTTAGCGGTGGTGGCGGCGGCAGGAATTGCAACCGCAAAGGCGGCCATCGCGGAAGCAAGCGCTTTCCCGGCGGCGGGCCGGTCCTTGCCTGCGCCGCCCAGATAGGAAGTGACGCCAAACCCCTCTGCCGGGCCGGCAATTGCCTGCCTCAAAATCAGGTCCACGCGGCATAGTGGCGTGGATACCCCTGACAGCCGGCGAACCCAGTTCCGGCAGAATTCCTCTGCCTGATGCAGGTTGGGAAAAACCGCACCCTCGACCGGAAGCAGATCAATATAGCAGGCCAGCGCGGCCTGGATATCGCCGGTCATCAACTCATCCGAGCCTGCCACCTCGTCTGGACCGGTCTCCCACAAATCGCATTTTGAGGTGAATACCGGAGAGGCTGTCGAATTCAGGGCTTGCAGCAGACCGGCAAGCGGCGGAAATGCGCGGGCTTCCGCAATTTCGGCGGCCAGGTGATGACCGGCGCGGCGGTGCAAGTCGACGAAGCCCGGCCAAAACGCTTCAATCACCGGCGCACCGCCGCCGACCTCAATCTCCCAATCAGCTTCCATTTGCCGGCCTGCTGACCGAGAGCAGGTAGCGCATTACCGCCGCCTCTGCCCAGTGAATCTCGTCGCCGGGGTCACCGGAGAGATAGGCACAATGGCCGCCGTGGGGCGTCTCGATATAGCAGATTTGAGGGTTGGCGACTAACTTGGCACGCGTCTCCGGCACGATGCGGATGAAGGGATCGTCCAGGGAGTGGAGGATCAAAGTGGGAACTGCGATGCGGTCTACCACGCGCGAGCCGGACGCTTGAAAGTAGTAATCGTCGGCATCGCGAAAGTTACAGTAGCGGGCCACAATCTTGTCGTCGAACTGGCGGAGGGATAGTACGGGCCCAATGCCCTTTGCGTCATAGATTTCGGGAAAGAGCTTGGCCTTGCGGTAAAAGCGCCGCATAAGGCGGTGCAGAAAATGCCACTCGTAGGGACGATTGACCGGCTCATGCAGAGCATCGGATCCGGCGGCGAGGTCGATGGCCGGGCACACCGCCGCCACTGCACAAATTGGCGGTTCGATGCCCCACTCCCCGGCAAGCTTGAGGACGACGTTGCCGCCCATGGAATAGCCGACCAAGGCTACCCGCTCCAAGGCGAAGCGATGGGCATAATGGCGCACCACAGCGCCCACATCGCCGGAGAGGCCGGAGTGATAGAGCGTGGGAGTCAGCGTGTCCGTTCCGCCGCAGTTGCGCATGTTCATGCGGATGACGTTGCAGCCTGCGTTCCAGGCGCGACCGGCAACACCCTTTATGTATCCGGACTCCGAGGAGCCTTCGAGACCATGGACCAGCACCACGGTCAACCGGTGGGCCATGTCTGCGCCGGGTTGCCAATGGCAATGGCACAGTACCCGGCTGCCGTCGGCCGGGTCCACTTCAACCGTGTCTTCGGAAGCGGGAACGAGAAAGGCGGGACGCGGGAGATAGTTCCCCACGATGGTTTGCAAATGGCCGTTGGTAAGGCCGCGCCGCGGCGCAAATGCCTCTAGACCAGCCGGCAGCGGGCAGCGCCCATCGATAAGCTCTGCATTTTCCTGGGTCATCCGGGCTCACAGAAAACTCGGCAAATCAAAAGCTTAGCGGTTGCGTTCCGTGCACTTGGGGCGGCTAGTGGGGATCGGACGTTTTCCACATCTTTGCCATCCGTAACTTACAGAAAACAGGTTACCACAGATGCCGTAAATGCCACTGTTGCCGGGGACCATTGCACGCTATTGCACGCTGGACGCAACTAAGCCGAATTGAGGGCGGTTCTTCGCCTGACCGCGGCGGACCTAACCACAGCGAAGATTCCCGCGAGAGATGGATCAATCAGCGCCGGCTCCGGACCGATACCATTGCCTGCTCTCAATCCAGACCCGACATAGACCATGCCGCCTTTGATCGTGTGCCCGTGCACGGCGACGTCAGTTCCGGCGGGCGTCCAAAATTTGGTCGCATGCAGTCCCTTTGCGATCGCGGATACACTCGAAGGTCGCTGAGGGATGGGGGTAGCATTGTCCGACATCGTCACTTGAAACGTGACCGTGACGGGCGATGTTGGCGCTTTAGGCGCTACCTTCGGCGGCGGGGGAAGTGCTGGGCTATTTTGCCCTAGCAACTCCGAGAGGCGGCCCTGGTAGTAGGGTTGATGTTGTTCTAAATCGCTCACCAAAGTCTGTCTTTCGATTTCGGAGGAGTGCAGCGCCCGAAGATCGCTCAGCTCAGAGGAAAGCTCCTTTTGGAGTGTGGAGACACTGCTGTCAGCAGCAAGCATCGTGAAGATTCTTGTCGCTTCCTCGACCGCGGAGATCGTGCGCGCACCTTTACCAAACCCAACGCCTCATGCCGGAAAAGAAGTGGACCGCGCGATGGCTGTGATTCTCTCGTAAACTGCCTTCAATTCGGCTTCAAGGCGAATCTGCCTGAGACTGGTTTTCAATTCAAAGGATCGGAACAGGTAGATGGCTTTCAAAACCACCTGGTCGCGCCGAGGTTCGAACGGGGCGGCGGGATAGGGAATCGGTAGCGCGTTTGACTCGTTCGTGAGCGTGGTTATGATGCGCGCGATTTCCCAGGAGGAATTTGGTCCAACTCCCCGAATACCTTCCAGCCGCCCCGCGTTCCACCCCTGCAAATCGGCGAGAGTGGTAAGCCCGCGGTCCCGCAGCGCACCAAGGCGGAGACCGGTGCGGTGCTTCTTGAATTCGTTGATGGAGATTCTTTTGAGGCGCTCTGCTCGAATCTCGTTGGCATAAGAGCGTGTCGCCTGGGCCATACCATCCCGGAGGGAGTCATGGAGCGACTTCAGGTCGGACAGGGTGGCAAAGTACCCGGCATACGAGGACCGGAGCTGTTTTCGGACTCTCGCCGCAGGCGACAGAGTATAGGCAACGAATAAGCCAAGAAAGACAAGAAAAACTGGAATGAGGATTCACACCATGTTGGGTAAGTACCTCGTTTGTATATTACTTAACCGGATTAACGGGCGGTGACGGGTGAAGAGTGATCATTTCCCGGCTATTCGATTCTCCACTCCCCGACGATACTGTTTCGGCAAATATGCGGGCCGTGAACGATTTCCTGTTATCCAGCCAGTGTGATTGCCTGACCATCGACGGAGGCGATCGTGCGGAGTTTCTTTAACTCGTCAATGAGGTTATCTAAAGTGTCGCCCGTGTCAGGGTCGTTGGCAAGGTTAAGGCGCACTTGAATATGCAATTGGGCCATTTTTAGTTTTCCAAAGGCGGATCGATGACCGGACGCTGTGTTACGCGATTCTCATTTCCCGAGGCGGCGTGGCATTCAGAAGTTGCAGACTTGAAGCCCTTGATATGGGTCCACCGGTCAGGCGACCACCAGGAGCCATTGGGAAGGAGCCTGGTTGATTGCCGACTGGGAAAGCCCTGGCGCGATCGCTGGAACAATGGTCAAACGGACTGAAACGCGCTATTTGTCCCCTGATGGCAAGACGATGTATCTCGAGTCGGCCCGGTCCGGTAAAGACCCGATGGTCATCGTGTTCACGAGGAGCATGAGCAAGTTCGTTAATTATTTTGGATGCTAGACGATCACTGCAACTTGATCTTGCTTGCGATCTCCTTGGTGGATTTTCGCGATACGTGTGCCTGCTCGGCGTAGCGGGGCCAGTCGGCCACGGCCCTTTTAACCTTGGCCAGAATCTCTGGCGCGTTCTTTATTCCATGCTGTTTGCCCAATGCCTGAAGTTGGGCGGTGCCGGGATTCTTTCCCTCGCCCATGACGAGCATGCTTTGCTCGCCGCCCGGGCCATAAGAAAAGACCAGGTCGTAGGCGGGAGCGAAGATCCACTCGTTTCTCGCGTTAAGAAGGAACGAGAAATTCTTCACGTGATCGTCGCGGTTATGAGCAAGGACGTTGAAGCAGGCCAGCGCATAGACCTTTTCGGCATCCTTGATATTCCTGGTCAACGCCAGGGCCACGCGCAGAACCATATCGTAATCGAGGCTGGGACTGCGATGGTCGGCATGTATCAGGCCGCCCAGGCTGTGCATATGGATGCGGGCATCGCCGTCCCGGTCGAAGCGCTTCGTTCCGAAATATTTGTTTCTCTTCGTGTAGAAAAGATGGGTTTCAGGCATCTCGACGCCTGCAGCCTTTGCCATCAGGCTATAGGCGTATTCGATAGCCCCCACGTCCCGCGGGTCCTGGGAAGACGGGAACTTGATCATCCAGTGCGCGAAGCTGGGTTGCGATTCCTGCTGGCCGTGAATGATCCTTTTCTTGTCGGTGCTCACCTGCGCCACGATCTTGGGCCGTGCGCCCGAAGAGGAGCCATTGAGCCGCAGCAACTCTTCAAATACGTCTTCGTTCTGACCGGCCAACACGGCGGCTGATTCCTCCGCGAGTTTGTCGAGCGCCAGCGGAGCATCATCGGTGTTTTGCATACCCAATTCCGGCTCGTAACTGAGAGCGCCCATGCCGTGCCGTCCCACATAGGCCAGCCTGTCCAGCGGGTTCAGTTGGCCGCGATGGATACCATACTTTTCCACTGTGCGGTCAAGCAGAAGCCGCCCCCATCCGTCAGGCAGGCTGTCGTTGAACACGCCGAACAGGCCGTCGAAGATCGTGGTGTCGGCAATGGCTACGCCAGGCCGGAGCGGAAGTTTGATCGGCGAAATCTCGATGTCTGAAGCGATGAATGAGGCGTCATATTGGAAAAGGACCTGCCTATCCTTGAACGCGAGGCGCCCCACCTTGCGGCGTTGGTTTCGCGCGTCCAGATAGACGGTCAGCAACTCTGTCGGGCTATACGCCATGGCTGCGTCCTTTCCTGCCCGTCGCTCTGCGCCGCAAGGTCGGCGTGGCCAGCAGGGCATCGAGCGATAGGGCGGCGGAGAATGGCTGGCTTTCCACGGCCAGTTTGTCAAAGTCTTCAAGGCAATCCAACACCAGTGCTAGATTCAGAAGCGAATCCAGCGCAATCAATCCTTCGCGCTCAAATCGCTTCAGCGAACTCCAGGTCATGCCCGAGCGAGCCGCAAGTTCTCTCTGCGTCAGGTTCATGGCAAGACGCCGGTCCTTGAACCGCCCCGCAATTCCTGTCTGTACCTCTTGCACCGTCCTGAGATAAACAGCCAATATATTACCTCTTAAAGGCTATTGTACGTCGTAATAGGTAGAATATCGACTATAAATCCCGAGGCAGACAAATTTCGGGCTTAGATTAGCTGAGGTAATGCTCTGGTGGCCTGTGATCTGGGTTCACCCTCCCAGGAGCGGTTGAAGGGAGCCGCTTTTCTATGTTGGCTACCAGATCACATCGCAGGTCGGCATGACCTTCTGCGAGCCTCACAGTCCCTGAACAAGAACAATCAAAGATCAGTGTGCTCGCCACCTTACCATCAACACATTCCCGCCGGCCTATACCCGACAGCGCTGCAAGGTCGCTTGAGAGTCGCAAGGAGACCCGGCGTGGCATTCCGCTGGCCGTCCGGAGAACGTCGACAGGAGCAGGTTTCCGGTGGGCGCGAATCGTGGTGGCGAATGAATGATCTATCCATCAGACTGCATCAGCTCGACTTTGCCCGATGATTCATCGCTCAAGCTCTTGGCAGAGTGAGCCCAAACCAAGCCGAAAATCCGCTTTGGCCGATAGATCTCATAGAGGGTAAATTGGCATTGGCCACAGCGATCAGCCTTTTGAACGATTCCCGACTTCATCCGAACCGATGTTGCTGTTGCAGCTTCGGAGCGAATCGAGACTTGGGTCCCAATAAGAAATCGACGCCTAGAATGAACACCAAAATCGCCCTAAGGATGTACCGAAGCGCACTGCCAAGCGGCAGCGTGCATTCGTAAATCTCATATAGAGAAAGATTTCGGCAAATGGCTCTGGAATAAACTCCGCCTCCGCTGTACTTACCGTTTCAATTGTGCCGATTGCACGGACTCGAACGGAACCTCGAGAAGTTCATCCTCGCGAGCCGGCCTCCGTGGGATCAGAGATGTCTGTTCCTGGTTTCAAGAAACCTCGTTTCTCTGTTCGAGGATTTGCCACCCTTCTGGCAGGAGATCGATCCATTTCAAGGGTGGGTAGAAGTTTTCAATCTTCTTCTTTCCAACTGGTATGAGATCCGCCGTTTGGCCGGTCCTCAAGTCGAGGCAGGCTTCATTCCACATGTCAAGGGGTCAAGAATTGCGCTTTCAACAGAGGAAAAGTAGCGCTCGCGTAGCCACTCAATATACGGCGCATCTTCGGGCTGAGCGCGGTCTTCAAGCGTGGCCACCCTGTGTCTCCTCGCAAAACCGCGCCAGTTCGTCGCGCAAAACCTGGCACTCTTTGGCGACACCTTCTCCCTCCTGCTCATGCCAGAGATAGAGAAATCTCCATCTCGCAACAAAGGTGCGCCGGCACCTAGAGGCCAAGTCTATGAAAGTCTGCTGGCAAGAGCAAGAAATGAGCCGTTCAAGCAATCTCGATCAAGCACTGCAATTGCAAAGAATTGTTTTAGATGATCGGCACTGGGCTAACGTGCCGCACGAATTCACGCTGCGAGATCACACCGACTGGTATAGTCCGTGCCACGCCTTAATGCGACGACGATTCTTTTATCAAGAGAACTTGTCACGAGTCCTCCACGACCTCAACCTCGAAGGAGCGCTCGCCCACTACATGGGCGACCGACTGGACGAGGTTGTGTTCGAGGGGCTAATCCGGAAGCATCTCACCAAACTACCAAAAACCGAGCAGTATGCGTCGAAGCCCCTCCGAAAACTTGCCGTCAGGTTGAGAGCTTCGGCCATCGGGAGTGCGATGTACACTCTGGCGCGTCTGGACGAGTCCATCATGCACCGAGTTGTTTCGATTTATGCTCGGGCCACAAACACAGACCATCAAGTGGAAATGACGTCGATCGCTAAGCATGCACCCTTCGCGCGCGAATTCATCGAATTTGTCCGGCGTTTAGATCTAAGTGACCTTGATATTCGGCTCGTGGGTTACATAGCAGCGGACGGTGCGAGGACCGATATGTCAGTATGGCTGGACGCTCTGGAGCTGTCCGAAAACGAAGACACATTAGTTCGATGGCAGCACGCACGGAACACTCAATGCACCTCTCCGGCGCGTCATGCAGGTATCGAGACAATTCGGACGGGGCTTCCTTCCGGCCCTTACCAAGACGGAGCGTTCCACATCGCGATGTTGCTTGGCGCAATCATGGAAATGTGGCGTTTCGTTGCGCCGACGGTTCAGCAAGATTCAGTCCAGCATCTGGTTCGATGCGTAGGCTGATGGGCATTCACACACTAACGATGCGAAGTATCTGGGCTATGGACGGCCAACACGATATGCTTATGCCCCTCATCGGCCACGCGCTGGTGAGTTACAAGGGTGGTGGGCATCGAGTTGGACCTCGATCGTGGTGCTGGGCGCGTGAAGCATTACTGGATCAAGTTGTCCAGTTTGGAGGACCAAAGTGAAGCATTACTGGATCAAGTTGTTTCGAGATGAGCGCGGAGAGGAGTTAGTCGAAAATTTCCTTATCAATGCCTTGTTGGTGGGACTTGTGTGGCGAAACGGATATACCTTCTCTTGCAAAATGCCGTATAGTCGCTCGTCGACTGCAGCCTTGGATGCGATGCCGTTTCTTTAGCGGATAGCCACAACACGCAGTTTTGGCTTGTCCTCAAATGCATCCTGCAAGATGCGAGACAATCTCAACTGGCGAGTTTTCACCCATTTGAACAGTGCTTTCGCACCACCTCCACGGTGTCACCAATCAATTCGGCAACCTCTGGTTCTTCCACACCATTTTCCAGCAGGATCCGGGCAAACGTGTGCCGGAACCGGTGGGGAGTTGGCTTCTCCTCAAACGGCCCGGCGAGCTTGAACACCAATTTCAGCCGCTTATTTCGCCAGATGTCGCATAACTGCTTGGCGTTCCCCGTTTCGCCGCAAATGAAGATGAGCGGGCCCTTGACCTTCTCCCTGGCGCGCAAACGGTCCACGAGCCAGTCCGGTATCCACGTATACAGTGGTTCGCCGGTTTTGTGCATGTACAGGAACACGTCGTTGCCATTGAGCCGCTTCGAGATGTTGAAGGTGGCGACGTCGGAGATACGAAGACCAGTGTAGCAGGACAGTAAGATGAAATCCTTCGCGTCCACTCCGCCCCAGGTGCGGTATCCCGGCCCCGGCTTTGTTGGGGCGCCGATCTTGTCGCAGGCCGCGTAGATGCGTTCCAGTCCTTCGTCTTCAAATGGAGTCTTTGGGTTGAGCTCCGACGCTTTCGGGGGCGCTTCCAGATCCTTGGCAATGTCTTCGTCCAGCCATTTCCGTTTCACGCAGAACCGGACAAAGCTCCTGAGCCGTTCGAGCTTTTTGGCCTTTCCCTTCTTGCCGTCTTTCCAGGCGCCGTAAAAGCGGTCCATGTCGAGGACCCCCAGCTGGCCGATATAGAGGTACCCGCGGCTCGTGCAGTAGACCTCGAGTTGATTGGTGAACGTTTTGTATTTGGCCAGGGTGGGCGGCTTGATGTCGCGGCTCCGGCATTTGGCTAGATAGGCCTCGATCGCATCGCAGACTGTCCGTTCGAGCGGGGGGCGGGTCGGGAATCGAATCTGGGGCCGGGTCCGGTTCGGACTCGGGGCCGTCGGAGGGCCAAGCCCCCACCGTCTGCCACCCCGCGGCAACTGCACTCGCTTTGTCCCACAGCCACTCTCCGGTCGACTGGCGTTTGAATTTTCCGCCCAGCATGCCGGAGACGTGAATCAGGCAGGCGCAGCGTTTCCATCCCTGCGGCCTTCCTCGAACTGCCCGCTTTTGGAGTCTTCCGGATGCCCGGCGTTGCACTCTTTGCGGTGGCGGCGATAGAGTTGCAGCGCCATGATATTTTCCCTCGAGAACTTAGGAAAATCATAGCATTCATTGCACGCTACAGGAGGTGAGTTTCGCTAAGTTGTTGATTCTAATTTGGGGCGGCTAGTGGGGATCGAACCCACGACATCCTGAGCCACAGTCAGGCGTTCTGCCGCTGAACTATAGCCGCCATGTAACCTATCGATTGTAGCATCGAATGAGGTTGCGGGGTGATCCCGCAGGCCCGAGGGAAAGCGATCCGCGATACAATCGAAATTGGACCGTCGGGGCGTGGCGCAGCCTGGTAGCGCATCTGCTTTGGGAGCAGAGGGNNCTCCGCCCCGACCATTAAAATCAACAGTTTACGTCGATTCCTTATTTGCCTCAACCCCACAAACCCCCACACCTGCATATTCGAGAAGTTTCGTATGGGCAGTGAGCTTGCTGTCCATCATTCCCTTCCCGTAAACGTTCATGGTCGTAGCCACATCTGCATGTCGCATCATCTTTTGCTGAACACCTACTGCGGTTCCCACTGCATCGAGCCAGCTGCGAAAGGTGTGCCGGAACGTATGCCAGCCGAGCCTTGGCACTCCAACTTTTGGGGCCAGGGGCGCAAGATAACGGCGGAGCAAAATGCCGGCGTGATACGGCCTGCCTGTGACGATGCTCGGGAAAATCCAGCCTTCCACTGAGCATGGCGCGATTCGTTGCCACCTCAGAATAAAGGATATGAATTCCCCGCTCAATGGGATTACATCTCGCGAAGCCTCGGTTTTTACGTCGGCAACGTAACCGTCCACTGCCGAACGGCGAATTGACAGCGTCTTCGCTTTAGGATCGAAGTCTTCCCACATCAGAGCCAATACCTCACAGATCCGTAGTCCCAGGTAACAGGCAAGTTCTGACATCAACAGAATCGGATCTTCGAGATTTTGCCTTACCGTGGCCATTTGTTCAGGTGTCAGGACTACCTTCTCAATCACGCGGTTTCGGCCCTTCACACGGACCAGACTCATCGGGTTCCTTGATCAGCACATGCTGGCGA
>PLZC01000042.1 GCA_003151985.1 Acidobacteriaceae bacterium
CGCTATTCCGCGCTTTGGCAGGCGGATCGCAATCGCATTCAGCGTATGGCGCCGATCGAGTTCATCGGGCGGTACATGGGCGGATGGTTCGACTTTGCCATTGCGGATGAACTGCACCAGTTGGCCGGCGACACGGCCCAGGGCAATGGCCTGGGAGTGTTGGGACGCGCGGCGAAGAGGCTGATTGCTCTCACGGGAACTTTGATGGGAGGCTATGCGGACGATCTGTTCAACATCTTCTATCGCATGGAGCCGCGTACGATGGCAGACGAGGGCTTCGCGTATGGTGGGCAGGGACGCCGCGACTTTCAACAGCAATATGGAGTGCTGGAAACCATCGAGAAGGTGCGGGACACGGACAACGCCTGCTCGCGTGCGACGAAGAAGACGATTCATGTTCTGAAGAAGCCGGGCGCGTCGCCGCTCCTGTTCGGCAAGTTCCTGATGAACACGACGGCGTTTCTTTCGCTCGAAGACATTGCGGACAACCTGCCGCGATACGACGAGAGCGTGCTCTCAGTCGAGATGGACGAGGAACACACCAGGGCCTACGAACAACTCGAAGAGGACATTCGGGCTGCGATGCGGGCCCATCGGGGCAACAAGAGCCTGATGAGCATTCTGCTCAACACGCTTCTGCTCTATCCTGACCATCCCTATGGCTTCCAGGACATTTGGGCGCGGGCCTTTGACCCGCAGACCAAAGAGTATGTGCGATTCCTGGTGACGACACCCCAGAACCTCTCGGAGGATCGTCTTTACGCGAAGGAGCGTGCCCTCATCGCCGATGTGCGTGAGGAACTCCGGCAGGGGCGACGCTGCCAGGTGTATGCGACCTATACGGGCGAGAAGGATGTCACGCTGCGGCTCGACACTGTCTTGCGGCAGGCTGGATTCCGGGTTGCCGTGCTGCGCTCTTCCGTTGCTACAGACAAACGCGAGGAGTGGTATGAGCGGCAACTGAAGGCTGGAGTGGAAGTTGTGATCTGCCACCCGAAGCTGGTGGAGACGGGCCTCGACCTGTTGGCCTTTCCAACGCTCTATTTCTACGAGACCGGCTACTCGCTGCACACGTTGCGCCAGGCCAGTCGCCGCTCCTGGCGCATCGGCCAGCGACACGCGGTGCGCGTGAAATTCGTCACCTACACAGGCACAATGCAGGAGACCTGCCTCCGTCTGATGGGCAAGAAGATGCTCGTTGCACTGATGATGGAGGGCAAGTTCTCAGGCGAGGGGTTGCAATCGCTCGACACAGACGAGGATCTGATGAGCGCCATGGCGCGCGAACTGGTTGAGAAGGCCGGAGTCGGGGCAAGTGCAGATCAAATGTGGCGCGAGTTAGAACGCGAGCGGGAGAGGGTGCTGCCTCAACCGCCAGCGGTGAAGGTCGAGGACGAAGACAATCCGGTGTTTGACCTGTCTGTCACCGACCCCGTCGGTCTGCCGCCTGAACGGGCCGGTATTCACCTTATTGAACCTCCTGCGGGCGTGAAGGTCCGGAAGAAGTCCTCACCGTGGTCCACAGGAACAGAGCCTGCCGTGCAGCTCAGCCTCTTCGGCTGAGCTGCGTACTCTCACCATGCCTCTCGTTGAAGAGAGGCGTGGAGTTGTGTGTCCGTTTTCGATTGAGCGCTAGTCTGCACTTCAATTGACCGATTTCCCCATCCTTGAATCCCTTGAGGAGAACTGCATGACGATTACAGATAGCCGTTCTCAGACGTTTGTTGAGAAGGTGCTGGCGTTGCTCGAAGAGAGGTTTCCCTGGTTGGGCAAAGAAGACGACGAACAGGTCAGCGGGGCGGACACGGTCGATGAGCTGACCGATCTGCATCGNNCTTTCATAGCACTTCCAAATGGCTGCGAAGAATGATAGCTACCCAATGGGAGAATCGTTCCATCGATACCGGCAACGAGCCGGTTCGCAATCAAAGGCAAGGATGAGGGTCGGCGCGAGCTGGCCTTTTTCTTTTGCGCGGAGACTTCCAATGCCGAAAGGACCGTTTCTTCCTTCGGAATTTGTGCCAACCAAATTCTCAACGGCACAGGACAAGGCTGATTTCGGCAACACATTCTTGCACTTCATTGAATCTGAATGGGTGCGGACAGCGTTTGCCAAGAGCTTCTACAACCGCCTCTCGATGTGTTTCGGCAACATAGCGCACTACGACCTGGGCACTTTCTATGAGACGTGGTTCACCTCCGATTCCGACCGGTTAAGTTTTCTGCGCCACACGCTCGATTGGCCGTGCTGGGGTGACCCGGAGTTCACATTCTGCGATGTTGAGCGCGCCATCCAGCAAGAGATTCGGAATCGTAACTATCTCGCTCGTTATGAGCTGAGAGCCGCAGAGGCTGTGCGTTCCAGGGAGATGGAGATACTCAAGCGGCTTGAGGCAAGGTATCGGACAGTTGCCCCTCCTGCCGCAGAAGAAGATGCGGAACGCGTTGCCCCTGCGATAACCCCACCTAAAGCGGACGGAACCACCAAGTTGCCCGTGCAAGCCAGTCTCTTCTAACCACGACGAAGTTCCATCCTTTACCCGCAGCCAAGGAGAAAAACTGCAATGGCCAGTCTCAAGACCGAGGTATTACTGCGTGAGTTTCACTACAACGGCGTTCGGATACCTGACCCGGCGCCGCAGATGACCGTCGAGCAGGTTCGCGATCTCCTCACGCCAACTTATCCGGAGATCGCGACAGCAACACTCACCGGCCCGGAAGACACCGGAACCGCCTTGCGCTATACCTTCAGCCGCGCCATCGGGTCGAAGGGGTGAGCCGTGGCCAAGCCTCAAATGACGCGGGAGGAACTGGCGGCGCTGTTCATTCAAAAAGCCGCAGAGCCGCCGCCGGAAGCAAATCAGATTCTCGCGAGGCACCTCAAATCGAGAGAGTCCTGCGATCTCGCGCACGCCGTCTCAGAAGCCATGAGCCGGCATGTGGCGACAGGAAGCCACCGGCTCCCGACGCCGCCAGATCTTCTCCCACCGCTGGGATAACGACGCTGGCTCCCGCCTTCGGGCAGGCACTGCCCTCGCTCGCCGATGTTCGCGCCGAGTATAGCCACGAAGTCAATGCCGAATTGGTGTACGAACTCTGCGCCGTCCTCGTGCGGGAGGGGTTGGGGACTGCGGAGACCTGGAAGCAATCAGGCGGCAACGCGCTCGCTTTTGCTCAGCACGCCATGATGAGCGGCATTGGCGCCGAACGCGGCGATCTGCTTCAGCGCAATGTCGAATATCACCTTGAAGTGAGCGACGTGCTAGGGCGTGCCGGCAGCGATGCGGCGCTCGAAAGCGGGCAACTTGCCGTCACAGTCG
>PLZC01000079.1:0-253 GCA_003151985.1 Acidobacteriaceae bacterium
AGTCCATTTCGTCGGAGTGCGCGTACTTCGCCTTGGCGATTGCGCCATTGAGGAAGTAGGCGGCCGAGCTGGAGATCAGCATGGCCACGCGCATGACGAAGATCCATACCAGCAGTTCCGCTTGCGTCGTGTGATTCGGAACTGCCAGCAAGATAAACGTGATCAGGGCCACGCCGGTGACGCCGTAGGTCTCGAAGCCGTCGGCGCTGGGTCCAACCGAGTCGCCCGCATTGTCGCCCGTGCAGTCGGCGAT
>PLZC01000079.1:301-3013 GCA_003151985.1 Acidobacteriaceae bacterium
ATGAGCAGCTCGACCGAGATCAGCATCATGCCGACGCTCATGCCGGCCTTCAGCGGAATCGCAAACAGCTGATAAGGTTTGCCCTTCAATCCAGCGAATGCCACACGGGAGTTGGCAAAGGTGTTGACGCGAATTCCAAACCACGCCACCCCNNGCGATGCCGATGAGCGAAAACAACAAAATGATCGGCAAGGTAACCGCAACCGGTTTATTCGGCACCGGCGCCAGCCAGCCGAAGTACATCGAGATAATGACCGCGATGAAGATCCAGAGCAGCATGATGAACTTGCCCTGCGTGACCAGGTAGGTTTTGCAGGTCTCATAGATGAGCTCGGACATCTCGCGCATGGAGCGATGAACCGGCATGTTCTTCAACTGCACAAAGATTGTCAGGCCGAACAACAGGCCGCCGGCGCAGAAGAGCAATCCGATCATCAGAAGGGCGCGTCCGTCCATTCCGAAATGTTGCACGGTCGACAGATCGGGCAGCTTCAGGCTGGCTTCGCCGCCGCCCGCCTGTTCCTGCGCGTTGGCGAATGTGGGAAGCAGCAGGCACAGGATGGCCGCCACAA
Organism: Acidobacteriaceae bacterium; assembly: GCA_003151985.1. Classification (GTDB taxonomy): domain Bacteria; phylum Acidobacteriota; class Terriglobia; order Terriglobales; family Acidobacteriaceae; genus Telmatobacter. The sequence goes on from PLZC01000079.1 coordinate 874, forward strand.
TCTTGTATTGACGCTTCAAAAATGCCTCTGCGCCTTGCAGGATGGCGCCGGCAATTTTCGTCGTTCCGAGGTCTGAGCCGATGACCCGGCTCGACAAGAAGGCCACAACGAGCGAAAGCGTGCTCACGGCCATAAAAAAGTACACCCAATACTGTGCAGTCACAAATCCTCCCAAGCTGATTGTTTGATCCAATTATAGAACGGCCCCGGGTTACGCGACCTGTCTGAACACGGGGGAAATCCACCGGAAGGCTATCATCCGGACCCTACAGTGTCGAGTGATTGCAATCACAAAACAACGGCGGCCGTGTCAAAGCCGGACAGGACCCTTTTGGGATAACCGTGTAAAGTACTGGCGAGGGGGACTTTCACCTGGCCATGGCGCAATCCTCGTTGTTCACTCCCCGCCAGGCGGCAGCCAGGCTTGGCATCAGTTATACCGCAATCAAGCACTGGATACTGGCCGGGCGCATTGCAACGGTGAAGACTCCTGGCGGTCACCATCGCATTCCCGCCGAGGCCTTGGAGGAGTTCTTGCCTCCGCCTGCAAGCGGGCCATCGGGCCCTCGCATCAGCGGGCGCAACCAGCTTCAAGGCTCGGTTGTCGAAGTCGTTATCGATGGGTTGCTGGCGAAAGTCGTTCTTGCGGTTGGCGACCAGCGCGTAACAGCAATCATCACCGCCGACGGAGCCCGCGAACTGGCCTTGAAGCCGGGCGACGCCGCCTTTGCGCTGATCAAGGCTACGGAGGTGATGATTGGAAAGGGCAGGGACTAGGGACTAGGGACTAGGGACTAGGGACTAAGGACTAAGGACTAGGGACTATGGACTATGGACTATGGACTAAAGTCGTGCCCTTTTACAGAACCCTGGAATAGGGAGTCTTTCCGCAGCCTGTTTAGCCGCGAAGGAAGCTTGAAAACCTCAAACCTGCGGTGGTTTTGAACAGCTTCCGGGCGGAAGCTGCTTTATAGGGCCGGAAGCAACATGCGCAGCAGCAAAAAAGCGCCAACTCCGGCGAAAAATACAAGCGCCATGCGGATGCCGGGCTCGCGGTTGACTTCAGGGACCAGGTCGGTGGCGGCCACGTAGAGGGCTACGCCAGCCGAGATCGGCAGTCCGTACGGCAGCCAGGTGGGAACAAGTTCGATGACCAGTACTCCGGCCAGGGTGGCGATGGCCAACCCAACCGCGGAGTAAAACGCCGTAATGCGGCTGCGTCCACTGGCCAGCATCACAGAGGCCATAGTGAAGCCCTCGGGCGCCTTGTGCAGAAAAACCGCCAGAAAAATCAGCCAGCCCAAAGCGTTCGACACCACAAATCCCGAACCGATGGCCACACCGTCGAACAACGCATGGACGCTGAGCCCCGCCATCACCGAATTGCCGGTGCGCCGCGAAACAAACTCGCCGTGATGCGTCTCTTCGCCAAAGTGAAAGTGGGAGTTGATGGTGTGTTCAAGCAGGTGCACCACGCAGTAACCCGCCATGATGAGAATCGGTCCCATCCGCGGACTCAGGCGCAGGCTCTCCGGCGCCATTTCGACCAGTGCGGTGGCCATGAGGAAACCAGCGCCGAGCGCCACGAAGTAGCGCAGGTAACGTTCGACCCCACGCGCGCGCACCAGCACCAGCCCGCCGGCCACGTCGGCCAGCGCGGCTATGGTGCCGAGCAGAAGTGATATCTTGAGCATCCCGGCTTACCCGCTGTGCCTGATGTGCACAACGTCCCCATCCTGAACCACATACTCCTTGCCTTCAATGCGGAGGGTACCCTTGGCTTTTGCGGCTGCTTCTGAGCCCGCCTCAAGCAGGTTGTCCCAGCGGATGGTCTCGGCGCGGATGAAGTGATGCTCCAGGTCGGTGTGGATGGCGCCGGCGGCCTGTGGCGCCTTGGAGCCCACCGGCACCGTCCATGCGCGACACTCGTCTTCGCCGGCGGTAAAGAAGCTGATGAGGCCCTGCAATTCGTAGCTCTTGCGGATGAGCCTTACCAGCCCGCTTTCGACGAGTCCGTAGCTGCCTAGAAACTCCGCCGCTTCGTCGTCGTCCATCTCCGCCAGTTCGGCCTCGACCTTGCCGCAGATCGCCGTAGCGCCTGCGTTGGGCCGGCCGGCCGCCTCGTCTAACTTGAAGCGGC
>PLZC01000379.1 GCA_003151985.1 Acidobacteriaceae bacterium
CAATATTCAAATAAAATGAATATTGAATGAGCTAGTTGCACCGTCCTGAATAGACAAAGCCATTGAAACGAAATGGCTTATCCGAAATAACTGGTCGAGTAGGCCGGAGGGGTCTCACCTCCAGCCTCTCACAGAACCGTGCTTGAACCTCTCGATTCACACGGCTCTTCATAGCCCTGCGATTTTTGCACCGCCGCCAAAACGCCCGACGGCTCCTTCGTCGTAGCGTACATGCCCACGGCGCGGACGATTACCGTCAACCTGGAAAGCTTGAAGGGACACGCAATCGCCAGATGGTTTGACCCCTCAAGCGGTGCCTACATTGCAATCCCCGGCGGCCCCATCGCAAACACAGGAACGCGACAATTTACGCCACCCGGGAAGAACCACGACGGCGATACCGACTGGGTATTATTGCTGGATGCTTCCGGGAGACAGCTTTCGCAATAGCGCATCGAGGAAAGGCTCCTGACTCTGCAGAATGCGTTCGCGGGCCTCGGTGAGAGAGAACCACGCGCCACGATCCACTTCCGGGAAATCAATCAGGCTTCCGGATCTCGGTGGCCATTCCACTTGGCAGCGATTACTGATTAGATTCCCCGGGTCGCAATCACCCTCAAATGCCCAAACGGAGACGATCTTTCCGCCTGCCTGTCTCACTTGGCCAAGCTCGTGCCAGATCCCATTTGCGGCGAAGCCTGTTTCCTCCTCGAATTCTCGCTTGGCGGCCTCCAGAGGATCTTCACCCGCACCATATTCACCTTTGGGTATAGACCATGCTCCACGGTCCTTGTTGGCCCAGAAAGGACCTCCTGGATGGGCGAGCAACACCTCCAGATCACGGTCCCGCTTGCGATACATTAGCAATCCGGCGCTGCGTTTTGGCACGAAACATCTCCCGCCCAAGTATAGGTTCACTCTTGCCGGGTGAAACTGTGTCCGTAGGTTGGCGACTTACACCGTCCCAGTCTGCGGCGTTCGTCCAGGTCATGCGCGGCAATATTGACACACTTCGCATTCCTCCCTAGACTGATTTCTCCAAACATATTCGATGATTTGCCGGCGGCCATGGGCCCGTCCTGAGCATCTTCGCGGAAAGCATAAATTGCATTGCAATTCATGGGAGGGCATGATGAATGAGAAGGACCTTACTCGGCGCACTTTCTTGCGCGCTTCTTCGGCGGTTGGCCTGCTGGCAGCGGCTGCACCTCTCGCAATAGCTAATACCGGCCTGGCCGGCAATGTAAAACAAGAAACGAAGACCGCAAAAACAACTGGCGATGATTCAAAAGGGTGGAACATTCCGCCTTGCGCCTGGAGCAGGCCCTTCGGTAGTCTCCCAAAGATCGAGTTGCTTCCCGATAAGTCAAAAGAGACGGGCGATCTCATCGGTCTCAACACGACGACGCGCGCTAAAAAGGGAATTCCGCTGGGAGGCATCGGCGCCGGCAATTTTATGTATAACCTGTGCGGCTCGTTTGGTCCATGGCAGTTGAAAGCCGGCAGATACGAGGAACGTTTTCTTTCCCAGGCCGCATTCCACATACGCGAAGAGATCGCGGGTGGGGCGGTGAAAGCGCGGACACTCGCCACGGAAGACGTTTTGCCTGCATGGCCAAGGCTTAAACCGGGCGATGGAGAGTACCACGCTTTATTCCCGAAAGGATGGTGCGTGTATAAAGAGTTCTCAACTGATATCTCCATGCAGTTCTTTAGCCCGGTTATAAAAGATAACTATCGCGAGACATCCTATCCCGCCGCACTGTTCCTGTTCAAGGTGCATAATTCAGGCAAAGCCAGGGCAAAGGTATCGGTGATGTTCACTTTTCCTAACGCTCCCTACACCGGCCCGCAGAATACTCCAATGGCAAAGGCCGATGCCGCGGCCGCCGAAAAAACTGCTAGAGAACGGCGCGGCCTGACCAACCGGGTGATGCAAAATCCAAAAGGTGGAGTAACCGCGGTGCTGATGGAAGCGCACGACGCGAAGAATTCGCCGGAGACTGAAGGCTCGGAATGGTGCATTGCGACGAACAAAACCGCTACGTATGTACCGGTGTGGGACGGCGACGGCGACGGATCGGATATTTGGAAAGGCTTCGCGGCTGACGGCACTCTCGCGAACCGGAACCTGGTCGAGACATGCCAAACCCCTTCGGGCGCGCTCTGCGTCACAGCAGAACTGGAGCCCGGCGCCAACGCCGAAATCCCCTTTGCCCTTAGCTGGTATTTCCCGCAGATTGAGTTCGGCTCTGGGACAAGGTGGTGGAGAAGGTTTACCGAGTGGTTCCCGGCCGCTCGTGAGCAGTCGTTTCACATCTCTGAAGAGGCATTGCTGAATCGAGACAAATGGTTGGCCGCGATTGATGGCTGGCATGCGCCAATTATCCAAAGCAAAGTGTACCCGGAGTGGATCAAGCAAGTTACTTTGAATGAGCTCTACTACAGCACCTTTGGCGGATCTTTCTGGGAGTACGGGTGCGTTACCAAGCCCAAGCAGTTCGGCAACCGGCCTGGGCAGCACGTCTCCTTCGTGATGGAGTGCCAGGAGTACTCCCTTGCCGAATCCTTCGATGTCCGCCACCACCCGGCGCGCAGCAACCGAGATCTCTGGCCACAGCAGGAGCGGGCAACGCTGTTGCTGTTCAGGGACTTTGTTATGGATTCTCCAGACGGCAGTTGTCCTCACGATGCGGGCGACGTCCACGGTGATCCTTTGTTTGCCTATGACGGTTACGGCAGGGGATATAACAAGTCGCAACTGGGCATAAAAGGACGCATAACTACGCCGTGGTCCGAGCTTTCACCAAAATTCATTCAACAATGCTATGCCTATTGGTATAAGACCAGGGACGACGCATTCCTTGAAGAAGTCTGGCCGGCAATGATTCGAAGTTATCGCTACCAGATCACGACAGATCTGGATGGTGATGGACTAACTGAAATGAAGAGCTCCGAATACTTGGAGAATAAGTTATTCAATGCTGTGCTTTGGCTTGGCGCATTGGAAATGATGCAAGCAGTCGCTCAGTCCAGGAAGGAAGATGTATTTGCCAAGGAGGTCCGCGAGTTACTGGATAAGGCACGCACAAGTACCGAGAAACAGTTTTGGAATGCGCAATACGGCTACTACCAATACAATCAGCACAACGATGACATGATGGGCGATGCAATGGTGGGGCAACGTTATGTCGATGTTACTGGCTTGCCACCGGTGTTGACTCCAGATCGCATGGCTTCCCACTATCGCCAGTTATTCAAACGAGGGGTGATGGCCCTCAAGGACTGCAATAAAGACGGCATTGGCGATGTAGGGGTTGCAAATGCAGTTCACCCGGACTCCCTGCCCGGTGTCGGCGACAGCGAGTATCTCCATCAATTCGAGGTTTGGACCGGAGTTTCGTATTGCGCTGCCGCAAACATTTACCACTGCGGGAAGGAACGGAACGATGGGGCGCTGCAAGCCAATGCCATGTTAGCGGCGTGGGGCGTCTACTACCAGACATGGATGAACGAAGATACAGCTTATTGGTTTAGCACCCCGGAAGCATGGCGGATTGACGATCCAAAAACCTTTAGAGCGTTGATGTATCAGCGGGCGCGCGGAGTTTGGGAGTTTGCCATGGAGGTGTTCGACCCATACAAATCCTCTAACTGAATCAGGTTCAACGCCCCCACCAGTTGCCGGTGCTTGTCGGACAACGGACCCAACTGCCGCTCATGCGCCGGGAACAAAACGCCTTGCATGATCCGCAGGAATTGATTCAGTGGACCGGAAACGGTAAGCTGCATACGGTGGGGAGTCCTTCTACTTTGGAGTTGGTCTTCGTAACCCTATTCTAAAGTTGGGAATCCCCGCCCTTAAAAACTCCTACTGCCTTAATTTTGCAAGTGGCTCTAGGGAATTGAACTTAGGAGGTCATAAAAACAACCCACCCGGCGGTCGACGCCGCCGGGTGGGCCGTTTACTGCGGGGGGGGCACTACATCGTGATATAGACTTTCGTGGTTGTCGAGGCAGTGGCATAGTTACTGCTGCCGGCGTAGGTCGCGGTGATGGTATGGAGGCCAACCGCAAGACCGGTGATCGAGTAGCTCGCGTTGCCTGTGGAATTGACGGCCACTGTGGCCAGCACGGTGCTGCCATCCTTGAATGTCACAGAGCCGGACGCGTTGGGTGCCCCGGCGCTGGTTGAGGTAACCGCGGCCGTGAAGCTCACGTTTGTTCCCGACTTTGCTGACGATGCTGACGACGCAAGCGTTACGCTGGAGACCGCAGGCGTAACCGTAAAGGATAGGGTTTGCGAAGCGGCGGCAGCGTAGTTGGTTTGCTGCGCATAGCCGATCACAACCTGGTGAGTGCCCGCAGACGGCAGGGCAATGTTGACGAGAGCGTTGCCGCTGGCCAGCGCCACGCTAATCGGCGTGCCGCCATCCAGGCTATAAGTGATTGAGCCAAGCGGCGAACCGGCGTTGGAACTGACGGTTACAGTCCGCTTGAAGGCCACTCCATATGGAGTCGAACCGCCTGCTGCGGAAAGGCTCATGGTTACTGGAACGGGGTTGACGGTGATGGTGGTTGGCGTCGAAACGCCGGCGGCGTTCTTGCTGTCGCCGGAATAACTGGTTGTGAACACATGCGAGCCCGCATTCAGGCCCGGCGTGATGGACCAGTAGGCGCATCCATTTCCTTGCAGAGTCTGCGTGGTCAGCACATTGCCACCGTCAAGTATCTGCACCGTGCCTGTAGCAGCCTTCTTGGTAGCCGCGGTCACACAGGCGGTGATGTTGGTGGCTCCGGGATAGACCAGCGTAGTGCTTGCGAACTGTACGCTGATGGTGGCGCTGGGCAACGGCGGGTTGCCAACTGAGATGGTGAGCTTCACAGGCTTGGCGGCGATGTAGTTGGTGTTGCCTGCCTGTGAAGCAGTCACGGTGACCGTGCCCGCGACGGTGATGTTCAGGATGGAGCCGGCGGTGGTGGCCGGTCCTGTAACGACGTAGCTGACCGGCAGACTCGAGGATGCCGTGGCAGTGAGCGCGTAGCTCAAACCTGCGGAGTAGGTCGCCGTCGCCGGAAGTCCGGTGAAGGTGATGGTCTGGGAGGCCTGGCTCACCGCGATGGTAGCCGTCGCCGAGCCCGATCCATAGTTGGCTGCGCCCGCATAGGTTGCGGTAATCACATTGTTGCCGGCGTTCAAACTGGTCGAATAGACAGCCAGGCCACTCGCGTTCACCGGTACGGTAGCCAGCAACGCGCTGCCGTTAAGGAACGACACCGAGCCGGTCGCGTTCGGCACGCTGGTGGTTCCGGAGGTTACCTTGGCCGTAAACGAAACCTGAGTGCCCGCCGTTGTGGAGAATGCCGATGGGGTGAGCGTCACCGCCACCGGTGCCGGCCTCACGGTGAAGGTGTTCGCCGGCAGCGTCTGGCCCACGTAGTTGCCCTGTGTCGGATAGGCGATGACCACCGTGTGCGTGCCAACCGAAGGCGTGCTGATGATGAATGCCGTGGCGCCGTTGGAATCCAGCGGCAGCACCACCGGTGCTCCATTGTCATAGGTGTAGGTCATATACCCGGACTTTGGACCGGAATCGGTGTTGGCGTTGCATTGGTAGTTGATGCCGTAAGGGATTGACGGATTCCAGCAGGAGGCTTCCATCGTCATGGGCGCCTTGGCAACCGTAATGGTGGCGGGAGCCGAAGTGCCTGCCGGGTAGTTGTTGTCACCCGCGTAGGATGCGGTGAAGGTGTGAGTTCCAGCGTTGAGGCCGGGCGTGATGTACCAGTTAGCGCAGCCACCAGGCTGCACCGCAAGCGTAGTGAGGACCGTGCCGCCATCGAGGATCCGCATGCTGCCGGTGGCCGAAGGGTGGTTCGCAGGAAGGACGCAAGCGGTGATGTTCGCCTCTCCGGGGTAGGTCCAGACTGTGTTGCTGAACGCGAGTGTCACAGTCGACGACTGCGAAGCCGGGTTCACCGTCACCGAGCAGGTAACAGTGCCGGTATTACCACCACTATCTCTCACCGTGACGGTGTAGCTGAAGGTTCCGCTTACCGTGGGCGTTCCAGTGATGGTTCCGTTCGAGGCCATGGTCAAGCCCGCCGGCAGGCCGGTAGCCGAGAAGGTATAACCCGTTCCGGTGCCGCCCGAGGCTGCCATCGTTACCGGCGTGATCGCCACGCCAAGTACGGCATTGATCACTACGCAGGTCGCGCTCGGAGGGTTGACCTGGCAATCTTGCACCGTAGCGCTTGCACTGCCCGTAGTGCCCGTCGTGTTGGTTTTGAAAGTAGCATTGTTCGTGTGGCTCGTGCAGGTTCCCGCGGGATCGGTGAACGTGTGGAAATAGGTGTACTTGATCGGGCTGGGATCGGAATACGATGGGGTGCCCAGAGTGACTGGCGTGGTGTTGTCGAGCTTATCCGCAACTGTCACGCCGCCGTCGCGAACCGTAACCGCAGGACTGCCGAAATTGACTGCGGCAGTGCCCGTGGCTTTGCCGGAGGTCGTGCTGCCGGAGTTCCACGTTACCGCTGCGGTGTCCGTTCCGTTGCCCGGCAAGGAAGAATACGTGCAGCTAAAGGGCACATCGACTTCGCTCTTGGCCGGGATGATGATCGCGGAGCCGTTGGTAACTGTGCAGGTTCCGCCATTACTAACCGTATCAGCGACATCCACTCCGCCAAGGTCGACCCAACTGGGGTTGCTGATCTTGATGGTGCCTGTTACCTGCCAGCCGGAATCCGTGCCTTGATCATGCGTAACCGTCACAGTGTAGTTGGCCGGAGAAGACTTCCCTCCGCCCACCGAGTTAACCGTTGTATTGTCGACGGATTTCGCGATTTCCCAGGTGTAGGTGCGAGTCAGCGATGGATTTGCATCCGTGGTGACTGTCAATTCAACCGAATTGCCGCCGCAGGAAGAGTCCATGCACGTATTGCCGAAGTTTGTCAGGGTCAGGTTTTCCCCGGCCGCGACCGTCAGGGACTGCGTGTTCGGCGGCGCGCCAGCGTTGCTTACGGCTACCGTGACCGTGCCATTATGAGCGGGAATGATGCCGTCAGGCACCGTGTAAGTGCCGACCACGGGAGCCGTCTCGTGCCAC
>PLZC01000461.1 GCA_003151985.1 Acidobacteriaceae bacterium
TCTGCATGTCGGTCGATGCGCCGCGCGCAAACCCGATGATGCCTGCGCAGGCCACGGTAATAATTGCGGCATCCAGGTGCCCCCCAGGCCGAAATCTCCGCATATGCAGATAAATGAGCGCCACCATCATGAAGGCAAAGCTGGCCGAGGGCAGGCGCGCAGTCCAATCGTGTACACCAAAGTCCTTGAACACAAACATGGCGCGCCAGTAGTAGAGGGNNGCGCGTAGCGGGGCTCATCGGCGCCAACCAGCCCCAGGCCGTCGCCCCCCAGAAGCGGGGTTTGCCCGTAGAGAAGGAAGAAAATTGTGAAAGCGAAAAAGACGGACACTTCGGAAACTACAGCCCAACTTGGCCACCGATTTCGCCGGGGCTCAAGTAAATGAGGGTCCGTTGGTTCAAGAGTAGTTTCCACTTCCAGCGTCTCTCCAACGTGCGGGCTTGGACTTTCCCGCGCGGAATTGGCTTTTCAGTCCAGTCGGGGCGCTGGGGGAAGCCCTTCTGGCCGGTTACGATCTTATGCTCCAGATACCTCGGAGCCGTACTTCATTCTGACATCGACAAATCTAACAGATTCCAGCGGATTCGAGATTTCTTCAGGCCGGATCTCCCGTTAAGCCGGCCACCCCAGGCCGCAATTCGTTCAGAATCTCATCGAGGGCGCGGGCCAGCGGCCCCTCGAGGGTGCATCCGGCGGCAGTCTCATGGCCTCCCCCGCCCAGCCGCTCCGCGATCGACGCCACGTCCACCTGCCCTTTGCTGCGCAGGCTAAGGTGGATGCGCCGCTCGGGCAGTTCGCGCAGAAAGGCTGCGGCCTCGACTCCGGCGATGCTCGCCGCATAATTCACAATTCCCTCGCAATCTTCCTCGGCGGCGCAGCAGCGCACCATGTCTTGATGCGTAACCCAGAGCCACGCCAGTCGGCCTTCGCGCGTCAGGTTGCTGAGCGCTGCTCCCAACAGAAGCAGCTTGGAAGCGGTGTTGGAGAAATAGACATCCCTGGCGATACGAACCGGGTCTGCGCCGGCCTCGACCAGGGCCCCGGCAAGCGCGAAGGTGGAGGGCTGCGTGGCGCCGTAGCAAAAGCCGCCGGTGTCTGTGAGTATGGTGGTGTAAAGGCAGGCGGCCATTTCCGGCGTGATTTTGGCTCCGGCTGCCTTGCCTAAAAGGTAGACCATTGCACCCACGCTCACGGCATTTCGGTCGATCCAGTTCAGATTTCCAAACTCGCGGCCACTTGCGTGATGGTCGATATTGATGAGGAAGAACTCCTCGAGGCCGCGCAGTCTGGGGCGTTCCGGGCCGTCACATTCCAGCAGAATCGCGGCGTCGTAGGGACCGTGGACGCGCATCACCGAGCGGATGCTATCGGCGCCCGGTAGCCGGCCGTATACCCCTGGAATTCGGTCCGCGCTGATAAGGTCAACGCATTTGCCCAACTGCTTGAGAATCATCCCCATGGCCAGCATGCTGCCCACGGCATCGCCATCCGGGCGGGAGTGCGAACAGACCAGAAACCGCTCCCCTTTCTGAAGAACTGCAAGGATCGCGGCGATTCGGCCTTCCGGCGCACTGCCGGACGCGGCGGACGGCGAAGAGGCAGCCACTTCGGGGGGCAGTTGGGGTTTCGGAATGTGCTTTTTGCCGGCCATGCGGTTACTCCGCCGGAGCCTTTTGTTCGGGGGGTGGACTCGGCTCGACAGTGTTTTTTTGCCGCTTTCGGGAGCGGTCCATCAATTGCTCAATCCGCGCCTGGAAACGCCCGGAACGGTCGGCATGAAAGCTGAGTTCCGGTATATTGCGCACCCCCATCCTCTCCTTCAACTCATAGCGAATGAACCCCTTGGCGGCTTCCAGGCCGGCCACGGTGTCCACCTCGGCCTTGGCTATGTCCTCCACCGCGCTGTCCACTGCCACATACACCTGCGCCGATTTGGCACTGGGGTTCAGAATGACCTCGCTTACGTAGCAGAAGCCGATGCGCGGGTCGGAAAGCTCGCCTTCGATCATCGAACCAATCTCTTCCCGCAGCGTCTCCGCCACCCGGTCTTGATGATGCTTCCGTCCTCTGTTTTCTGGCATGATCTCTCCTTGCCGGGTAAACCACTCAGGATAACAGAGGCGCGACACCTGGACGACCTTACTCGCGATGCCTGGACTCGGACGCCGCTCTTCATCGAACCAACAGCAAGCGGTCAAAACCTAGTCGTCAATTGCCTGATAGGCCAATGTCTGCACTTCTTGTGCAATGCCAACGCCGCCCGTCGGGTGCAGTTGCGCCATGAAAATCACGATCATCTGCTCTTTCGGGTCAATCGAAAACAGGGTATAGAAGAAGCCACCCCAGTTATATTCTCCGATCGAGCCGAGCTCCTGAAGAGGCCTCTTGACTCCTGCCACACCGAAGCCGAGGCCAAAGCCTTCATCNNTGTCCAGCATCATCTGGCAGAAGCGGGAGTAGTCGGCGGCCGTTGAGACCAGGCCGCCCCCGCCGGAGAATAGTTTCTTGGGACCGCGATATGGATAGTCGGCTGAATACTGGAAGAGTCCTTCCGTAACGGGCGTCGAAGGAAAGCGGCTCAGCCCTGCCTTTTCGTCGTAGCTGTAGGCGACTGCCAGGCGGTCGAGTTTGTTCTCCGGCGGATAGAAGTAAGTATCTTTCATGCCCAGCGGCTCAAAAATGCGNNAGAATTCGTCCAGCGGCTTGCCGGATAGAACCTCGACCAGGCGTCCCAAAACATCCACTCCCAGGCTGTATTCAAATCGCTCTCCGGGGTTGAACAGCAGGGGCAAAGCTGCGAGGCGCTTGACGCTGTCTTCGATGGTGCCGTCGTAGGGAAGGATTCCGCTGGCCACGTTGGCGTCGATATATGTCTTGCCGAGTTCGAGGTTCCACTGGTAAGTGAGGCCCGAGGTGTGGCGCAAGAGAT
>PLZC01000142.1 GCA_003151985.1 Acidobacteriaceae bacterium
CCCTCCCGAACCCCAATGGGAATCTTTCGAACGCTTGATTGGTCCGGCTCTCGTTTGAAATGCCAATTGGTTATCCTGATAGACTCTGTCTAGTTTGCATTGCTTCTTTCACTAAAGGGGGGCCCTGCTGTGGTGGACGCGGTTCTCTCCGGATGCTCAGTATTGTCTGAGACAGTACTCGTCGTGCTGCTTCTGCGTGTAAACGTCTTCAAGATCTTTCCGGCATTTTTCCTTTTCGCGTGTTGGAATCTTGTCGGCGACGTCCTGGTCAACGCGCTGCAACGCCTCTATCCCCTGGCCTCTTTCCGCGTTTATGAAGTCGTGATGGTTATCGACTCGGCCATGATCTTTGCCGTCCTGGTTGAATTGGCGTGGTCGGTGCTGAAGCCGGTCCGCAGTTCCCTCCCGAAAAATTTCTGGATCGGAATAGCGGTCCTCATAGGGTTGGCCGGCCTTCTGCTTTGGCCGGTGGCCGGGCTCACCGTTCCAGACAATTTGACCTCCGCAGGCGGTGTTTTCTTCCGTTTGCAGCAGACTTTCGCCATTCTTCGAGTTGTGGTTTTTCTGGGGATGCTGGCTTTCAGCCAATTGCTGGCCATAGGCTGGCGCAACCGCGAGCTACAGATCGCGGCAGGCCTGGGCTTCTATTCCATCCTGTCTCTGGCCATTTCTATCGTGCATACCCACCAGGCGGTGGGGTCACAGTACCATTGGCTGGATGAGTTGGGAGTGGTCGGTTACCTAAGTGCTGTGACCTATTGGGTACTAGCTTTTGCAACTAAAGAGGTAGAGAGACAAGAATTTAGTCCACAAATGACAAATTTTCTGCTAATACTAGGTGGTACAGCAAAAACCAGCCGGGTTGCTCTGAGGGAAACGGTGGTTACCAAAACCCGGTACAAGGATCACCAATGATTCTGCTATTGCTTCAAATTGCCGTAGTCGCGGTGTTAGTCCTTTACCTTGGTAAGTGGCTCGGCGGTAATCGCCGTCGAAACTCTCAATCGTGGAGCTCGTTGCTGGCGCGGCTGCGCCCGGACTGGAGCGCCCACGAAGTGAGCGAACATTTCCTCTGGAAAGAAGAGATCAACGCGACCCCTGAGGACGCTTGGCGTCGCATGGAAGGCCCCAAGGGCCTTTGGGTGATGTATCAGAATGCACGCGTGATGCTCGAGATGGCCGATTACGCGGCCAAAAACTGCGAAGGGGTTGACCGCCTGCTCCTGGCATCGCTGCGCAGCGATGCCATGCAAATACGCGTTTGTGTTCTTATGGCGCTAGCCCAGTACGCTTGCACGCAGGCCAGTGAAGGGGTTCGCATCAATGCCTTCCGCGCCGCGTCAATGTACACCGCTATGGCCGCCCGGATGACGCAGTTGCTGCAGGATCACGCAGCCCTCATCGTCCCCGATTTCGTTGCAGCCATGTAGCCTTGGTTCCCTCCACCAGCACAAAACCCCGACCTCGGTCGGGGTTTTTGCTTGTTCGCAAACGAAATCGTCTCAGACCTGGTTTGCATCGAGAAATGCATTGATCCGGGCGAATTCATCTTCGCTCAACCGGAAATTGAAGGCCGACGCCATTTCTTCCACCTGGCTTGCGCTCCGCCCTCCCACAATAGCAGCGGTGATTGCCGGGTGATGCAAGGTCCAGGCCACCGCCACCACACCGGGAGTGACGCCATGGCCGTCGCCAATCTCACGCAGCAGTGCCACAAGGCGCAAATTGCGGCTCAGGCGGGGTTCGTTGAACTCCGCCGCCCGGCGGCGCCAGTCGTCTGAGGGAAGGGCCGCCACGCGCTCCGCGGTCATTTTGCCCGTTAACAGACCCGAGGCCATGGGCGAGTAGTTGATGATCCCGATGCCATTGGCCTCCGCAAACGGCAGAATCTCCTTCTCGATGGCCCGGCGCAGCATGGAGTAGGGCGGTTGCAGGCTGGTGATGGGCGCGATCTTCTGTACCCGTTTCAACTGTTCGACTGTAAAATTGGACACCCCGATCCAGCGAATCTTTCCCTGCTCCCGGAATCGAGCCAGCGTCTCCCAACCCTCTTCGATTTCGCCCTCCGGATCAGGCCAATGAATCTGATAAAGGTCGATTGTCTCCACACCAAGCCGCCGCAGCGAGGCCTCCAACTCTTCGGCCAGCGAGCCGGCCTTCAGCGAGCGGTGGATGGAGCGGTCTTTCTGCCAGCGCATCGAGCATTTGGTAAACACCAGCGGCTTGTGCGTGGTGGATTTGAGAGCTTGTCCAACCACTTCTTCCGAATGGCCCAGCCCGTAAATAGCCGCCGTGTCGATCCAGTTGATGCCCAGATCGAGAGCACGGTGGATCGCGGCGATGGATTCCCTGTCGTCCTGGGCGCCCCAGCCGAACTGCCAGTCGCCGCCGCCGATAGCCCACGCGCCAAGGCCGATGGGGGTGAGTTGAAGGTCTGAATTCCCTAAAGTGCGAAGAGCAGTGTTTGTCATGGTTCCATTTTGGATGATCAGGGTACGATCGTGCATGCAAAATAATCGGGATGTAGAGTTCGGAAACTGATGCGCTTCCAGACAACGCGCATCATGTTATGATTTTGATGCAGTCCGGCAGGTTGAACCAATGAGAACTACGCTGAATATCCATGACGATGTTTTCGACCAGGTAAAGCAATTTGCCGCAGCGCGTTCCCTTTCCACCGGAGAAGCTGCCTCGGTGCTGCTGAAGCGCGCGTTGAGGCGAAGCGTTCCGGTCCGAAAAGACGGGCACTTCTTCGTCTTTTCCCCGGGGCCAGACGCTGAGATCGTAACTCTCGAGCACGCACTCAAGATCGAGGAAGAAAGCGAGTGACCGCCTGGCTGCTTGATGTGAATGTCCTGGTTGCTCGATTTTGGGATCAGCATGTTTTCCATCAGAAAGTCCGTGCCTGGATGCGCAGGCACGAGCGGGAAGGCTGGGCAACCTGCCCCATTACCCAGGCAGGCCTGGTTCGAACCCTCTCCAACCCTGCCTTTGCGCAGGATGCTCCGCGGCCTTCCGAGTGCATCCATTGGTTGGCCGAGACTCTGCGAGAAAACCCAAACCACCAGTTCTGGACGGACGATCTTCCCTTGTCTATTGCCTGCAAGGAAACCGGCCTGCGGCTCAGTGGCTTCAAGCAAGTGACGGATGCATATCTACTTGGCCTCGCCTTTAATAAAGGCGCCCGCATGGTGACGCTGGACCGGCGAATGCTGGCGCTCGCCCCGGAGGAAAGCCCACTTCGGAAGGCCTTGGTCGTTCTGGGCTGAAAGGGCTGCGGAAAAAGGGCTGATTCCAAACTAGATTGGCCCAACGGGCTTTAGCAGGGGCTAAAGCCCGTTGATTTTATTAGCTTTATCGGCACGACTAAAGTCGTGCCCTGTTACAAAGCACCGGATTCGAGTTTCTCCGCAGCCTGTGAAGTCCTACGCCGCGATCAGGAACCGCCCTTCGCGCATGATCTGCTCCGTTACCGGACCGGAGGCGCCTTCGGATTCGAGCCAGATGTTGAAGCCGAGGCCTACCACGTCAATGTGCGTGCCGGATCGCCAGGGCGCGCCCGTGTGCTCGCCATAGGGGTTGCCGAACGCGATGTGAATGCCGGGAAACTTTTCGTCCTGCAGGATGTTGCCGATCACGCGCTCCACGCCCAGGTTGGTGCCGATGGCGAACTCGCCCACCCGGTCGGAGTTCTCGTCGGTGTGCGTATAAGCCCAGAAGTCGGACTGAAGCTGCCGGTTGGCGCTCTCGCAACTCAAAATGCGGTTTCCGGCAATTTCAATCGTCAGCGGCGTCGCCGCAAGCAACCCATAGCGGGCGCAAAGCCAGTCTCCCACCACGCCGTCCACTACGAACCTGCCGTTCACTTCCCCAGGCGAGGTAAAGCACTCGCCCCCCGGCAGGTTTCCCCACTTTTCCGGCGAGATAATGCCTGAGGTCTTGAACCACTTGTACCCTGGATTCATCTCGGCCGTTATGTCGGTGCCGGCGGCTGTGGTGGCTCGGATCCTCTTCGCTCTGCGCACCCGTTCCAGGACTTTTTGACTAAGCCTGTCCACCAGGTCGAAGTCCGCCCTCATCCCCTGGCACATGATCTCCGGCGTAATGTTGACCATGTGCGCGTGGCGCATGTGCCGGCGGTTCACCACGTCCGTCATCTGCATGCGCGAATGCAGTTCGTTGGGCTGCACCTGCACGGCAAAGATTGAAACTTGCGAAGTCTCCATATCGGCCAACACTGCGGCCGGCATGTCTCCAAGTGGCCGCGGCGCAAGGTCCTCGAGCACAAACACATTCCAGGGGCAACCTCGCTCGGCGAGTTGCGCCGCCAGTGCCGCGGCAATCGGCTCAGTGGCGCGGTCGGTAATCAATGTCACCTTCTCCGCCGGGTCGATGCGCAGGCAGGTAAGCACGGCTGAACGCGCGCCGGGCACTAACTCGGCCGGGTAGTTGAGCGACAGCAGATGGGCGATGGTTTCGGTCATATGTCGGGTGTAGGCCCTCCCTGATAGGATGCGTATTCCGCCAGATTATTTGAAATTTCGTTGGAAAGGAAATCGGGAAATGAATTTTGACGAGCAGAATTCCGAATTGGGATCGTGGACACGGCGCAAGTTTATGCAATTGAGCGCGGCCAGCGCGGTGAGCGCAGGAGCAATGAAGCTGGCGCATGCTGCTCCCGCCGGCGTCCATCGCACCATGATGAACGTCGCATTTGAAAAGCGAAACCCGCGCATCGGACTTATCGGGACCGGCGGACGCGGAACATCTCTGCTCGGCGATCTGCTGGCTGCGGACGCACAAATGGTGGCGCTCTGCGACATTGTCAAGACCAAGGCCGAACACGCAGCATCCATGGTCGTCGCAGCAGGCCAGAAGCAGCCGGAACTCTACACCAATGGGCCGCACCACTACGAAGCTCTGGTGGCCAGAAACGATATCGACTTTGTAATCGTGGCGACGCCGTGGAGCTGGCATGCCGAGATGGCCCTGGCCGCCATGAAGCAAGGCAAGGACGTGGCCATCGAGGTTCCCGGAGTAACTTCGATCGAAGATTGCTGGAAGATCGTCCATGCGTCGGAAGAGACCCGCAAGCACTGCATCATGCTGGAGAACTGCTGCTACGGCTACAACGAAACATTGATCCTGCGCATGATTCATGGCGGCGAGTTTGGCGATCTGCTTTATGGCGAGGGCGCCTATATTCACGACCTGCGCAACGAGCTGTTTTCCGACGCCGGCGAAGGCCTGTGGCGCCGCACCGAACACACCCTGCGCGACGGCAACCTCTATCCCAGCCATGGCCTTGGCCCCGTAGCCAACTACATGAGCGACCAGCGCGGCGATCGTTTCGCGCACATCGTCTCGATGAGTTCGCCCCAGCGCGGCCTGGATAAGTACCGCAACGAACATCTGAAACAGGGCGACCCGCGATGGAAAGAACGCTATGTAACCGGCGACATGAACACTTCGCTGATCAAGACCGCGAAGGGGCTGACCATCACGGTGAAGCACGCGGTTTCGACCCCTCACCCCTATGATCGGATCAATTTAATTGCCGGAACCAAGGGCCTCTTTCAAGACTATCCGCCTCGCATCTACTTCGAGGGCATGAACAAGGATGAGGCGTTTGGATCGATAGACGCGTGGAAGAAGTACGACCATCCGCTGTGGAAGCGGGAAGGCGAGATTGCCGCGAAGATCGGCGGTCACGGCGGGATGGATTACATCATGCTCTACCGCCTGCTGCAATGCTGCCGTGAGGGGCTAGCGCCGGACATGGACGTCTACGACGCAGCCGCCTGGTCCGCTGTCGCGCCACTCAGCGTTGCTTCTGTTGCCCACGGCAGCGCGCCGGTTGAGTTCCCGGATTTTACGGGTGGCAAGTGGCGGGAACGGACTATATCGGCGATTGCTACGCAGGCTTGAACGGGTGGGTGTTGGGGTTCGTGGTTTCCCAGGTCCCAAGATCGGGACCTGGGGCACCCGGCAGACGCGGGTTTTGACTTGGCCGGTGGTAACGGTGTTCGGATTTATCGCGAGCCCGGAGACGCAAATATTTTTGAAGCCGAACGTCACGCGGGAAGCCGCCAAGGAATATGGATTTGATTTCAGATACAGCTCGCGGCCGGGGTGGGAGACGTATGCGAGCCTTTTGGAATTTGCGGATGTGGTAAGGAGAGATCTTCGGGAGATGCGGCCAAGGGATTTGATTGATATTCAATCATTTATTTGGGTGTTGGGGTCGAATGAGTATTGAA
>PLZC01000376.1 GCA_003151985.1 Acidobacteriaceae bacterium
ACCATGTAGGGAATCTCGTCGATGCGCTCGTAGGTGGTAAAGCGCCCTTTGCAGCGTTCGCACTCCCGCCTTCGCCGGATGGCGTCCGCCTCTTTGCTTTCGCGCGAGTCCACAACCCGATCCTGCCCAAAGCCGCAATAGGGACACTTCATGATGAGCCGATTCTAAGCCATGGAGCAACGCTCCGGACCATTCCCGATGACAATGTCATGGAACGGGAACCAGCAACGTCTTGCTCGCCAGCGCGGTGAAGCCATCCAGCGTCACAAGGAACGCTGAAGAAATTGGCGGTGCGTCCTTCAGGTGGAACAGCAGTTCGGCGTTGTTCCACGCCCCCTCGCGCGCCGCGGCAATGCTCCAGGCCGCCAGCGTATCGTCAAGATTTGAGACCGGCGGCAGGGCATCTCCGGGAAGGCGCACATTCAGGATCTTCTTCGCGGCTTCGACCAGGCTGTCCAGCGTGGCGTTCAGCGCCGTGTAATCGTTGTATTGCGTGCTGTCATGGCGGGGAGCGCTGTCCTGGCACATGTCGACAATGGCCTGCGGCAAGTCGTGGTTGATGTGGGCGTTCATCCCCGCAAATGCGAACTGAATGCGCGCAATCGCCGGCTGGTTCCGCTGGTCGAACACGGCCTGCCAACATCCGGGAGTTATTGCACCGGCAAGTGAAGATTGAATCGCGGAAAAGTAAAAGCGGGCGAACTTGACGTCGAGCGCAGCCACCCAAACCGGGTCGTCAAATCCTTTCGATTCGACGCGCGCCTGTACGGCCTTGGTCACCTGGAGATAAAGCCAGTTGAACCACTTCAGCCCGTCGTTATCGGAGCATGCAGCTTCAATGGCCTGAAGGATTCTGACCACGTCCTCAATGGACTGAGGAGGGGGCTCGACTGCGGAGAGGAGCGCTGAATCGTAGGGAAACATGGAGGGACATCATAGCCCGATAAAGAAGGGCTTGGAAAGGAATTTCAAAAAACACTAACTCAGAAATTCAGCAATCGCCGCCACAACCGTCTGCTGTTCATCTTCGCGTAGTTCGGGGAAGATGGGCAGTGCCAGCACTTCACGGGCCGCCCGCTCCGATTCAGGGAAGTCCCCCGCGCCATAGCCGAGGCCTTTCAACGCCTCCTGCAAATGCAACGGCACCGGATAGTAGATCTCCGAGCCAATCTTCCGCGCGCTCAAAAACTCGCGCAGTTCATCTCGCCGTGCGCTTCTGATCACGTATTGATGCCAGACGTGACGGCAGCCCGGAACTTCATGCGGCAGCACAACGCCTTGCTTGGGATAGGGCCCGCCTTCGGCCAGCCCCGCCGCCGCAAACAACTCGTGATAGCGCAGGGCTACGGCACGCCGCGCTTGGTTCCAGCCGGCGATGTATTTGAGTTTCACGTTGAGAATCGCGCCCTGGAACCCGTCCAGGCGCGTGTTCCAACCCACCTCGTCGTGGTAGTAGCGCCGTCTCATGCCATGCTGGCGCAACATTCTTGCACGCTCGGCCAGATCGTCCGAATTCGTGGTTACCATGCCGGCGTCGCCCGCGGCGCTCAGGTTTTTGGTGGGATAAAAACTGAATGCCGCCATGTCGCCAAGCGAACCCGCCGGCGCCCCTTGCCACTCCGCACCCCAGGCCTGGGCCGCGTCCTCAATCAGTTTCAGGCCGCGGTCCCTTCCAAGACGGCCAAAAGCCGTCCAATCGGCGCATTGGCCATAAAGGTGGACCGGAAGAATGGCGCGCAGGCTTCCCCCCCGAGGCCCATCGAGAGCCGTTTCAACGGCCGTGGGGTCCAGGTTGAAGGTGCCGGGCTCAATGTCGGCAAGCAGCGGGGTCGCGCCCGTACGGAGAATCGCACTGCACGAGGCAAAGAAGCTGAAGGGCGTGGTAATTACCGCAGCGCCCGGCCCAATGCCGGCCGCTGCCAGGGCGAGCCAAAGCGCATCGGTGCCGGAAGAGCATCCAATGGCATGGGACACGCCCAGTTGCCCGGCGGCGGCACGCTCAAAAACGGCTACCGGCTCTCCAAGAATAAACTGCTGCGTCTCAAGAACATGTCCGATCGCCTCCAGCAACTCCTGGTGGATCGGGCGGTATTGACGGCTGAGGTCCAGCATGGGCACGGCTTGGGCTTTTAGAGCAGAGGGGATGACCGGAGAAATGGCGGTATCAGCAGCGCTCTTCACCAGTCAATGGTACCAGCCGGGCAGGTCGCGCTGTCCCGCTTCGGGTCCTTACGGGCAGCCTCCGGGCGCAACCTGCTCCGGGTCGGGGTTGAAAAGCCCGGGAAAGGAATATATTGTTGTGACATTGCGGGAATCAACGGAGCCGGGGCTTCCGGTACCGTGCCCGTCGATCTGTTTGTACGTGTACGTGCAGTTTAAGCACCATCCAACCACTCAATAAGAAGGCAGGAGATCGGCAAATGGAGAACAAGCCGGCACAAAATATTCAGGACACCTTCCTGAACACGGTCCGCAAGGACAAGACCCCGATTACGATCTATCTAGTCAGCGGAGTAAAGCTGACCGGAAAGATCCGCTCATTTGACAAGTATTCCGTGCTGCTGGAGAACAACAGCCAGGAGCAGTTGATCTTCAAGCACGCCATTTCAACCGTGGTGAGCAACCGGAGCGTGCTGCATACGGAGTTCCGTGCGCCTGCAACGCACACTGGTATCGGCCCGGCCGCGGTTTCTGTGCCCTCGGCTTCTCCCTCGATTGTGGAGCAGCGATAGCACGCGGGGAACAGTCTCGATTGGCAGTTGAAGGGAGCGGGACTGGCGCTACCGGCGTCCGGCCGGAACGCGCCGTCCTGGTGGGAGTGGACCTCTCGGCCCGCTCAGCGAGCACGCGCGCAGGAGTCATGGGCGCGCGGCAAGCGGCGTTGTGCGCAGACGTCGCGGACTCAGGTACCGTCGACTCGACATCCCCATTCGAAGGCCCCGCGGATCTAGGCCGGGGCCTCGATTGCGAAGAATCGCTTGCCGAATTTCGCGAATTGGTCTCAAGCGCCGGAGGCCTCGTAGTCGCCGAGCTGCTGCAGCGCCGCGCCCGGCCCGATCCCGCTACGCTCATTGGCTCGGGGAAGGTAGAGGAGATTGCCGGGGTGGTCGCCTCGGTTGAAGCCGACCTGGTTATCTTTGACCACGACCTGACTCCCACCCAATTACGCAACCTCGAGGCAGCGCTCCCTTGCCGGGTTCTGGACCGCACGCAATTGATTCTGGACATCTTTGCCCGTCACGCACGGACCTCAGAGGGCAAACTCCAGGTAGAACTTGCCCAGCTTCAGTACATGCTGCCGCGCCTCTCCGGCCGGGGAAAAGCCATGTCCCAGTTGGGCGGTGGCATCGGCACCCGCGGGCCGGGCGAAACCAAGCTGGAAACTGACCGCCGCCAGATCCAGCGCCGCATCGACCAGTTAAAACTGGACTTGGAATCGGTGCGTAGGGTCCGCAAGCAACAGAGGCAGCGCCGCGAGTCCGTCCCCGTGCCCACCGTGGCCTTGGTGGGCTATACCAACGCCGGCAAGAGCACGCTCTTCAACTGCCTCACCGGCGCCCAGGTGCTGCAATCGCCCCGCATGTTTGCCACGCTGGATCCCAAACTGCGCGCCATCGAACTGCCCAGCAAACGAAAGATCCTTCTCTCTGACACGGTTGGTTTCATCCGCAACCTGCCCCACACGCTGGTCACCAGCTTTCGCGCCACGCTGGAAGAGGTGGCCCAGGCAGAGGTTCTGCTGCATATTCGCGACGCTGCCTCCGCCTACGGCGACGAACAAAAGTCCCAGGTCGAAAAGGTTCTGGGCGAGTTGGACGCCCTCGACAAGCCGCGCATCGAGGTCCTCAACAAAATTGACCTGCTTGGGGATGTCGAGCGCCAGGGTCTTCAGGGCCGCTCCCAAAACGGCGGTGAAGTTGCCGTTTCGGCGCGAACCGGCGACGGAATGGGCGCGTTGCTCACCGCCATCGATCTTGCGCTGCATTCTGATCCGGTAATCGATGCCGAGCTGCGGGTGCCACAGCAGGACGGCGCGGCCCTGGCCGCCATTGAGGCCGGGATGGTAGTGCATGACCGGGCATACGAGGGCAACCTGGTCCGGCTGACGGTCAGCGGGCCCGCATCGCTCCTTGGGCGGTTACGTCAATACCGCCTGCGAGACAAAAGCACGACCGGCCACAACTGATGGGTGCCCCATCCTTGCCGCGCGGCAAGGGTGGGAGCCCTCAAACCTCGACAGGCCCCATTCATCAGGATCGCAACGAGTCGAAGGACCTTCCCTTCTCAACAACACCCCGCGCAAATCAAATTACCTTCGACATCCCGTCTTTATCACCCGTTCTTCGTTCCCGGCTATCATGGAAGCAGACCCATGGAAGCCGCGTTCCACGCAAGCGATCCTGCTCTTCCGATCTTCGCGCGGGAACCGAAGGAGCCTTGATGAATCCCGCCCAGGCAAGCCAATCCATCGCCACACTCTCCAGCCGCGAGATCTATCGCAACCACTGGATGCGCGTGCGCGAAGATCAAATCCTCCGCTCCAACGGAATGCCGGGCATATATGGAGTGGTAGAGAAAGACGACGCGGCCATCATCTTGCCCATCGACGGGGGCCGCATCTGGCTGGTGGAGCAGTTCCGCTATACCATTCAGGAGCGCGCCCTGGAGCTTCCCCAGGGCGGCTGGGAGATGGAAGCGGTGGACCCCGAGGAACTGGCGCGCGGCGAGCTCAAAGAGGAATTAGGCCTGCACGCCGCATCGATGACTCACCTGGGCACTCTGTGGATCGCCTACGGCTTCTGCCGCCAGCGGCAACACGTCTTTCTCGCCACCGGACTGACCCCCATTGAGAGGGAACCCGACCCGGAGGAGCATGATCTCATTGTCCGTTCAGTTCCGATTGCAGAATTCGAAGAGATGATGGTCAGCGGCCGGATTCGCGACAACTGCACGCTCTCCGCCTGGGGGCTCTACCGGATGTGGCAGGCTCGCCAAGTCTGATCCCGTCCGGATCCTGGGAAAGCAGCGTCGTCGCTTTTTCCCGCCCCGTGGGGCCGACACGAATCCGGCCCGTACTTCGCTTCCAAATCGCCTTACGGGCGCTCCGACATCGGTATCCAATGAGCCGGGTACACTGGCCCAATATACTCCGCGCGCGGCCGGATCAGGCGGTTGTCATCCAACTGCTCGATCACATGGGCTGCCCACCCGGCAATACGGCTAATTGCAAAAATGGGCGTATAAAGGTCGATGTCGATGCCCAGCGTGGCATACGTCGAGGCCGAATAAAAATCCACGTTGGCATTCAACTTCTTGTCGGAGTTGATGTAAAGTTCAATCGCCCTCGACATGTCATACCACTTCGGCTGTCCGGAGTCCCTGCCCAACTGCTCGCTCATGCGCCGCAGGTGCGTGGCGCGGGGGTCTTCCGTCTTGTAAACGCGGTGGCCGAAGCCGGAGATCTTCTGTTTCGCGGCCAGTATGTGTTTCACATATTCCACAGGATCGGCGCCGGCCTTGTCGATGGCATAAAGCAACCGCATTACGCCTTCATTGGCGCCGCCATGCAGAGGGCCCTTCAGTGCCCCGATAGCTCCCGTGATTGCCGAATGAATGTCCGCCAGCGTCGCCGCAATCACGCGGGCCGCGAAGGTTGACGCGTTCAGTTCGTGCTCGGCATGAAGCACCAGCGCCATATCCAGCGTTTTCACGGCTGTTTCAGAAGGCTTTTCGCCCCTCAGCATCCAAAGAAAGTTGGCCGCGTGATTCAGCGAGCGATCGGGCGGAACAATCTCAAGTCCCTTGCGCAGCCTGTCGTAGATAGCCACAATCATGGCCAGTTGCGCAGTCAGATGGTAGCTTTTGCGCACGTTGGCGTCGTGGGAGTTGTCCTTTTCGTCCGCGTCGTAAAAGCTGAGCGCGGAGACAGCAGTGCGAAGCACCTCCATCGGAGTGGCAGAAGAAGGAATGCTGCGCAGCAACCCGACAATGCGAAAATCGAGGCCGCGGGCTAGCGCCAACTGGGACTGAAACTCGCGCAGCGCGAATTCATTGGGGAGAATGCCGTTCCACAGCAGGTAGGTCGTTTCCTCGAACGTCGAGTGTTCCGCCAATTCGTGAATATCGATTCCGCGATAGGCCAACACACCAGCCTCGCCGTCAATCCAACAAATTCCGGAATTCGCCGCGACAATTCCTTCTAGACCCTTACCAGCGACAGCAGTCGACATAGCCTTCGAATCTCCCCTTGCATGGATTTCCTGGTAGATGCGGCGCTCGTCCTGGCCTTGAAAAAAGAGCCCGGCGAAAAATTTGCAGCAAAGACCTTTATAACGTAGCCATTCCATCCTTGTCACGAAGTGCGGGACGAGCCGAGTTCAGGAAAGCGTGCAGTGGGGGTATCGAATCTGCCTTTTGCAGCCAAATCGAATTCTTCTTGGTGCAGCCCGATTTCTTTCTATATTCTGTAGATTCAGGCCTCAACGTGTGAAACTGGAAGTCGAATTTGGAATTTCGTCCAGAATCTCCGCACATGCAAGGGCAGTTAAGAACAAAAATCCTCCAGCGGCGTCCATTGAATTAGAAATGTCGCCAAATCGCTCGTTATATTTCCTGCGGGCTCAAGAGAGCGGACCCGAGAGGGGCTGCCAAAGAAAAGGAAGGCAAAAACGATGACTGAAGCGGAAGAAACCCCTCGATCTTACTCTGGTGCACTCTTGGGAGCGATTGCCGTCGCCCTCTTGGCCGCGGTAGGCGGCCTTATCTGGATCTATGCGCTCAGTGGCCGCGTGTCAACTCAGCAAACGGAATTGGCTGAAGTGAAGCAGCAGAACGTTAAGCTGGCTGCCGAATTGCGTGAGACCGATGCCCGCCTCAGGGTCGCCACCGATGAATTAGGCAAGTCGCTGGGCTTGACCCAAAAGCAGATGGATACCCGTGCGGAGCAGATTATTCGCCGCGAACAGGCCAACGAAGCCAACGCCAAACTGTTGGAGACCGCACAAAAACAGACCGCGCAGCAAGTCAGCGCCGTGGCCAGCGATGTGTCCAGCGTCAAGACCGACGT
>PLZC01000111.1 GCA_003151985.1 Acidobacteriaceae bacterium
GGGGTCAATCGTGTACTGCTCACGCAATATCGCATCGACAACACTCACAGCAACGCGTACACGGCCTGGCTGCAGATGGGGTCACCGCAACACCCCGACGGGCGACAATATGCTCAACTGCAAGCCGCAGGACAATTGCAACTCCTCACTTCTCCAATGTGGCTCGATGTGCAGAATGGAATGCTCCAGTTCTCCAGCGATATGCCACGGCAGAGCATCGCACTCTTTCAGTTGACCTGGTGATATCCGGCAAGCGCTTCAATACGGAAGATCAGGTTTGAGTGCAACGCGCTCTGCATTGAGTTTGCTTTGACAAGCCGCGATCCGGGTCTTATGCTTTCTTTCGAGCAAAGGCTGCATCGCAGGCGGCTTATGGCAGTGCGCGCGAGTTTATCGGGAACCGCAGGGAGTCTCCGCACGCGGCTTTCGCTGCAGAAAGAGGGTGTGTTATGAGGACTGTCTCACGAAGGCGATTTCTGAAGAAGGCGAGCCAGGCAGGTCTTGGCGTAGTCGGAAGTTCCACATTGGGCAGATTCGGTTTGGCTCAGAGCGCACCACGCGCGACACGCGTCGTAATCGATTCTGCCAGGCAAATTGCGCCGATCGATCGCCATCTCTTTGGCTCTTTTCTCGAACATCTGGGTCGCGCGATTTACGAAGGCATCTACGATCCCAAGTCGAAATTCGCCGACGGCGATGGATTCCGCACCGACGTGATGAAAGAAGTTCATGACCTGGGAGTACCAATCGTTCGTTACCCCGGCGGCAATTTTGTCTCCGGCTATCACTGGCTTGATGGTGTGGGCCCGAAAAAGGATCGGCCGACTGTTCTGGACCGCGCGTGGAACACGCTGGAGACGAATCAGTTCGGAACCAACGAATTTATTACATGGGCGCGCAAGGTGGGCACCGAACCGCTGCTCGGACTCAACTTCGGCACAGCTTCAGCCGAAGACGCGGCCGCCCTGATGGAATACTGCAACGTGGCCCGGGGAACCAAGTGGAGCGAGTTGCGGCGGTCGCACGGATATGAGCAACCGCACAACGTGAAGTATTGGTGCGTGGGCAACGAGATGGATGGACCGTGGCAGATTGGGCACATGCCGGCGCGCGAGTATGGGATAAAAGCCACGGACGCCGCGCGGCAGATGCGTGTTCTGGACCCATCGATCCACCTGATTGCCTGCGGCTCCAGCGGGCCGTTCATGCCGACTTATATCGAATGGGATCGCACCGTGCTGGAAGAGTGTTACGAGGAAGTCGACGGCATCTCGCTCCATCACTACTGGGGCAATACGGAAGAAAACAACAAAGACAGCTCGAAATACCTGGCTATGAACCTGGCGATGGACCGCCAGATCGAAGAGATCGTGGCTGTTTGCGATACCGTGCGAGCACACAAACGCTCGAAGAAGCAGTTGTTCCTGTCATTCGATGAATGGAACGTGTGGTATCGCGCCCGGAATGGCGACGCAACGGATGGGCATGGAAAAACTGCGCCGCACCTGTTAGAAGAGCCGTATAACCTTGAAGACGCGTTGCTGGTCGGCGGCCTCGCGAATTCCCTGATTCGGCATTCCGACCGTGTAAAGGTGGCCTGCCTTGCGCAGCTTGTCAACGTGATTGCGCCCATTATGACCAACGAAGGGGGCATACTGCGCCATAGCATCTACTACCCGTATGCCTGGGCGCTCAAATACGCGCGCGGTCGTGCGTTGAGCATTGCTCCCGAAGGTCCGAGCTATGAAGTTGCCGCTCTCGGGCGGCCGATTGAGAGCATAGGTTTGGCAGCTCCTGGGTTCGGAGACGTGCCGTATCTTGACGTCGTGGCCACTTTTGATCAGGAGAAGAAGACCGCCAGCATTTTCGTTCTGAACCGTGACTTGGAAAAACCGCAGGATTTGGAAATCACGTGGCACGACCTTACTCCCACAAGCGTCACGGCGTTCGAGACCATCACTGGATCTGATCTGAAAGCAGTCAACACGTTTGCGGATCCGAAGCGCGTCATGCCGCAAACTCTGGAAAGTCCCAAAGTCGGCTCCAGGATGTCACTGCGGCTGCCTGCGCGGTCGTACTCAGTCCTGTCGCTCGCGATCTGAACGATGTTCCCGGCTGCAACTATTTCTCAAACGGCAAGCTCGCCCCACCCTCAACCTGTTTACCCTTGGCTTGAGCCTCATGAAGCTTCTTGAAGATCGATTCATCTGCGGCTTTGTGCAGGCTGTTGATCCTAGCGAACTCCAGCTTCGCTTCGTCTTTCCTCCCCATAGTTTGATAAAGCCGCGCCAATCTCCAGTGAACATTCACGTCGTCAGGAACCAAGCGAGCGGCAATCTTCAATTCGTGCAAAGCGTCGTCCTTGCGTCCGGCGTCGGCATCCAGAATGCCCAAGTCCAGATGCGCGCGCTCAACTTTGGCGTCAATGCTTATGGCTTTCTCAAGCAGCAGAAGCGCGTCTTGCGGACGATTCATTTGCATATCGCAATCCGCAAGAAAAGTCATGGCCTCGGCATGGTTGGGAAAGTTGGTCAGCTCAGCCTGAAATTCCTGTGCAGCTTCTTCGTGCTGGTTCTGCGCCCATAACAGGTAACCCAATCCGAAGTGAACATCCGGTTCGTGCGGATTGGATTTGACGGCAGCACGAAATTGTTGCGTGGCGCCGGCCTTATCCTGCATCTCATCCAACGCCTCGCCGGCCAGCATATCCGCCTCGGCGGACTCCGCATTCAACGTGAGAATTTCGTGATAAACGTCAAGTACGCACTTGTACTGCTTCGACCACAGGCAACTATGCGCCAAAACAAGTCGGTAAGGCAGATTCTGCGGGTCGTGAGTAGTTACGTCGAGCAGATAGGGAACGGCAGCCGCGTATTCTCCCAACCCATAGTGCGCCATACCAATCAGAGTTGCCAGGCGCAGCGCTTCCGGCGAGGATCCAGGTTGACTCTTCTTGAGCAGGATAAACACTTCGATAGCCTGATTCAATGTACCGGACTTGAAGAGCGAAAGGCCCAGGTTGAGCCGTAAGCCAGGCATCGCCGGATCGAGCGCCAGTGCTTTGCGATAGAGGGGCACCGCTTCGGTGTAATGCTCCTCGTGCGCTTTGATGAAACCCAAATGGGCGTAGGCCTCTGCATTCGAGGCGTGAACTTTGAGCAAGGCGCGCCATGCAGCCTCAGCTTCGGCATTGCGACCTTGCTGCTCCAGTGCGATTGCCGTCTCGCGCTCGTGGCCGGCAAGTGCTACAGGTTGTGCTGAGTAGTTAAAGGTCGCGTGTCCGATTGCAATCGCGATTGCCACTAGCACGACTTGCTTCACTTCCCGCCTCCGTTCGCATTTTCACCTGCCGGGAGTGTGGCATGCAATAGCGCTGCAGCGCACAGAAGAATGGGCGCAGCAGGGAGTGCCCTGCCGCGCCCAGGTTAGCGCCGCTTGCAGGTTAGAAAACGAACTTACCACCCAACTCAAGCAACCGGGGGCCGTAGTCACCGGTTACCGCGCCGAAGTTTCCGTCATGCGAGCCTGTATCCAGGTTCTGGAATTGCGTGTGGTTAAAGGTGTTGAACGATTCGAAGCGCAGTTCGATCCTGGGCAGTCCATCGGTTCGGAAGGGAATGGTCTTGAACAGGGAGAGATTCCAGTTGAAGAGCCCCGGCCCTACGACCGAATCTTTCCCGGCAGTCCCAAAGCCTTGATTTTGGCCGGGATTCGGGCCCCACGGAGGCAGTGGATCCGCAAACGAACTGGTACTGAACCACGCGCCCACTTTTTTGGGATAAGAGACGTGTGCCACCTTGTCCGGGCGGTTGTTGGTGCCGCCACCGAGGCCAAGGGTGTCGGAGCCGGTATAGGTGATGTACTGAGGCAGGCCGGCTTCCACAGCAGTGATTCCGGAAACCTCCCAGTTTCCAAGCAGCTCGCGGGCAAGCAAGTTCGAACTCTTCGCGAAAAACGGAAGGGCGTAGACATAGCTCACATTCAAGATATGACGCCGGTCGAAGCCAGTATCCGATCCTCGGTCGTATCTCGCATTATAGGGATTGGAGAGCCCCCCGAGATCGTTGGCAACAATGCTGATGTTATGCGACCAGGTATAAGCCACCTGCGTGGTGAGCCCATGGCGGCTTTCCAGACGCACGCCTGCCTGGAGCGAATTGTAGTTGAAGTTGGTCTCGTTTTCCTCTTGATTGATATTGGCGAATCCGGGGAAGTTTCGATATGCGTTGGGCGTCAGCGAGCCGTTGGCAACGCCCTCCCGATGAGCCAGGTCCGCCAGAGGCAACGTGTTGATCTGGCGGTCGTTGTTTTGTACCCACCCGCTGGAGCCGACATACTGCAATACCGCGACGACCGAAGGCGCGAGCTCCCGCTGAATTCCAAAACTGAAGTCCGCGGTACCGGGAGGTGGATAGTTGTACTTGATACTGGTCAGGTTGGAAGGAAAGTACGTTTGGGTCGGGTTCGCCGTTGGTCCAGTCGCCACGGTGGCGGTGGGATTGGAGAAGAGTACATTGTTGGCCGAAGGAATGTAGGCAAAGGGCGGATTCAAGGCCGCGTTGTATACATCGTTTCCTTGGACGCGCTCGAAGAACATTCCAAATCCACCACGGAGAACCGTCTTTCCATTCCCCGAGACATCGTATGCAAAGCCCACTCTTGGCTGCCAGGAGTTGTACTTGTTCTCCACGTTTCCGCGGGGAAAACCGTTGACGTTAGCTTCCCGGATGCCGTTGAGATAGAACTGCTCGCTTCCCGTTGCACTGAAAGTGGAAAGCTGAGCGGGGTCAAGAGTGCCATCTTTTGTCGAAACAGGAGGGGAGGTCGGCGTAACATAGTCTGCCGGCACAAAGTTCGCAAACTTGTCGTAGCGCTCGAAGGCGTGGGGCAAGCCGTCGAACCGGAGTCCGAGGTTGAGAGTCAAACGAGGGATGATGTGCCAATTGTCGTTAAAGTACGAACCATAGTTGTTGTTCACCCAGTGCTTACCCAGCAATAACTCCAATTGGGAAAAGTTGGACGCGTCGCCGAGAAGGAAATTGAGATACGAGTCTCCCGTAAAGTCGCTCGAGCGGAAAACGGCGGTCCCGTTGGTGTTGTATTGCAGTTGCTGATTCTTGTAATCGTGCAACCAACTGAAGCCAAATTTGAATTGATGCCGGCCTTTGGTCCACGATACATCGTCCCGGTAGTCGAAGCCTTCGTATCCGTTCCTCCAGGGATAATACGATTCAGTCCAGGTTGTATTTGTCGGCTGACCCTGCAAATCGATCTCCGGCAAGCGGGCTCCGGTGTTGTTTGCAACGGGGAAGAAGCTGTTAGCCGTCCAACCGCTGGGCTGTACAAAGCTATTGCCGGCGCCTGCGACAGGAGTAAGAGTGATCTTATTCCCGCTATACAGGAATGCGGTTTCATTCAGCAGATTCGGTGAGTAAGTCTGCGTCAGCTTGATCGCCGCGGTAAAGGATGGGTTGGTCATGACGGTGCCCACGGTTGGATAGTCGCCGCCGGGCCCCCACAACGGTGGGAAGAACGTCTTGGTCATTGCGTCGTGGAGATAGTGGCCCATCAATTGAAACTTGCTGTTGATGGAGTGGTCGATGCGCACCACATCTTCACGAACGTCTTCCGGAGCCGGGATGGACGCGATGTATTGGGTACCGTTGGGCTGATTCGGATGGGGGAAGGTGTTCGAATTCAATTCGAGCACAGCGTTCTGGTCGATCAGGTACGCGGGGATTGTGTAAGTCCCGTCCGCGTTTTGTGGAATGGGGGTTCCCTGCAAGGCAGTGGGAACGTTGTAAGCGATCGGATACTTAGGGACAAAAGGCGTATTATGCGGCCCTGTGTCGCTGGCTGGAACGGTATAGTGCAGGTCCTGTCCGAGAGTAGGGAAATTGTTGGCCATGATCGTATTCGCGACCAATGGCGAACTTCCCTGGATCAACTTGCGCCATTCCTCATTCCAAAAGAAGAATGTCCTGTTGCGATTCTCGTTATAAACGTGCGGAATCCACAGCGGGCCGCCTATGTTGCCTCCGGGCTCGTTCAGTTTGAATTCTGAAACAGATTTGCTGAAGTAATCGGCGGCATCGTAGACCGTGTTCCGGTTGAACTCATAAAGCTCTCCGTGGTACCTGTTCGTGCCGGACTTGATCACCATGAGGATGGTTCCGCCCGAGCCAACTCCGTAATCGGGACTGTAGTTGCTGTTAAGCGTTTGGAATTCAGCGATCGCATCCTGTGAGGGAAGGTTCATGAAGCATCCGCCGCACCCGCGATCATTCTGTTCGGCTCCGTCGATCATGTAGATGTTATGCGTCTGGCGTGCTCCATTGAAAGTGATGGCGTTGGAAGATGTCAGTGCATCGACGCCGCCGTATTGTGGCAGATTGTTGGATACCCCCAAACCAAGCGCGGCAAGCGAGGTGATATTGCGTCCATTGGTTGAAAGCTCGGAAACTTGTTGGCCGCTGATCAGGGTGCTGACCTCGCTGGTTTCCTTCTGGACTTGCAAGGCGTTGGCTTCAACTGTCACCGTCTGTCCCTGGCTCCCGACAGTGAGTGCGATGTCTGCTGCCAACGCTTGGGCAACGTTAACGACGATGCCGGTTTTGGTGTATTTCTGAAAGCCTGCGGCTGATGCGGTCAGTGTATAGGTGCCAATGCCAACATTCGCGAACCTATAGGCTCCCGCGCTATTCGAAGTGGACTCTCTTGTTTGACCCGTTGCGGGGTTGGTGAGAGAAATCGCGGCGTCTGGAAGTACAGCCCCTGTAGCATCCGCCACGGTTCCGCTGATTGTCGCGTTATCCTGGCCCCAAACTCCCGGTGCGAGCACCAGGAGCAAAGCAGTAAAAGCGGCGAACAACTTTCCAGATCTCCATGTCGGTTTCTCCGTCACGGGCGCCCTGCTTATCCGGTACATCTGGGTCGTGAGAAAGTTCATGGTTTGCCTCCTGAGCAAACAGTTGAAAAAGCTTGCTGTTTCACTCCCGTTGCATGTTCGTGGGCCGAACGAATCTTCGGTTCCGACACGACCAGG
>PLZC01000302.1 GCA_003151985.1 Acidobacteriaceae bacterium
GCTCCAGCGGAAATCCCAACAGTTGAGGAAATCGACATGACAATCGATCGAGAAATTCTCCGGCCGTCCCATCCAGATTCAAGTCCCTCAGCCGGAAGGCGACGGACGAAAAAGATGGTTGCAATTGCCTTGGCTTCTCTTGTTTGTTGCGTGGCGGTCGGCAATACCGGCTGCACCAATGGTGCTTTTCAAAGCTCAAGCGGAAGAATAGGTCCGTCCGGGGCCGAGGTCGCCGCAGCCGCAATCGGGGTTGGCGCCGTGGTGGTCGGCACGGTCGTCCTTATTGAGGTTCATCATAGTCATCACACCGTGAAGGGCTGTGTTTTCAGTGGCCAGAATGGCCTCCAGGTCAAAACTCAAGGCGATATGAAAACCTATGCGCTGGCGGGAGACACCGCGAACATCAAGGTGGGTGACCTGGTCCGGTTCCATGGGACGAGGTTTAAAAAAGTGAAAGGCAGCGCCGCCGATCAGACATTTACGGTGGAGAAGATCAGCAAGGACTACGGGCCGTGCAAGCTGTATTCCGGGCAGCCTGCGAACGCTCCTAACGCCAAGTAGGTAGCTGTTTCGGACCCTCATGTCCAGCAGTGGGATCGTGAACTCTCTTCGGACACTCGTTGTGATATACGCTGGGGGTGAAGTCCTGAATCGCGACCAGCGTATGAATAAGCTTCCCCTGCTTCTTCTCGGCCTCCTGCTCGGCGCCTGCGGCGTGCTCCGTGCGCAAACCTTCGACCTCGCCACAGGTCGTGTACCCGTCGCGTCTCTCGACGGACTATGGCGCTTCCACACCGGCGACAACCCCGATTGGGCCGACCCGAAATTCGATGATTCGACGTGGCCTCTGCTGCGCTCAGATAAAACTTGGGACAGCCAGGGATACAAGGGCTACAGTGGCTTGGCGTGGTATCGCTTTCACGTCACCGTTCCGGCCGATCTGGATTACGTGTCCCTCTATCTCCCGCCGATCAGAACCTGTTATGAGGTCTACGCAGATGGAAAGCTTGTTGGAGCTTATGGCAAGATGCCGCCCAATAAGATGCCTTTTTTCGGCGGCCCAGATTCCCAGGTCTACACGCTCCAGGACCAGAAGCATCTGGGGAAAAAGATCGGGGTTGCCCTGCGCGTATGGCAATGGCCGGGTTGGGTCGCGTATCGCGGCGGCGGTCCTGAGCATGGCGGCGGGCTTGTTGGAGACACAGGACGAATCCTATCAAAGCATAAATCGGATGGGGCGTCGGATTTTGTGTCCGATGCCAGCACAGGGATTTTGGGTTTGCTGGAGACGCTGACGGGAATGGGCGCGCTGGCACTGTTTGTTCTGCGGCGGAAGGAGCGCGAGTACTTATGGTTCGGCCTGATGATGCTCTCGAGCGCCGCAAATCAATGGCTTTCTGTGTCCTATGACTTCCGTGTCTGGAACGCTGAAGTCCATGACCTGGCCTTCCAAACCGCGTTGACATGCATCGCACTTGCGTCCATTGCGTTCTATCGAGCATTGTTGCGGCCGAAGCCTACGTTGCTGCTGAAGCTGGCGATTGCATCGGTTGCCGTAAACCTGCTGGATATCCTGGTCGCGAGCGTGTCAGGAAGCATCCAGGGTGTCTGGTTCGAGGTGCTTGTATCGGTTGCGTGTGACATTGTTCTCAATGGATGGATCATCACAGTGCTCCTGACTGGTGCGAGACGGAAATCGCAGGATGCGCGCCTGCTGATGGTGCCTGTCGTCTTGTACACTTCTCTGAGCCTCCTCGCGAAGACGGCCCTGATTACAAACGAATTGGGATGGCAACACAGGTTCAGCTATGTTCTTTGGTCAACGGACAAACCTTTCCCGATTTTTGACAATCAAGCAGCGGAGGCGCTGTTCCTGCTGGCTCTGTTCGCGATCCTGGTTCTTCGTTTTACTCGTACCCGCGGCCAGGAAGAGCGATTTGCGGGCGAGGTGCAGGCCGCGCGCAGCGTGCAGCAGTACCTCATACCCGAGCACCTCCCCAATACACCGGGCCTCGCCATCGAGAGCGAATACCGGCCGGCCCGCGAAGTAGGCGGAGATTTCTTCCAGGTACTCCCGCAGGAGGCAGATGGCAGCGTGCTGATTGTCGTCGGCGATGTGGCCGGCCATGGCATGGAGTCGGGCATGCTGGCCACGTTGATTGTGGGCGCAATTCGCACCGCTGCCGAGTTCACGACCGAGCCTGGACGCATCTTATCTCTCTTGAACAAGCGCCTTCAGGGCCGTGGGCTTGTCACTTGCCTGGCGCTCCTCATCGAACGCGACGGCAACGTGACATTGGCAAATGCCGGCCATCTGCCGCCCTACCTGAACGAACGAGAAATGCCGATGGATGGAGCATTGCCGCTCGGCGCCATCCCAGGAGTAGAGTTTTCGGTCATGCACTTCCAGCTTGCTGAAGGCGACTCGCTGATGCTCATGTCCGACGGAGTGGCCGAGGCGCAGGATGCTCGCGGGCGTCTGTTTGGCTTCGAGCGGATTGGCGCAATGCTAAGCGAAGGAGCCACGGCCGCCAGCCTTGCAATTGCCGCGCAAAACTTCGGCCAGGAAGACGACATCACCGTGCTCACGGTGGCCCGACTTGCGCCAGCAATGATTGGCTAAGGGTGTGCCAGCCTGTGGTGTCGATCGCGGCAGCCGCGTTGACCGCAGAGTCACCTCCTTTGAACGCTTGTCTCTGCATGTGGGGAGTTCTCGCCGAAATAGATCCTCGCAAGTCTTAGTGCAAGTCGGCTTATGACAAGGTTTTTCGGGGTGCATCTGGGCGGAGTTCATGCGCGAAACCGCCAAATCGTCGCCGGCCCCTTCTTTGGCCCCCGGGTTGACAGGCACACGACGTTCATCGCCCTTTGCAGATTTTTAGGACCATCCGGCGCACAATATCTATAGCGATGTCCGAGATGGCCAAAACACGCACGGCAGGGTCCTCAGGGATGCTTCGTCAGCCATCCGCTCCGGGCCGAAACCGCCTAAAATCGGATCGACCCCCACCCCCCCATCCTTTTTCACCACCCTTTTCATACGTCCCTGTACGTAAGTAACGCAGAATGAATAGCTTGCAAAGATTATCGGGATCGAGACCCGCGAATTTCAGCCGATTTTCAGCCCTTTTTGAGCTAAAAAATCCCGATTTTTGCTCAAAAACACAGCTCTCTTTCGCTTTCAGGAACTAGCCAACTCCTACTCCCGCTTATCGGCGTTGCTGCCGTCCCCAGTCGAAATGGCGGCCGACTATGGCCTTCACAATCCAGTGGTCGGTGGCGGCGGTGGGCCCGATTCCGACGCCGAAATTGAGTTCCCACACCGGAGAGACGTTCAGGTCCGTGGCGGCAAATATCTGCTGTTGCTGGTTGTGCAGAGTGGAGATGTCGCGCAGGCTGCCGTAGTCGGCGTAATATTCGATGCCCGCGGAGACCTTTTTTGTGAAGTCGTAACCCACCTTGACGGCGGGTGAGAAATCGAGGCCGAGTTTGACATCGGGGCCGTGAAAGGTGCGGTCGAGGGCCGGGTTCACGGAGAAGTACCAGGGGCCGTGCTGCTTGTCGATGATGGGCCGGATTTCCCAGGTCCAGGTGTCCGGGGAGAACATGGCGCGCTGATAGCCCACCTCAGTGGAAAGGCTCACACCTACCGGCAAATGCCAACTGTCCGGCACCCGCACACGGGGGCGAATGTGATCGCCCACCCACTGAACGCCATCGCCGCTGCGCTCACTGGTGAAGACATAAAAGCCTACTTCGGACCACGTATTGAGGCCCTGGGTAATCTCAATGGTCTCGTGCTCGGCGTGATTGGTAGGAGCGACGCCGCCGATGGTTTTTCGCTGGCCGTCGGCGGTGAAGTTCGAATGGAGTTCGAACATTGTGGTGTGTGGCGCCTGGGTGTCTGAGGCGTAGACCTGAATTTCGTAGTTGCCTTGCGCTCGTGCGCCGGGGATGAGGATTCCGGCCAAAATGACAAGAGGAAGAAAATGCTTCAAGCGCGCCCCTTTCTGAATACCGACGTGCTGTAGCGGAGGCAAGGATGCTGATGAGTGAAGTTACTGCCGCTTAAGACAGACTCCCCATCGCGTGAATCAAGCGCAAGAATGTCTGCATTATGTTCTGATTTGATGCACTTTGCAGCATTTTGGTTTAGCCAGGCCATGCAAGGAAAAACCGAAGTCGCGCCTCCTGCAAAATCCCTGGACGCAGATGGAGTTTGGGAGGGGTTTTCCCTGTGGAAATTAACCTCTTGACTTGACCAAGGGTAAAGATGTTTCCTGTGAGTACTGATCCAGTTCATCTCCTACGCAAGGCCGGTATTCCTGGGCCTCGTTCCGCGTTTTCACGAGAGGAGCGGCTTAGGCGCGGAACGGGGAATGGACGCACGGGTGAATTGATCTGCCCGGCACAAAATCCAGCGAGTCTTGCTTTCCGTCATCGCCGGGCACGAATCCTCCATGCGTTCTCGACAGCTTTGCCGGGACGCTTATCTCCTTTTGCCTTGGAGGACTCGTGCTCAAGCGCAGCGTGGACATCGCCCTTGCAGGGCTGCTGCTCACATTTTCCGTTCCGCTTCTCTTAGTCGCCGCGATCCTCATCAAACTTGATTCCGTCGGGCCGGTGATCTTTCGCCAGCATCGCATGGGCCGGAATTACAAACTCTTCAAGCTTTTGAAACTTCGCACGATGCGCTCGTCGTGCCCCGGTCTCGCATTCACCCTGGGCGCCGATCCGCGCATTACCCGGGTGGGGCAATGGTTGCGCAGGTCGAAGATCGACGAACTGCCGCAACTGTGGAATGTGCTGCGCGGCGAGATGAGCCTGGTAGGTCCGCGCCCCGTGATTCCAGAGTTGACCGTCGAGTTCAAGCAGGGGTACGACCAGTTGCTTCAAGTGCGTCCCGGCCTTACAGATCCGGCCACGCTCAAGTACTGCCAGGAGGGCCGCATTCTCGAGATGGTCCCCGAGCCGCTGAAGTACTTCAAGTCAGTGGCCACGCCGGACAAGATCGGAATCTCGCGGGCATATATGGAACATGCCGGCGTGTGGAGCGATCTGGGTGTAATGGTGAGGACGGCATTTGCGTTGATTCCGTCATTCAAGCCGGACTTCAGCGGCCAGGTTTTCGGGCTGAGAAGCCGTACTGCAGACACACTCGAACGGGAATTCACGCCTGGGGGCTAGGTTGGACTTCGTAAGTGCGCCTTCAGTTCCACGGTGCGCTGTCGCGTCCGGCTCAGGAAGGCTTCGTCTTCCGCCGCTTCCGGCTTGATGGAAGCAAGGTTGATCTCGACGTTTGCCAGCGCTCCTTCAAGCGCCGCCTTTGCCAGCGCCACCGCGGTGGTTAAATCCGACTTCATGTTCGGGTTTGAGATCGGCCCCAGTTTTCCTGCGATCTCAACCACTTCCACGGCTCGTTCCGCGACGCCCAATGGGACAAGCGTCGCTTGTTTCAGAGCAGCGATAATTCCACGCCCGCCATCCGGCGATTCCTTGGCTGATTTGTAAGCCTTCATCACCACGTTGTAAGACTCGGCATCGGCATCGATGGCAACCTTTAGTTCCTCGCGAAGCAGAGTCAGCCGGGCAATAGCTTCGCTCAACGGGCTTTCGTATTGCAGGTAAGCCTTCTTCCCCCGCGACATGGATGCAACCATACCGGCCAGCCCGGCCGCCATGGCGCCGCCGGCTGCCGCCGCACTGCCTCCGCCGGGGGTGGCCGTCGGAGCGGCCAACTGCTCAATAAAGGGCTCTACGCCTACGCGCAGGCCGCCCACGGCTACTTTCCCGCCCATCACTGCGGCGAGGCGATTTTCCAGGATCAGTGAGGAGTCGAAGTTCTCCACTTGTAGGAACCACTCAGCGGCCTGTTCCAGCGCCAGTTTGGGAATCAGCCCTACGATCTCGCTCGAAACCGGAACGACGCCGTAGCGCGCCGCCTCCCGCTTTACAAATTCAAATACCCGGTGGATCGGCGTCTGCTCAAAATCCGTGAGGTTCATCGAGACCTGGGCCTGCCCATCGACTTCCAGGCCAAGCCCCTTCACGGCGGGAAGGCCGCCGCCGGACGTGCGAACCGCCTTCGCGACTTCCTTCGCGACCGCCAGGTTCGACGCCGGGCCGAGGTAGACGTTGAACGCGACGAGGAACGGGCGCGCGCCGATGATCGTGGCGCCGGCCGTCGGGTGGATCTTGTTCGGGCCGAAGTCGGGGACGCGATCGGGATTCGTGCCGATCTCGTCGCGCGCCTTCTCGAACTCTCCGCGGCGGACATCCGCGAGATTCGCGCGGTCGGGGCGCGCGGCCGCGCGTTCGTATAGGAAGACCGGGATGCCGAGCTCGCTGCCGACCTTTTCACCCAGCGCCCGGGCGAGCGCGACGCAGTCGTCCATCGTCGCGCCCTCGAGCG
>PLZC01000009.1 GCA_003151985.1 Acidobacteriaceae bacterium
GGCCGTTCTGGTTGAGGAACGGCGTGCACTGGTCCAGCGTGTTGTTCTGGCTGTTGATCACCGTAACCGTGTCGTCACCCCGGTTCAGCACAAACAACCGTTTGCTGTCATTGTTCTGCACCGCATACACCGGGCACTTGCCCAAGGGGATTCGGGCTGAAACCGTGTAAGTGGAAACTTCCAGCGAATCCGCTTCCCCGGTCTGAGTAACCGTTCTGGGAGTGTTGTTGCAGGTCATGTCCGTGTAGGGGATGACGCTTCCGGCAGGCGTCTTCGAGTTGTTCAAGCTGAGGGAGTAGTTGCGCTGTGCCGCGGTGGCGGGCCCAACGACCGCGATCGGCGTAGCCGCCACTGGAATCGAGAGCTTGAAGGTCTGGGGAGATCCTGTGAATACGTCGACTGCGCTGGTGCACACGTTGCCCGCCATGGAGCACTGATCGACGGCCCAAAGTCCAGTCGCCGGGGAAAATAACCCCGTGGATTGCGCAGTCGTCGGCAATGTCGTGACTAGCACGTTCTTTTCCTGCAGATTTGTGGAAGCGGGGAAGTTGGTTACCGTTCTATCGCTGTTGACCGTATATCCCGTGGACCCGGGACCGTCCAGGGTGAAGCTGGTCGGCCCTGGACCAATCGGCGCCGTGGCCATAATCGTATCGCCCGAGTAGTCGATGATTGTCGCGATTCCAGGTGTCGTGAGCGACGAAGATGAAACCACGACCGCCAGGCTATTGGGCTGTGCCGGAGGTCCGCTCGGATTGATGGGCGTAACAACCGGTCTATATTGGCTGCCGCAGCCGGCCACCAGGGCAGCAGCCGCAAACGCCGCGCCCGCCTTTACCAAGCGCGCACGCGTCTGGCTTAAGTTCATTGAAAAAAGCCTCATTCAGTTCTTTCCTGCTTACCGGTTGATTGTAAATCAACTGGCCCATCGGTTCAATTCAACTTTCGGCCCCACTCAAACCTAATACAATCAAAGAGTTAAAGGCCATCTTGGAAATTAGCGCGGATGGCTGTTTTGCGCTGGTGGCTGTTTTGATGGCTGTTGTGTACTGCACAGCCACTCGACACAGTGTACTGCAT
This sequence comes from Acidobacteriaceae bacterium, assembly GCA_003151985.1. Classification (GTDB taxonomy): domain Bacteria; phylum Acidobacteriota; class Terriglobia; order Terriglobales; family Acidobacteriaceae; genus Telmatobacter. Next base: position 1,081 of record PLZC01000009.1, read on the forward strand.
AGCCACTGCACAGCCATTTCCCCTCTTGGTGGCTATTTACGCTGATTGGTGTATTATTCTTGTCAGTAACAACAGCCACCAGAAAGAGGAAGCGAATGGCAAGACGTGAGGAAGAGAAGGTCAGGGGAGTCTTTGAGCACCCGGCAGGGTCCGGTGTGTGGTGGATTAACTACTACGCACAAGGGCAGCGACACCGCGAAAAGGTTGGTAGGAAGAGTGACGCCCTAGCTCTCTACCAGAAGCGCAAGGCGGACAGTAGGCGCAAACTGAAGCTCCCCGAACTGGTACCCGGTAACGTGGTCACCTTTGCTCACCTGTCTGCTATGGCTGTAGAACACGCTAATACCCACTTAAAGACCGCCAGCGACTACGTGGCACGGGATGTAATTCTGTGTGTACCGTTTGGGAGCCGTAAAGCTGATGAGGTCACACCCCAAGAGATTAACCAGTGGTTGACCAAGCATTGCAAGACGAATGCGACTGCGAACCGTTACCGCTCTTACATCTCGCTGGCCTATCGCCTTGGAATGGAGAACGGCAAGGTAACGGCAAACCCTGCTCGTCTGGTGCGGTTGCGTACGGAGAACAACGCACGGCAGCGATACCTTACCCGTGAGGAATACAACACGCTGTTGGGCATCATACGCCGAGACAACCCGGAACAGGCTTTAGCGTTCGTGGTCAGCGTCTATACCGGCATGAGATTTGGTGAGCAATTCAGCTTGACGTGGAATCAGGTTGACTTCACGAGAAAGAAGATTCGACTGGAGAAGACCAAGAACGGAAGCAAGCGAGACGTACCGTTGAACTCAATCACACTTGAAGCCGTGAAGCAACAGCAATCGGCTGTGCCTCACGCTTCTAGCGACACGGTGTTTCCTCGTCCCGGTCCCAGTTCCGATTGTCGCTGGTGGCTTGAGCCTTCCCTTAGAGAGGCGGGAGTCTCAGACTACACTTGGCACAACAACCGTCACACATTCTGCTCATGGCTTGCTCTGGCTGGAGTGAGCATCAAGGACATTCAGGTGTTGGCCGGTCACAAGTCGATTGCAATGGCCGCACGCTACGCGCACCTCTCCCCTGAAGCATCGGTATCGGCGTCAGAGCGGCTGGTGATTGCATCGTAGTGGTTCCCTGCCGCGTAGCGTTTCAATGAAGCATGGGTAACGAGCACCTTTTTCCCAATGCGGCGGGTCTCCAATTTCTTCCCGGCAATCAGGTAGTCAAGCGAGCGTATGCTCACGCTGATTTGCCTTGCGGCCTCTTTGCGGTCGTACAACATCCGGGGGCCTTCATCAGCATTTGCATGAATATCAACGACACCCGGCAAGGACCGCATGAACCGTAGCGTATCGCTCATGCTGCCACCTCACTAGACGCGCAAACGTCCGTGATGGTTCCCAAGGGGCAGGAATCGGCAGTGGGCTTAATTGCTATCTTGCCCTTTTTCGTGCGGGCTTGTTTCTTGATCCCGTCAAGCCTCCGCTGTATGGTCTTTGTTGAGATGCCCCGCTTTTTAGCTGCTTGTTCGTGAGTCACCCCCGCCGATAAGTCTTCGATCAACCCAAGGTCCACTGAGTTGAGACCAGACCGCATTTCTGCGAGCCTCTGACTCAGGACGCTGGTCAGAATCTCATCTTCATTTTTCGCGTACTCATCATTCTGCAAAAGGGCATCCGACATTTTGGAAGCTTCAAGCACTCTGCCGATGTCGGCACGGCCTTCGTCTTTCTTTGCATCCCAAGATTGCAGGCCAGAGAATTTATTTCTTTCAAGAATTGTCTTGCCAAGTCTTCCCTTTTTCCATTTCCAGTTCAGCCACACATACCCCAACCAGCCCAACAACTTGTCCTGCTCCTTGTATTTGCCTTTTGCGATTAAATCCAAGGTGTGCATCGTGAATTCCGTAGCTACGTCCTCAGTGACCGTTGCATTGCGAAATTCTTCCGTGTTGTCTGCTCTCCAGAGGCCGTAGTTATAAATTCGCGCAGTCCTCTTGTCTTCAGGGTTCAATCCCTTTTTGGGGATGTCACCCTTGCGCTTGATATTCCACAATGGCTTTGTGAGTTCAGCGGGTTCCGTGGCATTTGCGTCTTGCTCAACGTCAGGGGTCGCTGCGTCTTCTGCATCGTCGGCATTGAGGTCTTGTTCATCGTCAGCGTTGGCGCATTTTGCCTTCTTTGCGTCTCTCCGCTCGCGTGCCTTAAGCGTTCGCTCTATGTCCGCTTCATCGAAAATGGACTGCCCATTGGACTGCCCCAGGAATGGATTGCCTATAATCAAGGCGCGGTCTCGAATGTCCTCATCGACGCGGAGTTCCAGCATCTTCTTTTCAAAATCTTCATCGTGGGCAGACCAGCCCTCGACCAGCCACATAGGGTCTTCATCGGTTACAACCCGCACGGGCACACTAGGCAGCCACGCATCACGCACGGCGCAGGCTTCGTCAAGGCGGTCGCCATAGGCTTCGGTACAGCCATACGACAAAAACACGGTTGGGTGCCGGGAGTTGATTCTCCGGCTATTGCGCAGAACGCGGGCTTCGCACTTAGCAAGATTGATTTTCCAATCAAGTTCAATACGCAGTGATTCAAGTTCATCTAGGGTTAAGGGTGAAGGCGATGCGCTGGCAATGGCGCACGAAGATATATATATCGAACTACCCATCTGTAATCTCTCGGATAAGGGCAGCAAGGGGCATAGACGTGTGAGCGCAACAACGCACAGACACAATTCTGCCGGGTGCTTACCTGAATTTTGTTGATTTCACCAGATGCCCGCTGGTGACGGGTTCAGGACCGATTAAGGCCCATCTATCCTAAGAGGTCGCAGTCTCCTCACCCGCCGTTCAAGAGCACGGGGTAATTGGAGTCTGGAGAGCTATTAGGAGTATGACATTAAGCAGATGGTAAAGTCAAGATAATAATTGACTTACGCTTAAGATTGTGATTGCAGGTAGTCGGGCCATTGTCAAGGGGCAGAGCGGATTTATTTTTGACCCTGCCCCCTTGCATACTGTGCAGCCAAGAAATGAGCGGTCGATACACTCCGCTGGTGTGTGTGTTTCCCCGTCTGGTCAGCCAACGAACGCAGGGCAGCGCCTTTCTGCCCCATTGTGTGCCATTCCTAAGAGGTTCATCACGGCGCAATCTTGGGGCAGACTTACTCTGCCTTCGTATCTCTTGCACACTATGCAGTGACTCAGCACTTATTCGAAAATAAATCGAGAATCTTTCAGAAAAGGTGTCCAGTTTGGATTTTTGAGGACACTTAATATATGTGAGCAATAACTCACCTTTGGATTGTCCTGAAGAAATGTCCAGTCAGGGAATTTCGAGACACTTAATATATGGGATGGGTAACACTCCATCGTCAAGCAACACATTTGTACTTGGAAGCAAGAGATCCGTTCAGCGTATATCGGAATTCCTCGGCAACACCCGCAGGAGATGCTGGCACAAGGTAAACTCTGCCCCAAGGTATTACAGAATACAGATAGCTCAATCTAGAAGGCCGAATGGAAACACTCGGCGGTTGGTTCGCAGCACACCTTTTCCCAAACAACGGGCTGCTTAAAAAAGACACCACAAATGCTTCGTGGGCGATGTAAGCGTATTTTGCCAATCGGCTAATGGACGCTTAATAGCAAAGTGAAATCAATCGTTCCTGCCTTGAGCAGGTTTTCCCAGGCAACGAGCTAGGTAGTTGATCCTAGCAAGCGGGGGCAGCGTCCTGGTCCTTCATTGGATATCTAAAAACGGTGAGTAATAAACAAGCTAGCATCTGAAAAGTTAATCGACTTCTAGAGACATTCACGCAACGACGATTGATAAAATGCCAAGATTCGGCCAGCATGGTTTATTGATGCTGTTTAGAGCAGGGGTTCTTACAACCTGCTTCTGGCCGGTTCAAAGTGTTTTTCCAGATTAAGTCCGTAAAGTTCTGTAG
>PLZC01000373.1 GCA_003151985.1 Acidobacteriaceae bacterium
AGGCGAAGAAGCGGTAATAGCCGCCTTCGTGGGCCATGTAGCCGACGGAGTAGATGAAGATCAGCAGGCCGACAAACGCCACCATCACCAGCATCACCGCCGAAAGCGGATCAAGAACCCAGCCCAGGTCTACGTTTGACGCGCCTGCTTGAATCCAGGTGAAGTTGACGACTTCACGAACATCAACGCTATGCAGCCATCCCGCGAGCACATGGCCAAACGCAACCAATGAGAGCAAGAGAGAAATGCTTAGGGACCCGATGGCTAGCGTTGCTGAAGTCTTTCGCCGTGGCTGCTTGAGCAATGCGATCATCCCCGAAGCCACAATCGGAATCGTCGGAATGAGCCAAAGCATGCCCGCGACAGGCGACCCGAAACTGTGGAGATGTTCCACATTGGGCGGAATATAGAGGCCAGTCAGATCTTGCATCAGAGGCTCACCCCTTCATCCTGTTGATCGCATCCAGGTCCGTGGTGTGCGCATGACGATGAATCTGGATCACCAGCCCCAGCCCCACCGCCGCCTCAGCCGCTGCCACAGCAATCGAGAAGATGGCGAACATCATGCCCGTCAGCCTTTCCGGATGCGGCCCATACCGCCAGAAAGCAATCAAATTCAAGTTGGCCGAGTTCAGCATCAATTCAATCCCAATCAACACCAGGATGGCGTTGCGCCGCGTGAGCGCGCCGGCAAGGCCGATCGAGAAAAGCAATGCGGCCACCAGTAGAAATCCCGTGAGCGGCGTCATTTCGCGCCTTCCTTGTCATGCATGGCCACAATCACCGCTCCAATCATCGCAGAAGTCAACAGGATGGCCACAATCTCCAACGGCAGTATGTAGCGGCCAATCAACGCCACTCCAATATCCCGCACGGTCACCACAGGAGCCGCCGTCTCATGCGGCAAGACCCGCGCGCTCCCCAGCACGGCCCAACCCAGCACCGCGAACACCGCCGCGGCAATGACCAACCCCACCAGCCATGTGTGGCTGAAAACTCCATCCTTGGGCGTCTCCGAGCCCCGTGTAAGCAGAATCGCAAACACCACCAGGATAGCCACCGCGCCGATATAGACCAGGATCTGTGCGAACCCGGCGAACTGCGCATCGAGATCGAGAAACAGCAGCGCCAGGCCTAAAAACGCCACCGTCAGCGCCAGCGCGCAGTGCACCGTATTCTTCAACAGAACCGCGGCCAGGCTCCCGGCCACCGTCAGCGCGGCAAGTATGTAAAACACGAAACTCATCGGTCGCTGCTCCTGTTGACTTTTGTGGATTCCCAGGTCTCAGAATCGAGATCCTTCGACAGGCTCAGGACAGGCTCTGGGGCACCCGCAGATCCTTTGGAGGTTATCCGGCTGACGCGGTTTCCCACCCTTTCCGCGGAAAGACGCGGAAAGGATGGGGCACCCAGGATATGTGGCCTGCTGACTTCTGGGGATTCCCAGGTCTCAAAATCGAGACCTGGGGCACCCGGCATTTTCGCTGATGGGTTACTCGGCATAGCGGTATCTCCTAGGCCCAATGTGCCCACTGCGCATTCCTATCCGCCCCATCGCCACATAAGCCAACATCAGTATGGCCGAACAGAATACCCATCGCTCCCAACCTTCGCCCAGGAAACGCCACAGCGCCGTCACCATCAGGTTCAGCAAGGTCATCGGCAAAACAAACTTCCAGGCGAAGTTCATCAATTGATCCTGCCTCAAGCGCGGCAGCGTTCCCCTGAGCCAAATAAACACGCAGATCGAAAGCAGCAATTTCGAGAAAAACCAGATCCACGACGGAACCCAGCCCAGGAACGAAAACGGCGCCGACCAGCCTCCCAAAAACAGTGTCGTGCCCAATCCAGAAATCGAAAACATGGCCAGGTACTCGCCCAGGAAGAAGAGAGCGAATTTGAATCCCGAATACTCTGTGTGATAACCCGCAACTAACTCCGACTCACCCTCGGGTAAGTCAAACGGAGACCGGTTCGTTTCCGCCGTGGCCGCGATGGCAAACATCACAAAGCCGGCCAGCCCCCACGGCGTAAAAATGTACCAGTGCGGCAGTCCCCATGTGTATTGGTTCTGCGCTTCCACAATCTTCGTCAGCGAGAGGGAGCCCGAAATCATCACCACCGCCACGCTCGACATTAGCAGCACCACTTCGTAGCTGATCATCTGGGCCACGGCGCGCATCGCACCCAGCAGCGAATACTTGTTGCGGCTCGACCATCCCGCCATGAATACCGATAACTCCGTCGACGCTCCCATGGCGAAAAAGAACAACAGCCCGGCGTCCATATCCACCAGCACCATGTTGCGGCCCATGGGCAGCACGGCAAATCCCATGAACACCGCGACGACAAGAAGCACCGGCGCAAGAAAATGCACCGCCGCATCGGCGCTCAATGGAACAATGTCTTCCTTGGTAAGCGATTTAATGCCGTCGGCCACCGGCTGCAGAATGCCAAAGGGCCCCACGCGGTTCGGGCCAATCCTGTTTTGTATGCGCCCAAGTCCCTTTCGCTCCAGCACCGTCGTCAATGCGAACAGGGCCGGAAAAAGAACGATGATCACCACCACGCTGAGCAGAACCCCGGCCACCGGCTGCAGCACCGCCGGCAAGAACCCCACCAGCCAATGTTGCAGGAGAACAAAGACCTGGTCCAAAGTCTCGAGCATGGGCTAGTCTCCACCTTCCGCGGGCCGCTTCGGTATCTCCGCGCCCCTGATAGCTCCCGTGATGGCTGCGGCCGTGGTCTTGGCGTCCGCCTTGGCTCTTCCCTCTGTCAGCCTTGCATCCACCACGGCCGCTTCAGTGGGATGAATCTGGTGGTAATACTCATTCGACTTGGACAGTTCCTCGCGATCCAGCAGCAGTCCGCCAAAGCGGTCATCCGTACTCAACTCAAATTCCGTATCCATCTTGATCGCTTCAAACGGGCAAACCTCTACACAAATCTGGCAGCTCATGCACACCGCAATATCGACATCGAATTTTGCAGGATAGAATTGCGGCTTGCCGATTGCATCCGGCTTCTTGTCCTTGCTCTTCTCGATATAGATGCATTTCGGCGGGCACTCTTTTTCGCAGATCTGGCAGGCCACGCAGCGCATCCCCGACTCCCAATCCGTGCCGTCGTAAACAAGAAATGGAAATACGCGCGCAGCCTCTATCGGAGCGATCCGCTCTTCCGGATACTCGACCGTCGTCATCCGCTCCGCCGAGACAAAGCTGCCGGCAAAGTTCTTCGCCGTCTCAGCCAGCCCCTTCAGTATTCCCTCACCCAGCAATGAAACCCTCCGAAACACAGCTTCTAGCTACTAGCTTCTAGCCTCTAGCTTTTCCTAACCGCGCGAGTTAGTCCTAAGTCCGAAACAGCCAATGTTAGCAAGAGCAGCTAGTAGCTAGCAGCTAGGAGCTAGAAGCTGCCTTTTCATCTATCCACTTCTCCCAGCACAATGTCCACGCTTCCAAAAATCAGCACCACATCCGCCACGTCGCTGCCCAGGCACATATCTTCAAGCACTGTCAGGTTAATCAAGCTCGGCGGCCTCACCCGATAGCGATAAGGATTCGGCCCCCCATCGCTGATCAAATAGAACCCCAGTTCCCCCTTCGGCGCTTCGATGCGCCCATACGCCTCGCCCGGCTTGGGCCGGAAGCCGCGTATCTTCGCCTTCGCATCCATCACCGGCCCCGCGGGAATGTCCTTCAACGCCTGTTCGAGAATGCTAATCGACTCTCGCATCTCCAGCATACGAATCATATAGCGATCATAGACATCCCAGTGATCGCCCAACGGCACGCGGAAGTTGAAGCGATCATAGATGCCGTAATGATCCACCTTGCGAATGTCGTAGTTCACGCCCGACGCCCGCAGCATGGGCCCCGTGACGCCGGCGTTCACGGCCAGTTCCGGCGGCAGCACGCCCACACCCTGTGTCCGCGCCATCAGAATCTCGTTCCCGGTCAGCAGCCGGTCCACTTCGTCCACAAATCCCGGCAGCCCGGCCACAACCTTGCGCGCAGCCGTTAACCAAGCTTCCGGCGCGTCCACACGGCAGCCGCCGAAGCGCATGTAGTTGCACATCATCCGCGACCCGGTCAGCCCCTCGAACAGGTCCAGAATCTTCTCCCGCTCCCGGAACGCATACATCAGCGGCGTTCCGCTGGCCCCCATCTCCTGAATCAAGAACCCGATCGATGAAGCATGATTCTGCACCCGCGTCAGCTCACCCAGAATCACTCGCAGGTACTCGGCGCGTTCCGGCACCTCCTGGCCCGTCAGCTTCTCCACCGCCAGCGCGTAGGCCCAGTTGTTGGTGAGCGAACAGATATAATCAAGCCGGTCCGTATACGGCATCGAGCCCAGATAGCCTATCCCTTCGGCAATCTTTTCGTGGTTGCGGTGCAGGTAGCCGAAGACAGGCTTCAATCGGATCACCCGCTCCCCGTCCAGCGCCACGTCCATGCGGAAGCCCCCGTGCGTTGAAGGGTGGTGCGGCCCCATGGCGATTTCGAGCAGCTCCCCTTCGCCGTCCGGTTCAATCAGCCGCGGCCGGTTCCAACCCTCCGGCCTGTCTTTCTCTTTTTCCAATCCAGAAAGGCTCATTTTCCCCCTATCCCTTCCTGGCCGCCGCCTGGAATCGCTCCCGCACTCGCCCCCGCAATTTGTTCGCCTGCCGTGTGCGCCGCCGCCCTGGCCAGCACCTGCTCGTGAGCCGTGGGCTCGTATTCATAGTCGTCCGGATCAACGTAATCGCGGCGCATGGGGTGGTCCTTGAAGGCGTCCCACATCAACAGCCGCCGCAGGTCCGGATGCCCCGTGAATACAATTCCGAACAGGTCGAAGATCTCCCGCTCCTGGAGCTCCGCCGAACGCCACACAGGAGTGAGCGACGGCAACTCCACATTGTCCGTCCGATTCACCGTCTTCATCCGAAGCACGACCGGCCCGTGCTTCTTGGCCATCGAAAACAGGTGGTAAACAACTTCCAGACAGCCCGGCTCAACGCGCTTGCGCGACTCCTCGACCGTCTCTTCCGCGCTTTGCTCCACACCGTCGACGGTCTTGGTCACGAGGCGCTTCACTTTCACTTTCTCGGTGACTTCCTTATCCGGCCAGTCCACTCCGGTCGCATTGGAAAGAAAATCAAGTGCTAGCTCCGCATCATCACGCAAGAACTTCGCAACCTCGAACGCATGGCTCGGCTCGAGACGCAGCGAGTGCTGTCCCGAAGGGCTCGCATTAGGCACGACCTCCACGCCCGCCCCCGGCACCGCAGCCTCAATCGCCGCCTTGATCTCCTCAATCGTCTTCAATCCGTTTACCTCAACGCCTCAAGTCCCTAGTCCCTAATCCCTAATCCCTGTCTTCATCGGCAACGGCCACACAAGCCTGTTCGACGAAGGCTCCAAATCATGCTCCCCCTGCACCGGCACCGGGAATTCGCCCTGCGCTTCAGCGTCCAAATGTCGTGGGCGTCCCTCCCCAGTCAGATTCTGGCCATCGATCTTCTTCTGCAGAGTCATGAATGCTTGGATCAGCGCCTCCGGGCGCGGCGGGCACCCAGGAATATGCACATCCACCGGGATGTAGCGATCAATCCCCTTGAGCACGTTGTAACCCTGCTTGAAAGGCCCCCCGGAGATGGCGCATGCCCCCATTGCAATCACATACTTTGGTTCGGCCATCTGGTTATAGAGCCGCACCACCTGCGGCGCCATCTTCTTCGTCACAGTCCCGGAAATAATCATCAAGTCCGCCTGCCTCGGCGATGGGCGGAAGACCTCAGCCCCGAACCGGGCCAGATCGTAGCGCGCCATTGTCGTGGCAATCATCTCGATGGCGCAACAGGCCAGCCCGAACTGCATCGGCCAGATCGAGCTTCGCCGCCCCCAGTTGTAGAGCTCCTCGATGGTCGTAACGAAGACGCCCTGCTTGCCCAGTTCGATCTTCAGTCCTTCTTCCATGATGTCGCTCCGCTCCGTCAGCTTCTAGCTGCTAGCTTCTAGCCTCTAGCTTTGTTTCTTTGTGCCCCTTCGATCAGGACCCAGTCCCTTTTGCCGCACCCTGCATCTCCCTCATGCACCAGCTAGAAGCTAGAAGCTAATGGCTAGAAGCTGGCCGCCTCCGGCGGCCTCACGCCCACGTCAAAACTCCCTTGGCCCATGCCCACGCCAGTCCCTCGATCAACAGCAGCACAAAAACCAGCATCGAAACACAAGCCGCAACCCCAAGCCCCGTGAATGCCACGGCAAACGGCAGCAGAAATACCGCTTCCACATCAAAAATCAGAAAGATAATCGCATACAGGTAATAGGCCGAGCGGAATTGCATCCAGGCATCGCCCTTGGACTCCAGGCCGCACTCGTAGATGGAATTCTTGATTGCATTCGGCTTGGGCGGAGAAAACACCATCCCCCACAGCTTCGCCAGCCCCAGCGGAGCAAGCCCGAAGCCCAGTGCTGCCACGAAGAGAACTGCCAATGAAAAATAAGGATTTGAGGCCATTTGGGAAAAGAAATCCTCTGAGATAACGTACCAGTTCACGGGTCGCTTTGGCTAAATTCAGGCCCCCAATTTCCTCTGCATTCCCGCATTTTTCAGGGTCCCATCCCACCCTGTGAACCAGTCCTCTCCACCTTTCGATGGGCGACAATCCCCACCTCTGCCCTGCTATCGTTTTGTGTGGCCCCTCGGCATTCCCCAATGTGCCGCCGCGGGGTTCAAACGCGCTTCCCCGGAGATCGCCAAACGATGTTCAAGACCGCGCCGCGACGCTGGCTGTTGATCGCTTTGCTGGCCGCTATGCCGCTCACAATCACCTGGGCTGTCTCCGCCGCCACTGACCCCGCGACGCCGGCCCCATCCAACACACCCGCCTACTCCGCCCCCGCTCGCATCACCGGTCCCACCTCGGCTTTTCACGATTCCATTGCCGCAAGATACAACTACGCCTTCGGTAAAGACGCGCCATTTCTTCCCTCCAACGCCACCACGTCCAACGGGGAGTTCTTCAACCCCAAGAGCTTCTATACCGCCCAATACTGCGGCCACTGCCACCAGGAAGCCTATCGCCAGTGGCGGCAGTCGGCTCACTCCAACAGCTTCCGCGCGCCCTGGTACCTCAAGAACGTCAACATGCTCATTGACGAGAAGGGCGTTCAATACTCCCGCCACTGCGAGGGCTGCCACAACCCCGTCGCCCTGTTCTCCGGCGATCTGTCGCAGGGCATGCCCAAGAAGCGACCTTTCGAGGACGAAGGCCTCACCTGCTCGACGTGTCACTCCATTCAGTCCACTGACGCAACCGGCACCGGCAGCTATGTGATGGGCACTCCGGCAGTCCTGGTCGATGATGCAGGCGCACCCATCACCCGCCCTGTGTCGGATGGCGAAATCCTGGCCCATCTCGATCGCCACTCCAAAGCCGTGATGCGCCCTCTCTACCAGACCGCCGAGTTCTGCGCCGCCTGCCACAAAGCCGCCATCCCGCGCTCCCTTGACGATTACAAATGGCTCCGCGCCTTCTCTCTTTACGACGAATGGCAGGCCGCCAGCTTCACCAAGCAGTCCCCCCTGCCCTTCTACCGCAAGGATTCCGTCTCAACCTGTCAGACCTGCCACATGCAGCGCGAGCCCCTGCCCGCGGCCGCCGTCGACCCCGGCGCCAAGGACGGCAAGCTTGTCTCCCATCGCTGGCTGGGCGGCAACACGCTGCTCGCTCAGTACTACAAATTTGACGAGCAGGCCCGAAAGCTCGAAGCCTTCCTCAAGAAAGGCGCCCAAAACACCGGCGTCTTCAACGTCGATATCTTCGCCTTGGAGAAAGAAGACGCCTCCGGCAACCAGGTCCTTGCCGCCCCACTGGGGCTCACCGCCTTCTCAGTGTCCCCCGGCGAAACCCTCGTCGCCGACGTGGTAATCCAGAACAAAGGAATCGCCCACTCCTTCATTCCCGAGCAGCGCGACTTCTATGAAGCCTGGGTCGACTTCACCGTCAAGGACGACTCCGGCAAAACACTCGCCGAGAGCGGATTCATCCAGCCCGACGGCAACCTCGACCCCGCCGCCCATTCCTTTACCAGCCGCCTCATCAATACGAAGGGCGAACTCAACGACCTGCATCAGATCTGGCACAATCGCGTCCTGGCCTACAACAACACCGTTCAGTCCGGCCGCTCGCAACTGGTGCGTTACCGCTTCCGCCTGCCGAAAGAGGTCTCCGGCCAGGTGTCGCTCACTGCAACCGTCAAGTACCGCCGCTTCAATCAGCACTTCATCGACTACGCGATCACTCAAACCGGCCAGAAGGAACCGAAGCCGTATCCCATGCCGGTCATCGACATGGCGTCCACCACCAGGACCATCAAGCTAGGCGAGAATGTTCCCATCCCGCCCACGCCCGACGAGAATCCCGAATGGATGCGCTGGAACAACTACGGCATTGCCCTGCTCGACGCCCAGCAGTACCCCGCCGCCGTCGAGGCTTTTGAGCACGTAGCCACCCTTCGCCCCGACTACGCCGACGCCTATACCAACATGGCCATTGTCGAGATCTCCTGGGAGCGCTACGACGACGCCAAGCCCCATCTCGCCAAGGCCCTGTCTCTCTTGGCGGGCGATCAACGCGCCCTCTACTACCGCGCCGTTGTCGAGCGCAACGCCGGGCGGGTGGCCGCGGCCATCGCCGATTTTGAGGCCGTTTTGGCTAAGTATCCCCGCGCCAAAGACGCCCTTCGCGAGCTGGGCTTCAGTTACTACCAGCAGCATAACTATCCCCAGGCCCGCGACACCTACGAACGCCTGCAAGTAGTTGATCCCGACGACCTGGCCGCCCATTACCAGCTCGCCATCCTCTACCGCCGCCTCGGCGACAAGCAGAAAGCCGCCATCGAGTCAGCCAAATTCGCCGACCAGAAAGACGACCCAACCGCCTCGACCTATGCGCTCGAATTTCTCTCCAGGCACCCAGAAGTAGCCAGCGAAAGCGTAGCCTGGCACACCCACGACCTTACGGGAGACCCGATCAAGAAATCAGCCAAGATCGAGTACAAATACATCCCCGGCGCCGGATTTTAGATTGAGGACGAACTTTATACCTTGGAGCTTTGTTACAGCCCCTCACCGCCTCCGCCGGCCCACCGGAAACGAAACCAGCGTCGATCACCAGCATTCGCTAAAAAGAAACAATCCACCGTGCCCCATCCATTCCGCGGCACTTTGCGGAATGGGTGGGAAACCAAGAACCTCTGACTTTCCGGATCCGTTCCATCCCCTTGGGGTCGGCGAAGCCGGTGAACGACTAACTCGCTAACCAGCTAACCCCGCACGGCGGGGGCTAACCGGCTGCAGTTGTCTAAAGCCCCTTTCCCGATCGGCCCATTTGGTTTATTGAACCTACAGAAAAATGAAAATCTTGTTTCTCTTTAAGTAATAAACTGATAGCGATTCATCCTTTCCGTCGCGAAGCGGCGGGAACTTTTCCGCCAACCGGAGCGTACGGGAAAGAGAGACGCATATCATGACCAAGCGAATGTTGCCGATCTGCCTTCTAGCCGCCGCCTTTGCAGCCACCGCGCTTCCTGCCCGCGCCGACCGCGATAACGTTCAATTCGGCTCCAATATCCATGTCGATCGCAATGCTTCCATTCATGACGCCGTCTGCTTCTTTTGCAGTGTGAACGCAGAGGGAGAAGTGGACGGCGACATCGTCGTCTTCTTCGGAAATGTCCACATCGCCGGCGCAGCCCACCACGATGTAGTCAACTTCTTCGGCAAGGTCACCGTGGAGGACGGGGGCTCCATCGGCCAGGACCTGGTGAGCATGTTTGGCCGCATCCGGCTCGGTGAGAACGTCTCCATCGGCAAAGACATGGTAGCCATGTTCGGCAGCATTCAAGCGCCCGACTCAGTTACCGTCGGAAACGACCGCGTGGTCGAGCCTGGCTGGGTGCTTTATGTTCCTCTCCTGGTCATCGCACTGATCGTCATCGTAGTCGTCCGGGAATACCGCAGCTATCGCCGCCGCCTGCTCCTGCGAGGCTACCCGATGCCGCCTCCACAATAGCGTCGCACACCTGGCCTGGGCCGCGCGCTGTACGCTGAATCCATGGAAATCGTTGCAACGATGAGAGCGCCCACCATGCGCATCGTCCTGCCCGGCGGCAGCGGCC
>PLZC01000166.1 GCA_003151985.1 Acidobacteriaceae bacterium
CACGCACGCTTGCCGAAAACTCACCCTGTGCATGGAGATAAACGGGGGGACGTCCCAGGGACGCGCAGAAGCAATATCGGGTTTTATTGCAAAGTTCTTGGCGGAAGGGGGCACGTGTATGGAATTCGACGGTTGGAATCGTATTTTATTCGCGACCTCGGAGACTGCACGTGTCGTATACGTGCTAGTGAATTTGGGCAATCTATTGCCCGGCGCACCTGCGAACCGTTTCAACCTCAATTTAAAAGCACGTGCAGGTGACGTGCAGTTTAATTGGCCGCAGCAAATTAAACTGCACGTGGGGGGCACGTATGACGCCGGGTGAGTTTAATTGCGAATTAATGACGGTCGAGGAAACTGCACGTGTCCTACACGTCCCGGTTTCTTGGGTCTACCAACGCACACGTCGGCGCGGAAAAGAGCGTATTCCTCACATCAAACTCGGGAAGTACCTGCGCTTTGAAAACGCGGTTGTGCGGAATTGGCTGAATGGTCTCAGGAGCGCTTGATGAAACTGCCCCTGGAGACTAGTCTTCCATCAGACGCACTACCACCTGAACGGACAACATTCGGAGGACGAATGACCCGTAGAAGGTGTTTTCAAGAAGGCTCACTCTTCAAACGTGGAACACGCAAGAAAGTGTGGGTTGCTCGCTGGTGGGAGCCCGTAATTGGACCCGGCAACGTGCCTGGGCGGATTCGCCGCTCAGAGGTTCTCGGAGCCGTTGCAGACATACCCACGATTCGTGAAGCACGGCAGAGGCTTTCCGATCTGCTGCACAGAGTCAACAGCGGCGATTACCGACCTCAAGCGATCTGGACATTTCGCAGTTTTGTCGAAGACCGTTGGAAGCCGGAAGTTTACCCCACACTGAAGTTCTCGACAAAGAAGTATTACGACAACATGATTGACGCCCATCTCAACCCGGCTTTTGGCGACACGCAGCTCCGGCAGATTACACGGGAGGCAGCTCAGGGTTTTCTGATTGCGAAAACTAAGAGCGGTCTTTCTTCGAAGACGGTCAGTCTCATCCGCACCGCTTTCGGCACGATCATCGGAGCAGCCGTTATGCAGGACCTCTTGACCGACAATCCAGTCTTGAAGACTCGATTGCCGAAACGGGGCCTGGTAAAGGAGCGCGCCACAATTGACCCGGAATCGGTTATAGCTCTGATTGAGAAGCTTCCCGAGCCCTCCCGCTCTATCGCCTCATTGCTGGCGATGACGGGATTGCGAATCGGTGAACTGTTGGCGCTTCGCTGGCAGGACATTGATTTGGAAAGTGGCTTTCTTTCAGTTCGGCAAACGGTCTATGAAGGCCATTTCGACGAACCGAAAACCAGGCAGAGCAAACGCCGCATCCCTCTCGGCCCGAAACGTGTCGAGATTCTTGCGGCCTTGAAGCCAACGAAAGCGGTCCCAACGGGCTTGGTGTTCTCGGCCCGGAATGGTTCCCCGCTCAGTCGGCGCAATCTTCTCAATCGCCAGCTCAAGCCGACTTGCGAAAAACTCAACTTGACCGGCGTCAATTGGCACTGGTTCCGGCACGCACACGCCACCATGCTCGATTCGGTGGGGGCACCTGTCGGCACAACCCAGGCATTGCTTGGGCACTCGTCCTCGGAAATCACCCGAGGGACATACATTCACTCGGTCCCGGCGGATGCACGTCGAGTAGTGGGGGACGTGGAAAAGCTTATTGGACCCAAATGGACCCAAGTTCCGAGTCAGCCCGGAATGGCGAGTTCTCTAATTCAATGATTCTATGAGACTTGATGGTCGGGGAGAGAGGATTTGAACCTCCGACCCCCTGGTCCCGAACTGACAATGTGTAACAGAATCAACAACTTATCAATCTCAATCGTGGTGCTTCAATCGCATAGATCCGTCAGATTCTTATAGATAGCTCCCGGTCATTTTCAATTGGGAACCCTAGCGTGGGAACCCCAAGGCTATGCCAGCGGGGCCTTTTGTAAGCTGCTTCGGTCCTCTGGGTTTCTGGGTTAATCGCAGAGTCCTAAGAAATGAAATCAAGGACAAAGTCGAGCCCTTTGATTTGCGCAAGTATGTACTTTACGCAACATGTCGCTTTCGAGAAATCCATCGAAATATTAATACTACGATTGCCCAACTGCCGGCTGCCGGTCCGGCCCTAGAATATGACCAACATGAGCGAATATCACCCTGCGGCCAGGAAGGTTGCTCTCGATCTCCGTTACGGCGGTCAAGGCTTCCCTCGATGGCCAAAGACAACAAGGCTCAACCGGCGGCTGAACCGTCAATAGCCCACCGGAGGATGGCCGCCTGTAATTCGTATCGTACAAGGGCTACACTTTGGCGCTGACAGCGCTGCGCTCGGTCACTCTCGGTTCGGCGGTAGGAACGGGCACTATTGCGTTCTCACATGTGAGAAAAGTTATGGCCCGCGAACTCGCGCTCCCCGGATATCGAGGGGCGCAACGCGGAAGGCGTCGCTAGCGAGCAGTTCAGCCTGAATAACAGACGTTGGCCGTGAAACAGAGCGGAAGGGACGTGTTGCACTTCGACCGAACATTCTCGAAGCAGATTACTGGACCCATCTCCGAGTACCGTAGCGATTCAACCATCCGGCCATGCCCCATGGCTTTCTACGGCTTGTTTGCTGGGTGATAGTAGACCCGACGGGCCGCTTCCATGGTCTCAGGCCAGTCGCTCATAGCCCATTCCTCAGACTTGATTCCACGAATAACCGCGGTGGAGACACTGGTCCCGGACCGCACCCGCTCGCCCTACTTGGTTGTAGATTCCCTTTAGGGCCAGCGCAGCGCAAATATCAGTCGACCCCAACTACTTCATCGGAGCAAGTACGATTCCTAGCAAGCTATGGACGCGATGCGGCTTCCTCAGACAATCATCGTAGTGCATTTATTTGAATCGGGTGGAACAAAGCAATTCACGATGCATTGAAATTGGGCCAACTTATCGATCTGAAATGGTCCGTTCCCTAACCCAGAGGTTCTGAAACCGTGCCGCACATGGCAGCTCAGACCACGGAGCGCTTCAGCAGATAGTCCAACCCACCAATACGAAACCAACGGTAGCCATATGGTTCAAGCAGGATGCAGTGCTTGCCTTGTTTCTCGGGATAGCTATGATCTTCCGACAAGAGGTTGGCTAAGGTACTGCTGTCCTCGCCTTTAGCGTGCACCGAAAGGCGGACTTCCTTCGGCTCAGCACTCAAGTTATGCAGGCACAGCACCGAGTTGTTTCGCCAGTCGTAGCGCATGGCCAGCACCGCCGGTTGTTTTGTTCGAATGAATGAAAAGTCTCCCCAGCCGATCTCGGGAACTTCGTTGCGCATGCGAATAATGCGCTCCATCCAGTTGAGAAGTGAGTTGGGGTCGCGACGCTGGGCCGCGACATTCACATGCTGAAAACTGTACCCGCCCTCGCTGATGACAGGCAGGACAGGCTTCTTGTTCTTTGTGAAGCCACCGCACGGCTCCGTCGACCACTGCATTGGCGTCCGAGCGCAATCGCGTTCCGGCAGCCCCAGATCGTCGCCCATTCCGATCTCATCGCCATAGCGAAGCACAGGGGTGCCAGGCAGGGTCATCAGCAGGCTGTAGGCGAGTTCCATGCGCCGACGATCCCCCTGAAGCATGGGTGCGAGGCGACGTCGAATTCCGCGTTGATATAGCTGCATATCCTTGTCGGGACCGAACTCCGCGAAGACGGCCGCCCGCTGCTTCTCGCTCAGGCGTCCAAGATCCAACTCATCATGATTGCGGAGAAACTGCCCCCATTGCGCAGTTGACGGACGCGCCTTGGTGTCCTCCATCGCTTTGATGAGCGGCCCGGGATCGCCGCTGGCGAGAGCAAAGAATAGATGCTGATTGACATCGAAGTTGAACATCATCTGCAGGCGTTCGCCGAAATCTCCGAAATACTTGAGGTCCGTATCCGGAACAACATTTGCCTCCCCAAGGATGATGGCCCCGCTCTTACGCCAGGTTAGGAATTCGCTGAAACTCCTCAGCATGTCGTATTTCTCACGCGGACGTGACTGCTGTGCGCCTTTCGTCGCTATAACAAACGGAACCGCGTCCATCCTAAAACCGTCAACACCAAGCTGCAACCAGAAGCCCATGATCTTCAGAATCTCGGCCTGCACCTCCGGATGACCTGTGTTTAGGTCCGGCTGAAAATCGTAGAAGCGATGAAAGTAGTACGCCTTGGCCGTCTTCTCGAAGTTCCATGTGGACTTCTGCACTCCCGGAAAGACGACACCCGATGCAGCGTCCTTCGGCTTCATCTTCGACCACACATACCAGTCTCGATATTTTGATTGTGGATCACGGCATGCTTCTCGAAACCATGGGTGCTCATTTGAGGTATGATTCACGACCAGATCTATGAGCACTCTCATCCCGCGCTCCTTGCAGCCTTCGGTAAATTCGACGAAGTCGCCCAGTGTGCCGTATTGCGGATCCACGCCATAGTAATCTGCGATGTCGTAGCCGCCATCTCGGCATGGAGACGGCTGAAACGGCATCAGCCAAAGCGCCGTGATCCCCATCCCATGCAAATAATCCAGGCGACGCAGCAGCCCCTGGAAGTCGCCTATGCCATCACCGTTTGCATCCAAGTAGGTAGCAACTGAGAGCGAGTAAATGACGGCGTTCTTGTACCAGAGATCGTTGATCATAGGGTTTATCTTTCAGTTTGAAGCTTGGACAAAAGGAGCATTTGTTGAGATGCAGAAGTTGGCCTGGTGGCAGCACAGCGTCATCTATGAGATTTATCCGCGCTCTTTCCAAGACACTAACGGCGACGGCGTCGGCGATCTGAGGGGGATTCTTGAGCGCCTTGACTACTTGGCCCAGCTCGGCGTCGATGCCATCTGGATCTCCCCGATCTACCCATCGCCCATGGCCGATTTTGGTTACGATGTGGCGGATTATTGCGGCATCGATCCTCTGTTTGGAACGATGGAAGATTTCGATCGCCTCCTTGAGGAGGTTCATCGCCGCGGCCTTAAAATGATCCTCGATTTTGTGCCGAACCACAGTTCAGACCAGCACCCGTGGTTTCTTGAAAGCCGGTCGTCTCGTAAGAATCAAAAGAGAGATTGGTACCTGTGGCGGGACCGGCCGAACAATTGGTTAAGCCACTTCGGAGGTTCAGGCTGGCAACTGGACAAGACAACAAGTCAGTACTACTATCACGCCTTCCTCAAGCAGCAACCCGATTTGAACTGGCGAAACCCGGCGGTGAAGGCCGTCATGTTCGATGTTTTGCGATTCTGGCTGCGACGAGGCGTGGACGGCTTCCGGGTGGACGTCATGTGGCTAATGATCAAAGACGATCAATTCCGCGACAACCCGCTCAACCCCGGTTACCGCATGGGCCAGTCTTCTAATAGTCGCCTCCTGCCTATCTATGACTCGGATCGGCCTGAGATCCACGACTTAGTGGCCGAGATGCGGGCGGTGGTCGATGAATTCCCCGACCGCGTGCTTATTGGAGAGATTTATCTGCCCGTGCAGCAGCTCATGACGTACTACGGAAGTGACCTAAAGGGAGCAAATCTGCCGTTCAACTTTCAACTCTTGCAATGCGCGTGGAGTGCTGAAGCTGTTGCGCAGGTAATCTCGGACTACCAAGCCGCACTGCCCGACGGTGCGTGGCCAAATTGGGTTCTGGGCAATCACGATAAAGCAAGGATCGCGACCACGGTCGGCGCTCGCCAGTCACGCGTCGCAGCCATGCTGCTTCTCACGCTGCCAGGAACGCTGACCCTTTATTACGGTGAAGAGTTAGGCATGACCAATGTTCCCATTTTGCCGGAACAGGTGCAGGACCCGGCCGAAAAAAATGAGCCCGGACTGGGGCTGGGACGCGACCCGCAAAGGGCCCCGATGCCGTGGGACAGTTCGCTCGCGGCGGGGTTCACTTCCGGCTTGCCGTGGCTGCCGCTCGGAGACGATCACGCTTCCGTAAATGTTGCGGCACTTGAGAAGGATCCGCGTTCCATTCTGCATCTTTATCGCAGACTAATCGATCTGCGCCGCTGCCATCGGACGCTGGTCAGCGGCAGGCTGCAGTCTGTCAGTGCGGATAATGGCGTTCTGCGCTACCAAAGCCAAAGAGAAGAGGAACACATTTTGGTGTTGCTCAATATGGGGCAGGATCCAGAGCGAATTACGATTGAGAGCGGAAGCGTTCTCGCATCAACGCACCTTGATCGCGAGGGACAGAAGGTGAGTGGGACAGTAGATCTGGAAGTCGCTGAGGGGATAGTCATCAGCCTTGATATGTGAATTCGGCGGACCCGCGCTGAAGGAAGATTTCCATCCGATCAAGGCTCTCGGCAGGGGGGTGGCTGAACTTACCCTCGTCCAAGTGTTGATGGGAAGTAATGGCGCATTGCGGGTCGATCTGATCGGAAAGGGAGAACGATGGCACATCTGCACTGGTGTGATGTCACAGGTCATGAATGGGAATGCCAAGGAACTGCGGTCCGCGTGCTACTTGGCGACACCGAACGTCGCCCTGCTATTGTCTGAGGCACGGCGTGCTGATGGAAGATGGCGATCACAGCGAGTGCTCGATCGAACTGATTGCATGCGAAGAGCACCGCGACCAGCAGCTCCGGGCCATGGGATATGAATCCGGGCAGGCAATTGAGCCGCCGGCCGCAGAGGCTGAAGAGTCGTCAATGTTCAAAGGTGAGGACGGCAATCAGACTGTCGGCTTCTGCTTGTGGTGCAACAAGAACTTCTACTCCATGGAGGATGTGGAAGCCCACAACGCCGATAGCATGTCCGCGTGCGAAGTGTCTCAAGCGTTGAAAGATGAGCACTATATGCCACCTGTACTGCAGATGATGTTCGAGAATGTGGGGCTCCTGCCCAAGGATGGCAACGATGACAAAGAGTGATGAACTTGAATCTCGGGTCGGGATCTTCTGGTGGTTAATGGTCGTTTAATTCTCGACGCCAGTCCGCTCAGCGCAGCCGAGCCGTATGGCGATTGCCTTACGCACCGCAACAGTCACATCGACTTTTGGGAGGAGCAGCAACGCATCGGAGCCCTGCCTCGGGATACCGAATGTGAGGAATTTCCAAGAGGACGTGTCACGGCCAATTTGAAGGCGCATGAATTTTATCTTTTAGCAGACAGGTGCATTTTGAAGGACAAAGCCACAGTAGCCAAGATCAGGAATGAGATGCGCCTCCCAGAGCACCTCATCATCGACATCGACCAACATTACCGGTGCGCGGCGTGCCTGCGCGGGCGGTACCCGATCGACGATGACTTCTGAACCATAGTTGTTGACCAACTAACGGCAGGACTTTTCCAACGCATGGAGAGAGGGGATGCGGAAGAAATTGGAGCAAAGACTGGTTGCGCGATGGCCTATCCGAGCAGTTGAGTTGGGTCGCCGTCTACCGGTGATCACAACGCAGATTGTTTCCCTGGTGACGGCGCACCCCTCTTGTTCTTCTCTGCCAAATTTGACAAACTGACCGGAACATGTTGTAATTCGGTCGCCGGAACGCACGCCAGAAATTCCCCAGCTGGCTTGCCCCCGGAATACGGAAGGCAAGCGCTCTGGCGGGGAGTTCGTATGTTGCTGCAAACCTCGCCTGCTTCCAAAACCCTTGCCTGCACAAGCCTTTTCAAACCTTCCATCTCGACGGCGGCGATTCCTGTTCTTTTGCTGCTTTTGGTTGCGAGATGCCAGGCCACGCCCAGCAATCAGTTCCTTCGGCTCACA
Organism: Acidobacteriaceae bacterium; assembly: GCA_003151985.1. Lineage (GTDB taxonomy): Bacteria > Acidobacteriota > Terriglobia > Terriglobales > Acidobacteriaceae > Telmatobacter. The sequence goes on from PLZC01000166.1 coordinate 7,764, forward strand.
ACTTACCCAACGGGCGGCACCCCCACCACAATGGTGGCAGCCGACTTCAACCGGGACGGGAAAGCGGACTTAGTCGTCCTTAACAGCAATGGAGTGCTCAGCTTTGTTGAGGGTACGGGCGCGGGCGCGTTTGACGCTCCCGTGAAGATCGCGACCCTGCCGTTGTCATCGGCGAACGCGTTAATGGTCGCCGGCGATTTCAACGGCGACGGCAAGGTCGACCTTGCCCTGTTACCACCACCGGGGAACGCTGTCCAGGTTTTTTTCGGGCATGGCGATGGCACCTTTGCCGGCTCGGTCAAGATCTCCGACGGCCTGTCTTCAGCCGGCGCCCTGGCGAGCGGAGACTTCAATAACGACGGACGAGCCGACTTTTTCGTCGCCGGCACAACCTCTGTCGCGATCCTCCTGGGAAATGGCAACGGCACCTTCGACAAGCCGCAAGTGACCAAGACGGGTCTGACTGCCGCTGCCGGCGCGCTGGCGATTGCTTTGGGCGATGTCAACGGCGACTCGCACCTCGACGTTGCCTTGACTGACGAAAACGGAAACCTGCAGGTCCTGCTCGGCAGCGCCTCGGGCGCCTTGCACCCGCAGATGGTGTCGGCGCTCCTCGACGAGTTCCCAAACTCACCAAACGTGATCGCGCTCGCCGATTTCAATGGGGATGGCAAGCTGGATATCGCCGCTGGCGATGGTGGCTTTCCTATCCAGTACACATATCCATTGGTATGCATCTTGAACGGAAACGGAGATGGCACCTTTGCTCCCGCGCAGGAGTGCCAAAGCGTAATCTTGAACTCCTTCTCCGAGATACTGGTGACAAATCTGAACGGGAAGCCCGGCTACACGTTCCCTGCTGATCCGCTTATCCTCGTCGTCAACAATGGAAACGGGACTTTTTCACAGACCAGCTACTCCGTGGGCGGCCCGATTCTTGGGTGGCCCAATTACTCCGCGGGTGGCCCAATTGCCTTGGCCGACTTCAACGGCGACGGGCGGCAGGACATTGCGTCCGCCAACGCTGGCGGCGTGCAGGTGGTGTTGAGTGCGGGTGGGGGCAGAGTCCGTGCGCCGCTCTCTATTGTGCAAGCGGGAATTCCGTTCGGGTTCAACGTCGCAATGAACACCTCGGACATGAATCGCGACGGGCATGCCGACCTCATCCTCGCCGAATACTGGGACGAGCACGGAGCCAACGAGCCCTCTGTTTCTGTGCTTCTCGGGGGCCCGAGAAACTCGTTCACACTCTCCGCCACCGCAGGCCTGGGCTTCTTTGCCGGCAATTGGCCCGCCAATCCTCCTGCCATTGGAGATTTCAATGGCGACGGACTGCTGGACGTTGCGTACAGCAGCGCAAACTACATTAGTAATGTAGATGGCAACACCTATTCCGACGACCAGGTATTTTTCGGCGATGGCAAAGGGCACCTTGTCTCAAGCGGCCCGGCGCTCTCGTTTGAGAGCAACTATCTTGCTGCGGGTTACTTCAACGCTGGCGGCGCCGAAGATCTGGCATCCGTCGACAGCTCTGGCCTCGCGGTCCTCCTCGGCAAGGGCAATGGAACTTTCGCGCCCGCCAAAAACTACGGAGTCGGCAACAATCCCGTGTTCGTGCTGCAGCATGATCTGAACGGCGATGGCAAGCGCGACCTTTTGGTTGTAAACCAGGAAAGCGATACCATCAGTGTCCTGCTGGGGAATGGAAACGGAACATTCAAACCGCAGGTGAAGTATGCCGCCGGCAAAATGCCCAATGTTGCTGTCACGGGCGACTTCAATCGCGACGGTAAAATTGACATCGCGGTCGGCAGCGCCGCAGGTATCTCGGTGCTGCTTGGCAATGGCGACGGAACATTCAAACCGCAGAAGCTATACTCCGCCACAGGCCCGATCACCGGTTTGGCACAAGCCGCAGTTCGCCAGGACGGGATCGACTCTTTGCTCGGTGTCGATTCAGCCCATAGCCGCTTCGTGTTACTGCCCGGCGTAGGCAACGGTACATTCAGTACGCCGGTGTTTTACCCGGTGGATCAGGTTCCGATCTCCATAGTGGCCGGGGATTTCGATCGCGACGGAGCGCCGGACGTCGCGCTGATCACCGCACTTCAGGGGGTAGATCCTTTTAGTGGTAACCCGATCGGCGGCAACCTAGCTGTGTACTACAACCAGGGCGGAGACCATGTTGCGCTGGCGAGCACTTCCGTTAGGCCAAAGGCCACTCAGTCCGTGACACTCACAGCTCACGTTTCGGCGAGTCCAACAGAGCCCGGCACACCTGCAGGCAAAATCACCTTCAAGGACGGGTCACATCTTCTCGGCACAGTGACGATGAAGGCAGGAACTGCCAGTCTGAGCACTAAATTCGCTGCCGGGACGCACCACATCCTGGCGGAATACAGTGGCGACTCGAATTTCAACCCAAGCCAATCCGCGACGCTCACGATAGTTGCTGCGCCTTGAGAACGAATTTCGCGTGTCGAGGTTCGCGCCGAAGGACTGTAGGAACGCGTTGATTTTGCCTGCATGTCAAAGGCCGTTCGATTTCGAATCGCCGGCGATTCACAACAGGCCGAAGCACGAGTCTGCGCGGCGCATTTTATCTGAAGATGATTTCTTCCGTCATCCGAGAGATGTTGTGAAGACGTGTGACCTGCATCATCACCGACTCGTCAGCAAGGCGACTCGAACTAAGCCTCCCCAATGGTCTTCCGAGCCGTTCTGGGTTGATCGTGGCCAAACCGGACATTACCCCAAAATGGGTATCCCAACTGTCTAGCCAAGGTGCGAAACGTTTTGTTATTGGGGTATACCCCAATTTCCAATTCGCTCCCCTGATTGTCGATGGGGTACCCCTCGTTGCACCAGATCGCAAATTGGGGGTATGGGGGGTCGATAGGCTCTCCGACCTGTACAAAAAACTCCCCCGCCGCACTCGCAAAGAGGTATTCCGTATGCCTACCGTTGTTTTGATGGTCGGTCACCCTTTCTTATGGGTGACTTTTTGGGTGACCTAGCAAATCGCGTTCGCTGCAAATGCCCCTTGTAAGTGATTGATATTAATATACTTAGAATGGTCGGGGAGAGAGGATTTGAACCTCCGACCCCCTGGTCCCGAACTGTGAAAATCAAAACTCTAAGTGCTTTATATGGTGTCGCTTAGGGACGACAAGGCCATTCTATCTCTCCCTCGCTTGTACCGAAGCTGTGCCGAGGTTTTCAACACGGCCATTCTTGTCGGGCTCGCTGTCGGAGGCCAACCTCGCACGGCGAAACAGTACCTAACTCCTCTGAATCTGTATTTCCGAATGATGGTCATGCTGCCCTCGTTCAGGAGGTCAATCGTCTTCTGGCGCTTCTCGGCCCACCCGATTTATGGGTGACTCCTCTGCCTAGAGATCCGGATTCAGAGGCCCGATAACGGACTTTGGATAGGAGTTGCCGGGGAAGCATACACGTCCGCGCAAAACGTCACCATCTCGGACCCGACACTTGGCGCTCATCATCTACTACACGGCGAACGGAAATTCCGTCGACGACCCCATCTGCAAGACAATGCGGTGCCCCCAAGGTATCCGGCGACACAGACTTCGGCGCTAAGGGAGAGTGACC
>PLZC01000408.1:0-8932 GCA_003151985.1 Acidobacteriaceae bacterium
AGATCCTGGGGCCGGATGGGCAGCCTGTGGATGCGGCTCCTGAAATTCGGCGCACGGTTCCGGCCGCGCCGCCGGTAGCCAGCGCCGCGCGGCCCTTGACGCTCGATGCGCAGCCCAGGGAGATTGCCATCAATACGCGGCAACCCTCTACCACCATCGATGCCCTGGAGAAAGAGTTCCAGCGCAAGAAGCAGCGGGAGTTGGCGGTAGCCAGCATGGCGGGATCCGGCGACGGCAGCCAGACTTCGCAGAGGCGAACCGGCGAAAAAGTCGGGCGCAACGATCCTTGCCCTTGCGGCTCGGGAAAGAAGTACAAAAAGTGTCACGGAGCCGAATGACCGCATCTGTAATCCGGACGAGCCAAACGACGTAACAGAGGGGCGGGATGAGTTCCCGACCTTTGTCCTTTTATCCTAGGTGATCCGCTACTGGCCGAGTGCGAAGTTGATATCCACAGTCTCTGTGGTCGCATCGGGACCGGGCGCGAACTTCCATCTGCGGACTGCATCTTCGGCGGCCACAGCCAGCATTCGGTTGCCGGACACAGTCTTCGCATCGGTCACATTTCCCGCCGCATCCACCGTCGCCGAAACGACGACAACGCCTGTGATCTTCATGCGCCGTGCCAGCTCCGGATAGCTCGGCGCCGAGCGGAATTTTACCGTGCGCTCGCCGGCCGCCGCGGCAGGCATGGCCAGTGCAACGACCAGCATAAGCATCGCTGCGGTAAGCAGACTGGAAAACTTTTTCCGCAACCCACCTGAACTCTTCTGAAAGTGACCTTGCTTCATTGACCCATCCTGTTCGCAGTTAGTGAACTGCTCAAGAGATTTATCGGCAGTGGGCCAGCCGCCGCCAACAAATTTTCAACGCTTGGTTACCATGGATTCTTCTGCATCGAGATGATGCTGCACCCGCTCATCGCTTAATTGCTTTGGGCAACGGCAGCGAAGGTCAGATCTTCGGCCGTTGAGTGACGATGCTCCCGCCATATATCGAAGAGCCGTCCGTAGCTGAGCGTAATGTAATCGGCATGATCGACGCCCAGGCGGGCGGCCGCGCGGTCAATCCACTCCGCCGTGCCCTCCAATTCGGCATAGTTGCCGATAGGAGTTTCGTCCACTACGCAGTGGCCCTCGCCATCGCTCCACTCGCTGCGCCACTTCTCATACCGGAATGCTTCCACCAGCCCCAGCGAGAGGAAAATTTCGGCAAGAGCGGCGCCGTCGGAGACGTCCGTTTCAGTCTCGATGCGGTGCTTGTGCCGGTCCTCGCCCGGTCCGAAGTCGGGCAGGCGTTTGTGTGTGATGGTCCAGCGGCCGGCATAGCTCCGGATGCGCAGAATTTCCGTACGCGCCCGCATCTTCCTGTCCGGGGTGTCGTATAAAACATTGCTCTCGAAGCTGCGAGGTGTCTGTAGGCTGAAGCCCGCCGCCTGCAAGCGGCTGGTGAGACCGGACACATCCAGCACCCGGAACTTGATCTCCGTTTCGACTGCCATCTTAGTCTGTGAGTATACGGCAGACAGTTGCGGCGCAATCGAGAAACCCCGCGGCTTAACTCGTCGATGCGGACGTGACCATCGTCCTTTCGCTGCCCCACCAAACGGAAATGCTGTAGATGCTATTCGGATCGGCCACGATCTCGTAGCCGTTCGTTCTGGCCCACAGGCGCCCCGCATCCGCCAACTTGGGGTTCCCGCATTTCAGAAAGTCCAGAGCCATCTCCTTGTTGCCGAACCCGTTGAGCGCCGCGATCAACGCATCCTCTGAACCTTCCTGACCCAATCCGATAAAGAAACGGTACGCCCCGCCAACGACGGGTTCTTCTTTTCCCTTTAAGGCGGCCATGAGGGGCACATCCGCACGGGGGTCCTTGATTTCGTCTAAAGCCCTGGCCGCCCTCAACTGCACATCAGGCTCCGGATCTTTCAAAGCGGCAATCAAAGGCTCAACTGCACGAGGATCTTTGATGGTACCGAGCCACGCGGCCACGCTGCTCCGAACACCGGCATCGGCATCCTTGAGCTCGGGGATGAGAGGTGAAACGGCCCGCGAATCGCCGATTTCACCCAACGCCCTTGCCGCACATGCCCTTACCTGGGGTTCTTCATCTCGTAGCGCCGCAATAAGCGGCTCAACCGCGCGCTGGTCTCTAATCTCACCCAAAGCTTTGGCCGCGGTCCTGCGAACGTCGGCATCGGTGTCTTTCAAGGCGGCCGTCAATGCCACAACCGTACCCCGGTCCTTGAGTTTTCCCAAAGCAAAGGCCGCATCCAGCCGGACCGTCCAATTCGAGTCTCTAAGCTCCCCAACCAATTGACTAACGCGTTCAGATTGTCCACTTGCCAAGGATATGAACCCGAGCACACAAAAGGTGAACCATACCCCCGAAATAAATTGCCGTCCCATTTGCCGGCAATGACGAACTGTCACCGGATTCATAAGACCTCCACACGAAGAGCGGCGAGGAAGAATCGACGACTCTATTAAATTCCTCTTCATGCGTCGCAGTCTACCCGTTTGGCATCCTTTTTTTTAGTCTGTCCCCGATTCTTCTTTTCCGGCGACCCCGGTCGATCCTTCCAGGCACGGGCCCCCTTTTGCCGTGTTCCCAGAAACAAGCACCCATTCATTGAACGATTTACGATGACAATGTTCCCAGGCCGATGGCGCCGCGTGTCTCGAACGGCGACAATAAACAAGTGAAGACCCTGCGACTGGCCGTAGATCCCTTTCATCTTGAAACAGCCGAGGCCCGGGCAATGATTGGCCATGCGGCCACGATTTTGCGCGCGGGCAGACTGGTCGCAATGCCCACCGAGACCGTGTACGGCCTGGGCGCCAATGCCCTCGATGCGGCGGCGGTCACACGCATCTTTGCCGCCAAACAACGGCCGGCGTGGGACCCGGTCATCGTCCACATCGCCAGCGAAACCATGCTCGAGGAACTGACGACCGAGATTCCAGACACTGCACGGAAACTGATCGCTGCGTTTTGGCCCGGACCTCTGACATTGCTGTTGCCGCGCACCGCCAAAGTTCCCGACGCCGTCACCGCCGGACGCCCGCTGGTTGGTGTGCGCATGCCCGCGCATCCGGTGGCTTTCGAGCTTATCAATCAGGCCGGAGTGCCGGTGGCCGCCCCCAGCGCCAATACCTTTGGCCACATAAGCCCCACAACCGCCGCGCATGTGCTGCAAGACCTGGACGGCCGGATCGATGCTGTGCTCGACGCCGGCCCAACCGAGCACGGTGTCGAGTCCACCGTCCTCGATCCCTGCAGTAGCCCGATGGTCATCTACCGTCCCGGAGCGGTTACAACTGTCCAAATTCGAGACACTGCCGGCCCCGTGGAGGTCTATCGATGCGCCGCGCCGGCCTTGCAGACACTTAGGGAAGGACTGCCATCGCCAGGTGTTGGCCTGCGGCACTACGCGCCGATCGCGAAACTGGTGTTGGTTGAGGCCCCACTGGCCGATCTCGGCGGCCACTTGGCCGCGGCGGCATCCGGCTTTTTGGGGGAACGGATCGGGCTCATGTTGCCCGCTGGGATTGCGGCTCCGGTTTCAGGTGCGGCTGTCTTCGCATGGGGGAGCTGGTCAGATCCGGTTGGGTTGGCCAGAGATCTCTATGCAGGCTTGCGCGCGCTCGATACCCAGGGTTGCACCGTGATTCTGTGTCCTCTACCGCCGGCCGAGGGCATCGGTGCGGCCATTCGCGACCGGCTCCGAAAGGCTGCGCGTTCCGGCGCGGAGTAAACTCCTATCGCCCTGCGTCGCCCACTTTGTACATGTATTTAATCGCGGATTTGTAGATCAGGGTCTTCACCCGCCCGCGCACTTTCAGCGAGTTGCGGTCATACCACTCGATGCAACCCTCCACCTGCTCGCCATCTTCAAGCACCACCACCATCGGCGTCTGCGATTGTATCTGCTTCTGCAGATAAAAAAGCTCGGCTTGCCGTTGCGAACTATCTTCCTCCGCGGTATGGGAAGTGAGGTGGAACGGCAGCGGCGCGGGCCACCGCTTGTTCGCCTGCGACCGGACTGAAGGTACGCCATTCGCCCTGCCCATACCCGGCAGAATCGCGTGAATGCTCATGGGGAAGGTTCCTTCCTGAGAAACAAAGCGAAAAAATGGTAGACACATTCCGTAAACAAGAACGATTAAAGCCTGGGCCCAGCTCGCAATCGAGTTGTACTACGACTTGTGATAAGTGCAAACAACGCCACCGGCAAATCAAGACCGGTTTCTGCCGGATAACTGGGTGTCACGCCGCTTACGCACTCTTTATGCGAAGGACCTGACGGTTGAGGGATAGCTATACAGCAAAAGATGCTTGGCCTGAGTTGCGGGTTGCTTTTATTGACTTTAGCACCAATCGCATGCTTCCTGAATTGGAACCATTGGATTTGTTGGCTTTATTTTCAAGAACGAGCAGGCCTCCGGAAACTCAACCAGGTGAATGGTACGGGCTTCAGGCCGTACAAAAGTAGCGTTCAATCATATGGGTTTTACAGGCTTCGGAAAAAGGCATTGTTTTGAAAGGGTACGACTTCAGTGGTGCCGATAAAGGCAATAAAATCGATGGGCTTTACAGGCTGCGGAAAAACTCGATCCGGGGAACGGGATTTGTTCGCTTTGAAAGGGCACGACTTCTAGCCTGTCCTGAGCGCAGCCGAAGGATGCCGACAAAGGCAATAAAATCGATGGGCTTTAGCCCCCGAGGGCCGTCCGCTCCAAACCAACCGCCATCGCATCCAGCGAAAGCGAACGCAGCAGGTTGCGGCGCATCCCTTGCTCCATCTGCACCAGCGCCCGGGCCGCCCCGTCGATCCAGTCCACGGTAAGCCCCTCCGCCATCCGCTCCAACTCCGCAGCCAGGTCAATGTTCCGCACCAGCCCTGGCGTGCCGGCCACCACCAGCAGCAGGTCTTCTACCAGGCTTCCCAGTGCCCGCAGCAGGTTGATGGTCTTCTCCTGCCCGTCCGCGCCGGCGCGATAGCTTTCCGTCGAATGAAACAGCAGGGAATAGTCGGGCTCCCGCAAGGCCGTCCGCAGCAGGATCAGCGCATCCTGGCGGCTGGCCAGGTATATGCCAAGGTCGATGGTGAGCGCCCGCCCCACAGCGCCCTCAGCCAGCCGCGCGGCCAGGTCCCGGTCTTTCGGCTTCAGTTCGGGACGGCGAAGAGCCAGCAGCGACTCCAAATCTGAAGCCGGCAACGCGCCCAGCCGGTGGACCACGGCACGCGAGCGGATCGTCGGCAGCAGCTCCTGGGGATTCTCCGTGAGCAGGATAAGCGACAGGTGCTCCGGCGGCTCCTCCAGAACCTTCAGCAGGCTGTTGGCCGCCTCCTTCATGAAAGCCGACGAGGTGAAGATGGAGAACGAACGTCGCGCTTCCACCGGGGGCCGATACCAGGCGGCATGGATAACCTGCCTCACCTGGCCCAGCTTGATCAGCAATTGCGGAGGGTCGGGCGGCACAATCAACACATCGGGATGCGTCTGGATCAGGATGCGGGTCTCGCGCTTGTCGGCGTCGCGCATATCTTCGCGTGAGGCTACGGCTTCGGCCACGCGCTCTTCCAAGTTTTCGGCAGCGCCAATCCGCGTGCAGTTCCGGCATGCATCGCAAAAGTCCGGCAGCCCGTCCGATTCGCTGGGATTGAGGCAGTTGACCCCCTTGGCCATCATCAGCGCAAGCGTGTACTTGCCTGAACCGCGCGGCCCGGACAGGATCAGCGATTGCGGAAAGTGACCGCTCCGCACGCTCTCCCGAAGCCGCGTCACCGTTGGCGTGTTGCCGAGAAAATCCTGAAAGCCCACGATTCGAGTTTAGAGCATTGGCCGCCGCCCTCCCGCGCCGGCCGCAACATTGATCTTGATGGTGGCCGCGGGCCGTTCAGCCGTGGGCACCGCGCGCAGACTCTTGAGTTGCTTGTTGATGGAGGATTCCGTTGCCTGTCCATATAGGAGAGGCGCAACGAGAAGGACTGAGAGGGCAAGAAGAGTGGGACGTAAGCCGGGCATGCGGTCTCGCTTGAAGGTAGATTGAAGCCAATTGTGGCTTTTTCGGAATTGTATCCCCGGATCCGCTGACTCGACACTGGCAAACAACACGGCGCGAAAGGCGCCATCCGGTGTAGCATGGGGCCATGACGCCTCCAAGATCGGCGCCCCGGGTGTCCCGCCCGCGAGCCGCTGCCAAACCATCCAAGGCCGCAGAGCAGCCGGGCAAAGAGTTGGTCATTGTGACCGGAATCTCCGGCTCCGGCAAAGCGTCGGCGCTGAAGGATTTTGAGGACCTTGGCTTTCACGCCGTGGACAACCTGCCTCTGGAGTTGTTGCCCGATTTTGCGGGGCTGGTGAGGAAGTCCGCCGAGATTCAAAAGGCAGCCATTGTAGTGGACATCCGCGAGGGGCTGACCCTGGACCGTTTCCCCGAAATCCTGAAACAGGTGAAGAAACTGTTGCCGACCCGCGTCGTCTTTTTGGACGCACAGGACGCGATGCTGGTCCGGCGCTACTCCGAAACACGGCGCCCGCACCCGCTGGGAGGGTCGGAGACGGTTTCCCGATCCATCGTCGAGGAGAGGCAACTGCTGGACACGGTCCGCAACATTGCGGATACGCTGATCGACACATCGAACTTCAACGTGCATGAACTTCGCGCCCACATTCAAGCCCGGTTCGGCCACCAGGACAAGGCTCAGCACCTGCTTGTCTCCTGCCTCAGCTTTGGTTTCAAGAACGGCGTACCACTGGATGCGGATATGGTCTTCGATGTACGATTTTTACCCAATCCCCACTTTGTGCCGGAGTTTCGCAAGCTAACCGGCCTTGACCCCAAAGTGGCCGCATATGTGCGCAAGTTTCCCCAGACCAGGGAGTTTCTTGACCGGGTAACGGACCTGATGCTTTACCTGTTGCCGCACTATGTTGAAGAGGGCAAGAGTTACCTCACCGTGGCCTTCGGCTGCACCGGTGGCCAGCACCGCAGCGTGATGATGGCCGAGGAGATCGCCAAACACCTGAAAAAGGCCGGATACCAGGTGAAGGCGCTGCACCGCGATATGCCGCGCTGATTTGGGCTTGGAATCTCTGCCAATTTGCGCCAACAAGCGCCAATTTCGGCTCAAAACAGGCTGAAATACACCCCCGGCTAAGGCTCTGTAACAGGGCATGACTAAAGCTTTGTAACATGGCACGACTTCAAAGCCTGCCTTCAGCGAAGCCGAAGGGTGCCGATAAAGCCGGCAAAATCAAGGGGCTTTAGCCCCCGAGGGAGGCTCTTGATTGGCAGCAGTGGTGGGTCCCGTGTCAGGCGAAGCCTTCTTCACTTGGGCCCGAGCCTGAGGGTGGCCACAGGCGACAGGCACATTCGACATTTGTTTCAAAAACACGCTGTGCCCGGGCCAGCCGGGCCGCAAGGTAGACCAATAACTCGACCGGAAAAACAGAGGCTTGCGTCGCGCAATGAGCTGGTTCTCCAGAATCTTGACTCCGCAAACCAGGTTGTTCTTCGGTTGCAGAATCGTCTTCGCGGGATCGTGCTCCTCCAACTGCTTATCCTTCTCCCAATCGAAGTCGCAGCCATAGCGTTCCGCGTCCATATAGGTAAGTTGCATGAGGCCTTCGCTGCGCACCATGCGCTTGGTCACATCGTCCTTTACAGCTACCTCGGGTTCTGAGTGCCGCACATCCTTGGTCGGCTCGAGTCCGGCCTCTGCACCGGCCAGCGCCTGGAAGAAATAGGCCCAGAAACTGCGCTTATCGGCTTCGCCCATTCCATTGAATCGCGGGCAAAAGCTCTTGACGGTTCGCGATACATTCGGCGACAGCAAATCCGGCGGCAGCGCCTCCTCAACAAGAAGGTCCCATGCGGGATCCCAGGTAGGTTGTCCGAGTTCCACCTTCTTCTCCGCAATCGGCGTTTCGGGCGCTGTCTTCATCGCGGGCTCTTGCGGTTGCGCAGGCGCCAGAGTTTGCGCGCCCTCTCGCAACCCCGTCGGCGTAGCCAGCGCCATAACCACGGCTATCGAAGCAATCCTCAGCATTCAACACCGCACTCCACCTGGAGTGTTAGATGCATTATTCCTGTTGAGGAGCCTTCTGCGCCGGAATTTTGGGGAGGTCAAATCCTCAAGAATCAGGTCAAAGATAGGTGCAAAATGCGGCACTTTCGGGTCAAAACTGGCTGAAATCCCGGGGTCTTGTTTACTGGTAAGTTAATAGGTTGATTTTGCAAGCTGTTCATTCTTTATACGTTATGGGCAGAGGCAGGTAAAAAAAAGGGGCATTTCGAGATGGGGGGGTGGGGGTCAAGCGGATTTTTCGCGGTTTTGCGCTTGCGCTGAGGGGTGACGAGGGCCAGTGGCGGGCCGAGACCGAGGTGGATTCAGCCGGGCTGAAATCCGCCGTTAGTGTTTTGGTCATCCCTGGACTCTCCTACGGATAGTGTGCGCCGGGAGGCCTAATCTTATGCAGAGATATTGGAGAGGATCGGCGGGTCGAGGTTCCTACAGGTCAGTGGGTGCGGCGCGGGCCGAAAACCGCTGGGTTTTGCGCTGAAAAGCGGCATTTTCGACGCAAAACCGGCCAAGAACGGGGCAAATTCGACCGACGCCAAGTGTCATTGAATCAATAGCATATATTTGTAAACTATTCATTCCAGACGGCTTAGAAAGCGCGCGAATTGCGAGGTTTTTGAAGGAAAAGATGTGGTTCAGAGGGGTGCACCCGATTGCTGATCGGCCGGTCATTCCATCGCAACGCCATCGCGTCAATACGCAATGTCCGAATCGGCGTTCCAATTTAGCATTGAAACGTACTGAAAATTCCTCGACCGAGAAGATCCCGAAGAGCGTCCCTCAGGGGCTAAAGCCCCACTGATTTTATTGGCTTTATCGGCATCCTTCGGCTGCGCT
>PLZC01000408.1:8968-9160 GCA_003151985.1 Acidobacteriaceae bacterium
ACTTATGCCTGAGCAAGATTGATATCCCATCACTGATTATTTGTGGCAAGTTGGCGACTGTCTTGAGGTTCGATCCTCCCAGCCAGTCAATCGATTGCTGAAAGGGGTGGACTCTATACTGAAAGACGACATGAGCGAGTTTTTATCCGTAGATGAGCAAATGGATTTGCTGGAGAAGGGCGCGGCGGAGAT
>PLZC01000408.1:9178-10470 GCA_003151985.1 Acidobacteriaceae bacterium
TGCACCTGGGGCATACCGTGCTGATGCGGAAGCTGCGGCACTTTCAGCAATTAGGGCACCAGGTGATCTTCCTGGTGGGCGATTTTACTTCGCTTATCGGCGATCCAACGGGGCGGAACGTGACACGGAAGCCGCTGACGCGGGAACAGATTGACGCGAATGCGGAGACCTACAAGCACCAGGTTTTCAAGATTCTGGACGAGAGCGCGACGGAGGTGAGGTACAACTCCGAGTGGCTGAGCAAGCTAGGGTACGAGGGGACGATCCGGCTGACGGCGCACTTTACCGTGTCGCAGATGCTGGAGCGGGACGAATTCAACAAGAGGTTCCAGGCCGAGCAGCCGATCGGTTTGCACGAGTTGCTGTACCCGGTGATGCAGGGGTACGACTCGGTGGCGCTGGAGTGCGACGTGGAGTTGGGCGGGACGGACCAGAAGTTCAACCTGCTGTGCGGGCGGGAACTGCAAAGGCACTACGGGCAGAAGCCGCAGATCGTGCTGATGACGCCGATTCTAGAGGGGCTGGACGGGGTGCAGAAGATGTCGAAATCGCTGGGGAATGCGATCGGCATCAACGAGCCTCCAGGGGAGATGTACGGCAAGCTCATGAGCATCTCCGATGAGTTGATGTGGAAGTACTGGGTGTTTCTGACCGATTTGCGACTGTCGGAAGTGGAGACGCTGAAGGCTGAGGTGGCGGCGGGCGGTCTGCATCCGATGGAAGCGAAGAAACGGCTGGCGCGGACGATTGTCGAGGGGTTTCACGGGGAGGCTGGGGCCGCCAGTGCGGACGAGAACTGGGCGCGGATGTTCCAGCAGAAGGAGACGGCTGAGGATTTGGAAGAGGTGGCGGTGGCGTTTGCCGATGTGGCCGGTTCAGAACCGAACCAGATTCGGCTGCCGAAGCTGTTGGTGCAAATGGGGCTTGCGGTGAGCGGCGCCGAAGCGAACCGCAAGATTGCGGAGAAGGCTGTGAAGCTGGATGGGGAGACGGTTGGGGGCGCGCTGGTACCGGTGGGAGCGCTGCCGGCAAGGCTGGTGGTGCGGCTGGGGAAGCGGGCCAAGGTTGCGGTGGTGGGTTAGTGCGCCCATCGACTCGCATCGCTCCACCTCATGAATGGGGGTCTCGAGGTTCGAGGTATCCCACCCTTGCCGCGCGGCAAGGGTGGGGCACCCAGTTACCGTGGGTCGTCCAGTTTTGTTGGGGCAATCCGCTACAAACTAGAAATTGAAGGTAACCTTCGCCGTCAGCGAGCGCGGAGTTACAAAGTGGGTTCCGCTGAAGGTGGACAG
>PLZC01000049.1 GCA_003151985.1 Acidobacteriaceae bacterium
ACGCCGCCGCACATGGGCTGCGGAAAATACTTGTGGCCGCCCGGGCTGTTATTGCTTTTGTAGAAGATCTTGGAGCGCGGAGCGGCGTCCACGAAGCCAGGCCGCTTGGGCGTCGTCTGTGCGGGCCGTCCGGACAGCAGAGTCAGGCATAGGTAGGCGCCGGGGACGGAAATAAAAAGGGCGATCGTGCGCCGCATGTTAGACTGAGATTTCCGAGACGTGAAAGCTTTCATCCCTATTGTAATCGGAGCCGGCGCGCTTCTGGCCGGGTCCGCTACGGGCCCCATCGTTTTCGAAGAGATCGCGGAACGTTCCGGCCTGACTTTCGTCTCCGACAGTTGTCCCACCCCGAATAAGAATCAACCCGAGACGATGGTGGCCGGCGTAGCGCTGTTCGACTACGACAACGACGGCTATCTGGACGTCTACCTGGTGAACGGCGCGGCGATCCCGTCGCTCCAAAAGGAAAGCCCCAAGTACTGGAATCGCCTGTACCACAACAACCACGATGGGACCTTTACCGACGTGACCGGGAAAGCGGGCGTGGCGGGCGTGGGCTACGGCATGGGCGTGGCGATCGGCGACTACGACAACGACGGCTGGCCCGATATCTTCGTGTCGAATTTTGGCAAGAACCGGCTCTACCACAACAATCACAATGGCACGTTTACCGACGTGGCAGAAAAAGCAGGCGTCACGCTGGGCAACTGGTCTGCCGGCGCCACCTGGGGCGACTACGATGGCGACGGCCGCCTGGATTTGTTTGTGGCGGGATATCTGCATTGGGACTTCAATAACCTGCCCAACAGCGGAGAGGGTGGGGCTACAAATGCGTTCTGCACCTTCCGCGGCGAAGCTGTAGCCTGCGGGCCGAGGGGATTGAAAGGCGAGCCCGACCATTTATTTCACAACAATGGCGACGGCGCCTTTACCGACGTGAGCGAAAAGGCCGGTGTGGCGGACAAACCCGGCTACTACGGGCTGGGCGCGCTCTTTGTAGATATCAACAACGACGGCAAGCTCGATTTGCTGGTTGGGAACGACTCGACGCCCAACTACATGTATCTCAACAAAGGCGACGGTACCTTTGACGACGTGAGTTACGCCTCGGGCTTCGCGCTGAACGAGGCCGGACGCGAAACTGCGTCCATGGGAATCGCTGTCGGCGACTACCAGAACAATGGCCAGCTTGCCATCTTCGACACCACCTTCTCCGACGACTACAAGCCCTTCTATCGCAACGAGGGCGACGGCAACCTCACCGATATCAGCTACCAGTTGGGAATTGCCGAGATTTCAGTTCCCTTCCTCAGTTGGGGCGACGCCTTCCTGGACTACGACAACGACGGCTGGAAAGACCTGCTGATGTCCGACGGCCACGTCTATCCGGAGGCGGACAAATACGCCTGGGGCACCTCCTGGAAGCAGCGGCCCATGCTCTTCCGCAACATCGAGGGGAAGCGGTTTGAGACGGTGCCTGCCGTTGAGGGGAGTGGGCTGGCGGTGGTTATCGCCGGCCGCGGCATGGCCGTGGGCGACCTGTTTAACGACGGCAAGCTGGACGCTGTAATCAACGTAATGGATGGCCACCCGGTACTGCTGCGCAACGTTTCGGCGGACAAGAACCACTGGCTGGAACTGAAGCTGGTGGGAGGGCCAAAGAGTCCGCGGGATGCGGTAGGCGCAACCGTTTATGTGACTGCGAACGGCATGAAGCAGCGCGGCGATGTGCTGAGCGGCGGCAGCTACCTCTCCACCAATGACCCGCGTCCGCACTTCGGGCTGGGACAGGCGACTACGGTGGATGCAATCGAAGTTCACTGGCCCAGCGGCAAGGTGGAAAAATTCACTGTGTCCGGCGTGGACCGAATTGTGACCATAACCGAGGGCACGGGGAAGTAAGGACCGATGTCCCGGAGGAGATATTTCTTCGTGCAACAAAACGGGCTGCGAAAGATCGCAACAGGCCAAGGTTCTGTAACAGGGCACGACTTCTAGCCTGTCCTGAGCGCAGCCGAAGGATGCCGATAAAGCCAATAAAATCAATTGGCTTTAGAGCATTTCTGCAGTCACATAAACGGTTGCGCCTTATGTTGGTGTAGAGCGGCTTTGAAAGGGCACGGCTTCAGCCGTGCCGCAAGATCCGGAAAATAAGCTTAGGGCTTTAGCCCCGGAGGGAATATTGCACTCTACACCATCAAGAGGGATGCTCTAGCCCCTGCGGGATGCCTTTTGGGCGGATTCCTTGAAATCAAGCCTTCTTCCGGAGCCTCTTTAGGCACTGAGCGAATGCGCTTTCAATATCTCACCAACCACCAAGCGCAAACTCCCGAGCCGATTCCAGCAGCTTGGCTACCGATTCCTTCGAGCAGGACTCCGTATAAATACGCAGCAGCGGCTCGGTCCCGCTGGCGCGCAACAGGAGCCAGGTTTCGGCGGCGTTCGCCTTGGTCGCTGCCTCGGGATTGTCCAAGTAAAACTTCACGCCGTCCAGATTGTCCTGGCGGAGGATCGGCATCCCCGCAAAGACGGGATCGCCGGCTTTGAGCGCGCGGGCTCTCGCGATGGCGCCGTTCTTGATCTCATCGGAAAGGTGCAGGTCGATGCGGCCGTACTGGTGTTCGCCGTACTCAGCCTGGAGATCGGCGACAAGTTGGCCCAAGGTCTTGCCTTCCTCGGCCATTACGTTGGCCAGCAACAGGGCATTCAGCAAGCCGTCCCTCTCCGGCAGATGGCGCTGGAAGCCGATGCCGCCTGACTCTTCGCCACCCATGAGGATCTCGCGCTCCAGCATGAGGTCAACCACATACTTGAAGCCGATGCCGTGCTCGATCAGCTCACGGCCGTGCTTGGCGCAGATCCGGTCAAGCATTTTGGTGGTATTGAAGGCGCGCGTGACGGCGCCGGGCCAGCCTTTGCGCCTCAGCACCCAACTGAGCAGGACGGAATAGATCTTGTGCGGATCGACGAAGTTGCCCTGATCGTCGGTGGCGCCGATGCGGTCCGCGTCGCCGTCCGTGCAGAGCCCTGCGTCGCAGCCGTTGGCCACCACCGCCTCCCCCAGGGCGCGAATGTGGGGCTCGATAGGTTCGGGGTTAATGCCGGGAAAAAGCGGGTCGGGATTGCCACGAATCTGCACGTGGGCCACACCGATGCGGGTGAAAATGTCTGAGAGGTAGGTGCCCCCGGCGCCATACATGGAGTCGATGGCGAATTTCATGCCGGAGCGACCGATAAGGTCGAGGTCGGCAAAGCTCTCAATTGCCTTGAGATATGGGGGCAGGAAGTCGACTTCTTCAATGTGGGCGGGCTGCGGCGGCCTGGCCGCGGGTTGGCCGAGGCAGGCCTCGATAGCGGCGATCATGGACGGCTTGCCCGAGCCGCCATACCAGCCCTTGTACTTGACGCCGTTCCACTGCGCCGGATTGTGCGACGAGGTAATCACGATGCCGCCGGCGGCCTTGCGCCCGCGCACTCCAAAGCTCAGTGCAGGAGTGGGCGTGATCGCATTGGCCAACTGCACGGGGATACCTGTGGCGGCAACCACCTCGGCGCACGTGCGCGCGAAGGCTTTGGATCCGAAGCGGGTGTCGTAGCCGATGCAGACGCCTTTGCTTGGGTCTTCATGGGCATGCACGTAAGCTGCGATGGCCTCGGCAACGATACGCACATTGGCAAAGGTGAAATCGTCTGCGATGACGGCGCGCCAGCCGTCGGTACCGAATTTTATTTGAGGATTGGACATAGTTGGGTTCGTGCTATCTGTGAAGAATAAGAATATAGGATGGAGTGGGCGAGGCCAGGGCATGCGGCAAAATGCTACAGACGACTGGCCCAATAACCGGGACGGCGCTTGGCATGGGCTACTGCAACGATCTGGATCTCGTGCAGAAGCTCGCGATAGACGATAGAGAACGGATACTGGCTCAGTACGAGGCGCTGCGTGCCGTGAAGGTGTGTCGCATATAGCCTCGCTTGCTCTTGAACGCGGTCGAGAGCCGGAAGAAGCTCCTCGTAAAAGCCGTCCGCAGCTTGAGTGCCTCGTCGCGTATACCACGCATAGGCAGCTTTGATCTCCTGCCTGGCAGCAGGATGGTACTTCAGCGGCTTCAAGGGCGCAGGCGGGCTCTTGCCTGCGGGGAAAGATTCGCAACCATCTCGGCACGAACCTGATCTCCTGGAATCAGCTCGACCGCCCCGGAGTCGATCTCGTCCAGACGACGCTTGATCTCGCCGCCCCAAGCGGCCTCGATCTCCGCTTCCGACCCACCGTCCCCTTCCTGAAGAAGGTTCTCTATGAGCCAGTTCACCTCATCAGGTGGCAATTGGCGGGCATCTTCGAGAATTTCCTGGGCGCTGCGGTTCATGTGGTGATTGTAGCGCGAAATCGATTCTCAAGTCCCGAAATCGAGACCGGGTTGCCTATTGGTCCCGGTGCGTTCGCTGATAGTCAAATCAGCTCGTCGCGGCCGATGAGTCCCAGCTCCTTCACGATCTTGCCCACATCCTGGGAGTGGTCGCGATGGGCGATTAGCAGCGCATCTTCCGTATCGACGATGACCAGGTTCTCAACTCCCACAAGGGCCACAAACTTTTTGGGACTGAAGATGTAGTTGTTGCCTGCATCGATGGCCATGTGGCCTTTGCACTCGGTCACGTTCCCTTCCCCATCGCCACGCAGCCGGGTGTCAAGCTGGTACTCGTAGAGCGAGGCCCAGGAACCCAGATCGTTCCAACTGAATTCAGCCGGCAGGCAATAGAGGTGAGAAAGATGCTCGCCCTTGGCTGAGCGTGGCTCGAGTACAGCATAGTCCACGGAGATGTTTTCGCACTTGGGATAGAGGACGTGAAAGACCTCTTCAAACTGAGGCGTTCCGTAGGCGGCGGCGATTCCTTCCAGCAGCGGAGCGGTCTCCGGCAGATGCTCGCGCACGGCGTTGGCCAGGGTGCGTGCCGACCAGAGAAAAATTCCCGAGTTCCAATAGTAGTTCCCCGCTGTTACAAATTCGTCGGCGCGGTTCTGGTTCGGCTTTTCGATGAAGCGACGGACATGCAGGGCGGTTTCGTCCTTGGTATAGTCGCCGGTCTCGATGTAGCCGTATCCTGTTTCCGCGCGCGTGGGCTCTATGCCCAGCACCACCATGTTGTCACCCTTTGTCGCTACTGCGATGCCCTTTTGCAGCGACTTGAGGAAGCGCGGTTCGTCGGCGATGACATGGTCGGAAGGAAAGATCCCCAGCACCGCATCGGGATTCTGCCGCTCGATGAGAAAAGCAGCCAGTCCGCAGGCAGGGGCCGTATTGCGGGCCACCGGCTCCTGCACAATCTGCGCGGCCGGCACTCCATGTAACTGGTCGGCGATCTCGTGGGCCAGGTACTCGTTGGTAATGACCCAGGTATCTTGCAATGTGGCCAGCGGCTTGAGCCGCTCGACAGTCTGCTGGATCATGGAACGCTCGCCGTCAAGCGCTAGAACTTGCTTGGCCCGGGAGCGGCGCGAACGAGGCCAGAAGCGGGTACCACTGCCGCCGGCAAGAATCACAGGGCGAAAATCGATCGGATTGGACATCAAAAACACATCCTACCCGACGAACACCATGTTTGCACAGTGATGATTGATACAATCTGCCGCCGCACCACGATGCGACACGCAAACGGCTTTACTTCAGTGTTTTGAATTGCCGCGCCGGAAAATTGCCGGCGCGGCTGGGCGAATTGACGGAGCGTTCTAACCCAACTTCGCAAGGAATTCCGCCATGCGGCGCGTTCCCTCATCGATGCTCTGCTTGGTCACAGGGTAGGAGATGCGGATGTGTTCACCGGTGCCGAAGGCCTCGCCCGGGACAGTAACCACGTGGGCTTCGTGAAGCAGGCGGGTGGCCAGCGCCGTAGCCGAGGTAACGCCGCCTTTGCCAAGAAACGCCGAAATGTTGGGATAGACATAGAATGCGCCTTCAGGCTTGGTGCAGGTGACGCCGGGAATCGTTGCCAGCTTGGCCAGCATGTAGTCGCGCAGGTCGATGAATTCGGCGCGAAACTGGCTGACGCACTCTTGCGAGCCGGCCAGGGCGGCAATGGCGCCCTTCTGCACAAAGCTGGTGGCATTGGAGGTGGATTGCGACTGGAGCTTGCTCAAATTGGCGATTACAGGCTTCGCGGCCAAGGCAAAGCCGGCACGCCACCCGGTCATTGCATAGGTCTTGGAAAGCGAGCCGAGTACCACAATGTGCTCCTTGGCCCAGGTAAACGATCCGCCGGAGACCGGCTTGCCGGCGTAGTTCAAATAGACATAGCACTCGTCGAGGAGCAGGTAAATGCCCCGGTCGTGGGCCAAATGGACGATGCGCTCCAGGTCTTCGGCCGAAACAACGGAACCGGCAGGGTTCGACGGCGAATTCAGGATGATGGCCTTTGTTTTGGGGGTGATGGCCTTTTCGATGGCGTCCGCCGTGATGCGGAAGCTCTCCTGTTCGCTGGTCTCAAGAAGGACCACCGTGCCGCCGGCATACTGAATGATGTCTTTGAAACTGACCCAATAGGGAACGGGCAGAATCACTTCATCACCGTGGTCCACGAGTACCTGGATGGTAT
The DNA here is from genome assembly GCA_003151985.1 of Acidobacteriaceae bacterium. Classification (GTDB taxonomy): domain Bacteria; phylum Acidobacteriota; class Terriglobia; order Terriglobales; family Acidobacteriaceae; genus Telmatobacter. Next base: position 6,592 of record PLZC01000049.1, read on the forward strand.
TGAACAAGGCCAGCTTGCCGCCGGTGGTGAAGATCGCCTCGTCGATGCCGTAGTCGGAGCCGAAGTCGCATGCGTGGCGCTCGACGATGGCTTTGCGCACGTCTGGAATGCCGGGAACGACCGTGTAGCGGGTAAAGTTGGCGTCAATGGCGGCGATGGCCGCGTCCTTGATGTGGCGCGGGGTGGGGAAATGAGGCTCGCCGGCTCCAAAGTCCACCAGGTTTGCGCCCTGGGCGCGCAGTTTCGCGGCCTCGGCGGCCACAGCCATGGTTGCGGAAACCTCAATGCGGCCGATGCGATCGGTAAAGACTTTTGCAACTGTGCCAACTGTCATAATACTTCCTATTTTACAGATTTAATGGCGTGGGGAAAGCTGCACTTGAACCGGTAGGAAACAGAAGCACAGGCGAAGCGTTTAAAGTGGTTGCCATGAGAAATCCGAAATCAGAAGGCGCGTCTGTTTCTGGAATGCCTGGGCGCGCGATCCCGGCTTCATGTTTGCTGTTGTTTGCAGCGAGTTTGTTCTCGGCTGTCGCCATCGCACAGCCGGCCGGCGGAAGCCGCATGCTGGCGGCCACGCCGCCCATGGGATGGGCAAACTGGAATAGCCTGGGCTGCAATTATGACGAAGAGACCATTCGGGCAATCGCCGATCGTATGGTTTCTTCCGGAATGAAAGCTGCCGGTTATAGCTACCTCATCGTTCAAGAATGTATTGTGCCCACCGGCCATCGTGCGCCAGACGGAACGCTCCAGCCCGACCCAAAGAAGTTCCCGCACGGGATTCCAGCGCTTGTCGCGTACATTCACCAAAAGGGCCTCAAAGCAGGCATTTATACCGACGTAGGAACAAAAACCTGCGCGGGATATGAAGGCAGCTTCAAGCATGAACAGCAGGATGCGCGAACTTTCGCGGCCTGGGGAATCGACCTGATCGAGGAAGACTTTTGCGACAAGCCCAAGGGATTTACCGCCGCACAGCTTTACGCCCGGATGCGCACAGCGATAGATGGTACGGGCCGGCCCATGCTTTTTTACATTTGCAACTGGGGCAACGAACGCACATGGACATGGGCGCCTCGGCTTGGCAATGCGTGGAGAAGCACGGGCGATGTCGGCGATCCTGGACGCGCAGAGTGGAATCGAATTCTCGGAAACTTCGATCAGAACTCGTTACACGCGGCCAGCGGCGGGCGCAATCATTGGAGCGATCCCGACATGCTCGAAGTCGGTGTCCCTGGCATCGACGCAGTTGAAGAACGGTCTTTGTTTAGTCTGTGGGCAATGTCTGCGGCCCCTCTTTGGGCGGGAAACGACCTTGTGAAGATGACCCCGGAAACGCAGGAGATCCTGACCAATCGCGACGTTATCGCCGTCGATCAGGACTCGCTGGGCCAGCCGGGCACTCTCGTGCTGCAGGGGCCGGTCGGAATACAGGTGTGGGCGCGAGCGCTCGCTGGAACGGGATCTCCGCAAGCCCTTCTGCTCTTCAATCGGACTTCGGAGCCTGCCAAAATGAGTGTCCGCTGGGAGGATATCGGCATATATCATGCAGTGCGGGTCCGCGACCTGTGGTCCCATCAGGATCTGGGGTTGATCCCCGAGGAGTATTCGACCAGCGTGCCGGCCCACGGCGTCGTCATGCTCCGGGTGTCGCGGTGAGATAACTGGCCGGAGGACGGAAGGCCGATTCGTACTAGCCCTGGCCTATGCGGCCGCGCAAGCGCTTGAGCACGTTGGGCGGCACCAGGCCGGTTACATCGCCGCCGAAACTGAACACTTCTTTGAGCATCCGCGAGCTCACAAAAGAGTAGCGCCCGGCGGGTTGCAGGAACACGGTTTCGATCTCCGGAGCCAGACGCCGGTTCATCAGCGCCATTTGAAACTCATATTCGTAATCGGAGATGGCCCGAATGCCCCGCAAAACCGCGGAAGCGCCCAGCTTGCGGGCAAACTCGACCATGAGGCCGTCGAAGGTGGCCACCGACACGTTGCCCAGCGGGCGGGTGACCTCTTCTAGCATTTCTACCCGCTCGGCCACGGTGAATAAGGGGTTCTTGCCGGGATTGTTGAGCACGGCGACCGTCAAATGTCCAAAGAGCTTCGATCCGCGCTGAATCAGGTCAAGGTGACCATTGGTCGGCGGGTCAAAGGTCCCGGGATAAAGGGCTTTCACGGTCATAGAAACGACTCACTGGATTCTAGCAGCGTAGAGGGAATCCAGGACTCATGCGGCCGGTCAGGTTTCTCCTCCATTCAAAATATCTTCCCGTCCAATCCGGAAATAAGGGGCAAGCCGGGCATCTTCTGTTTACGAATTTCCAGATCGTTTGTCACAAACAGGTCGACCTTCCCTTGGATAGCACTTGCTACATGAATAGCGTCGGCAGGTTTCAGTCTGGTTTGAACCCGAACCGAGCTGTATTGCTCCGCCGTGTCTGCCGTAAACGGAATCAACTCGATTTCGCCACCACGCATAAATCGGCGTATCGCTTCATAAGCTGCTTCATCCTTGACCATCTTTGGTCTCACGAGAATCTCGCCGAGCGTAAACACACTGGTGCAGATCGTGTCTCCGCGCTGTGAGAATGCCTCATATGCTGCGCGCGTCATTTCGCCGAAGTCAGGGTTTCCTTCCAAAATGTAGGCAAAAAGCATGGTGTCCCAATAAACGAGACTCATCGGTTTTGGGCCTCAGCCGGCTCGGGGAGATCGGGAACGATCGAGCCGAAGTTCTCGCGTTCCGCACGAATGAATGCATCGGCGCCACCAACTTCCCGGTACATGTCGGCGCAGATCCCATAGATAGCCAGAAGTCCGCCTCGCTTGCGAATATTGACTGGAGAAGCGTCCTGACCTTCATCCAGCACCCGAAACACGAACTGCCATGTCGTACTCGGGCCGCCGGAAGGCGGCCCGCCTTTCTTCTCAATCAGCTCAACACCGGCCTCCCGTTGGAAGTCCTTCGACACCAGCGTCGAATAAACCGACGGGGTCCGGTTCGTCCACCCCAGTTCTTTCTGGAGATTGCCGACTCTAACTTGAAATGTCCTGTCGCCTTTCAAGCGCGCGGGTCTAACGTAGTTTGAAATCAAATGCATCTTGGTCCGCTCTGTAGGTTTCATCGGATCAACCTCGCTATTGACATTCACTACCATACATACATTACTATTCGAAGTCAAGAAAAAGCGGCCCACCAAAAAGCCTGGCCGCCTTTTCAGGAATCGGAATTTGCTACGCGCTGGCACCGCGCCGGCCGCGGACCACTTCTTTGGCTTCTGCGGGGCCGGTGGCTGGAACGTCGGGCACGTCGGCCTTGACGGCCCCAATCTTCAGTGTTTTGCGGAGTTCGGCATCCATCTTTGTGAAGATGTCCTTGTTTTCTTTGAGGAAACCGCGCGTGTTTTCGCGGCCTTGGCCGATGCGCTCTCCCGAGTAGCTATACCATGCCCCTGACTTCTCAACGATATTGTTGGCCACGGCAAGGTCCAGCACGTCACCCTCGCGGCTAATGCCCTCGCCGTAAAGGATGTCGAACTCGGCCTCGCGGAAGGGAGCGGCAACTTTATTTTTGACGATCTTGACCTTGGTCCGGTTGCCGGTCACCACGTCCCCTTCTTTAATAGCGGCGATACGGCGAATATCCACGCGCACCGACGAGTAGAACTTGAGCGCGCGGCCGCCGGTCGTGGTCTCCGGATTGCCGAACATGACCCCGATCTTCTCGCGTATCTGGTTGATGAAGATGAGCGCGGTGCGGGACTTGGAGATTGAGCCGGTGAGTTTGCGCAGCGCCTGGGACATGAGGCGGGCCTGCAAACCCATGTGCGAATCGCCCATCTCCCCGTCCAACTCGGCTTTGGGCACCAATGCCGCAACCGAGTCGACGACCAGAACATCGATTGCGCCGGAGCGGATCAGGGCCTCGGTGATTTCCAGAGCCTGCTCGCCGCTATCGGGTTGAGAAACCAGCAGGTTGTCCACATCCACGCCGAGCTTCTTTGCGTAACCGGGGTCAAGAGCGTGCTCAGCGTCGACAAACGCCGCCAGGCCGCCCAGCCGCTGCGCCTCGGCAATGATCTGTAGACAGATGGTGGTCTTGCCCGAGGACTCGGGGCCGAAAACCTCCGTCACCCGGCCGCGGGGAATTCCACCGACGCCCAGCGCAGCGTCAAAGCTGATGGAGCCAGTGGAGATGACCGCGATGGGCAGCAGAGCCTCCTTGGACCCGAGGCGCACAATTGACCCCTTGCCAAACTGTTTTTCGATCTGCGCCAAGGCAATTTCCACGGCTTTGGTACGGTCATCGGCAATGGCCATCAGGAGAACTCCTCATAGTGCTCGCTTTGTGCGGTCTCTGTTTTCTTGGCAGGAAACGGCGTAGCGGCTTGGATTGGATTCGATGGGATTGTAGCAGGGCTGGACAGAGATTGACAGGGAAAATAGCGAAGAAATGGGGAAGATCAAGGGCCTCTCGTTAAATCGCTGATTTGTAATCCCTTACGGATGGCCAGGGTCTCACCTGTTTTGCCTTGGGCGCGCTAGAGAGTGTAGGCGCCTATGCGGGTCTCCCGGCTGGTAACCGCATCGCATGCCCGATCGAGGGCTTCATAGTCGGCGTCGTGATCTTTGCGGAAGGCGCGAAAGGCGTCTTCGCCGGCCCAGCGGTCGATGGTGAGGTAGTTGCCGGGGATATAGGCGTCGCGCAGCAGTTCCGTGCCCAGATAATCGGGTGAGGTGCGGAAGAGCTGCGCCCAGGCGCCCTCCGATGAATAGGCCGCCTCAAAGGCTGCAATCTTCTCTTCGGCAATCTCGAACTGCCACACCACAACGAACATGCGCGCGTCCCCTGTCCCTGTATGGTAGCGCAGTGGCGATTCAAGGCGCGGCGATTGAGGAAATGGCAGGTGGGAAAGACACGCCTTTGCTTCAGACTCGTGCTTTCCCACCCTCCTCAAAGCTACCAGTAGAAGACGGTGAAGTCGTCCACATAGGCTGTTGCGGTTCCGCCGGCGCCGCTTCCGTCGAGTTGGAAGTTGGGGCCAATCACGCCTCCCCAGCCAAGACTCAACGCCGTGCTCTGGCAGGCAACGGCCGCGCCAGTCGATGCATATGTGCACTTCGTGATAGGAGTGACATTTCCGTCCAGGGCGACGGCGTCATAATAGATCCCCATGCTGCCGTTCGCGTCATGATGCGCCTGAATCTGGAAGTGGTGCCAGACACCAGAGGCCACCTGCGACGCCGTGCAAGCGGCGTTGGTATTCACCCATGCGCCGTTGGCGGTGACCTGAAACAAGCCTGCCGCCATGTTTGCACTGGGCCGCAAGAATGTAGACCAGGGGAGTGGGCGTGAGAACCGCGTGATTGAGGTCCATCTCGATGTTCATCACCTTTGAAACATCGACGATGTTTACGTAGGCATCGTACTGGAAGTGGGTTGCGGTTTCAGATGTCGCCTTTGCGTCGAACCAGCGGACGCCTCCCCCCGATGTGTCGAAGGTCATCGTGAACTCTCGCGAGTCCGGCTGCGGTCCATAAACTGGGGTTGATACGATACTGGTGCTTCCTGTCTTGGTCCCGACTGTGCCACAATCCGGCTGCGTCTGCCACAGGTCCCCGGATGGGCCGGTCGCGCCGCCGCAGCTCGCATACGCTCCCGTGTACGTCTGGTCGTTCTCCAAATGGGCATATTGAGAGGCCGTGGACGGCGGCACAAGTCCGCTTGTGGTGGAAACGTTCAAATTACTGTCGGTCTCGCAGTAAGCGCCCGATTCCCCCCAGGCCTTCACCCGCAAGATGTGCCAGCCCGTAGAAGCTCTGACCGAGGCATTGAGGGTCGCGCCTCCGTTTTGGGGCCGCTGTCCATTGCCTGAGCCATAATCGTCGTGCGGACCCGAGATGCTGTCCACCACATAGCTCATGCCGCGCGTGCTTTGTCCGCCGCAAGTCGGTGCCTGGGCTTCCAGAACGAACGGGCTGGTGACCGTGGCTCCGAGAGCTGGTGCCGAGATATGCACCCCGCCTCCCACTTCCAGAGACAATGTCCGTTCACATAGGGACCCATGATTGCCCCAGGCCTTTACATGGAGAGCGTGAAAGCCGTCCGATGCGTTAACCGACGTCTGCAGCGACCTTGCGCCGATGGTTACCACATCGCTTCCGGAGTCGATTGAATATGCCATGCTCGCGGTGGGTTGCGATTGGCAGGAGGACGAGTCCGCCAGCAGATAGAACGGTGAATCAACGATTGAATTATTGACGGGCGCTTGGACCGTTAGTTGAGCACCGGCGGTACCCGCAAGGGCAGCCACGACTGCCACTGCACAAATGTGCCGTTGGCGCATTACAAAGGACAGAACTCTTGATTGTTTCGTAAATCACCTCTCTTGTGCTTGCATGTTGCGAAGAATGCTCATGAGGGCTGGCGCGGCCGGCTTGGAATTCCCATCGAAATTATTGGTGGACGCGTTTACCGCACCTGGGGCAGGTGTCACAACCCACAGGGATGAGAAATTCACCGGCCTGACAACGATTTAATTCGAAGGGCCACCCACGACCGCCGAAAAGCCGGCATTGGGTTTGGGCACTTCGCGTGCTTCGCGGGTGGAGGCTTCAGGAGTCGCTTCCTGGAACCTCGTGTCTCACCTCTGTCATGAGCGTGAAAATAACCTATCCCACGTATGGATCGCCGTCTGTGCAGTACGGCTCGTACCGTTCTCAAGGGTCCTAGCCTCTAATTAGTCGCAAAGCTCAGTGTCCGAACCTTGCGTATTCTCCTCCCGGAGTTGCGCCGATCACAGCGTGATGTGCAAGTAACGATCATCCATTGTCGCGATGCCGGAGCTGACAACGCCGGCGATTTGGACATCGACGCCGTTGAGCGCACCATCGGAGGTGACTGCCAACAGATTGAGCCCGTCGCCGGCATTGACGTTCATTGATTTAGCCAAGCCGGAGCCGATGTGGGCGTCGACCTCGGCACTGGGTTTTCCATCGAGATCGCGCCCCGAAGTCAGATTTGGCGTAAATTCAAGGCTCTTTTCCGCGTCGGGATCGGCAGCGCTGCCCATGAAATCTAAGGATTTTTGGAGACCATGCCGTGGAACTCGACGCTGGAGTGACACTGCGGATGTGAGTGCCTTTCAAGGCCTCAGAGCGAGACCTGGGAGCATTCGTCTTTGCACCGCGGAAGTAATTTACTGGGGTTGGGGCGAGGCGCCGCCATTCGGGGCGTTTGGCTGCCGGGGCATCGTCACATTGCGCGGGCCCATTACGGCAACCATAGTCGCGACGAAGGTCCCATCCTTCACGGCGCCCTCGACACGCACAGCATCTCCCACCTGGATGTCGGCCAGCGTGATCGGTTCACGGCGTTTGCGAAAAGTAGTATTTTCGTCGGCGACAAAGGTTCGTGAGGCGTTGTCGAGGCCCCCTTGGATTGTGACCTTGACCCCGTCGACTGCCGTAACCTTGCCCATGAGCCAGGTCTTGCCATAGTTTGCCTGCATCTCGCGCATTTGTCGCGCGCGCTCTGGGTCGATTTGAACAATGGTCATCGCGCCCACGGATTTGGCGGCGGTATCCACCTCGCCGATGGCGGCGATCGCATCTCCCACCCTGATGTCGATGGCCTTCAGCATTTGAGGCGGAACACCCGGGCCTTCTTCGCCGGGTGCGCCACTACGAGTAACCCGCTGTTTTACGATGCGGGTATTGACACTGATATGCGCAGTGTAGATCTCGCCCGATTCGGTCTTGAGGATGAAGTGTTCTGGGGTTGCTTCAACAACCGTACCCACCACGCCGTGCCCTGCCATTGCCGGTCCGCCCATCATGCCGCCTCGACTTCCGCGCTGGCCCTGGAAACCACCGGGGCCGGGGCCCTGGGTGGGATTCTGGACTGGGGGGGGAGCGGTGATCGTTCCGGCGGGTGCATCCTGACCGTAAGCGGTGCTGAACGCAAGGCCAATTACCATAGCGAAAAAGAACCGAGACTTCATGAGAGCTCCTGGGGTGTGCTTAAATGCGTCTTCATCAGATTAGACGTTGGGCGGCGGGGCTAGGACGAGGGAGATTGACCGGAAGGCGGAAAGAGGCTGTGCGACTCTAAATTGCAAAGGCCGGGGGCACCTTTTTGAACCACAGGCAACAGCACCGGAGCTGCTATTGACTGAGATTCTATTGGTTGCTGCCCTGGGAGGCGAGCAATAGCTCAAACGCGGGAATCCCGCGGAGGCTGGCAAACTCGCCATCGGCAATGATCTTTTTGGGGTTGGTAAATCCCTCGTTCAAAGCCATGCGCAGATAATCGATGGCGCGGTCGTTCTGGCCCGCCCGCACGCACCCTTTGGCCATGAAGTAGTTCATTGCACCCCGATTCTGCACCGATGCCGGATTGTCGATCCTGGGGCTGGAATTGTTCTCAAAGATATTCGGATCGATGACCAGGGCGGCCTGGTAAGCCTCCCAACCCTTCTTGTACTTGCGCTGGGCCAGCAAGTTGGTGCCCAGGTTCTTTTGCGTTACAGCGGATTGCGGGTCGATTTTGAGCGCTTTGCGGTACATGCGCTCGGCAGCGCCGTAGTTCCTGGAAGAATCGTAAATAGTGCCCAGGTTGTTGAGAACATGCGTGTTCTTGGGATCGATCTTGAGCGAGGTTTGGTAGCACTTGGTGGCATCCGTCGGATCGAACATCATCTGGTAGGCGATGCCCCTCTTGTTCCACAAAGCGGCGGAGTCCGTCGGCCCCTTTTTATAGGCCTCGATGGCGGCCTGGTAGCGCTGGTGCATCATCAGCGAGTCGCCGATCTCTTCCGGGGCTGGCGGAGGCTGAGACAATATAGTAACTGGCTTGATTTCGGCTACGGCCACGGAAGTCTGACCGTGGTCCTGCGCGAAACAGGAGGCCGCCTGACCGGCGATGGCAGCAATGACCAGGGAAGCGATCAGCAATAAATATCTATCGACTTTGCACATATTCCCTCCTGGCGAAGGAACCGGAGCAACGAAATTAATCAAACCGTCTAGGCAGCTTAGTGTACCAAGTAAGGTTCGTGCCAGAAGCAAATCTCAACCCCAGGCTTAAATCAATTAGACGTCCTGTGGGTCCGCAAGTATGTACGGGTGCGATGAAAGAATTTAGGCAATTTCGGAACTGATTAGCCAAAGCGCAAACTCGGAACGGTCAGCCCATCCCGGCGGAAGACCTTCCGTTGGACCCCAAGTGAAAAGAAGGGCGCCTTGGTTCGTTGGCCTCGCATCACATCGGCCTTGGGGTACACTCTACCCATTGCGGGGTGGTTCACCATGAGTACAGCATCTGAAAGTCGAACGCAATTGGAGATTGCAGCCCGGTTTCGCGGTGTGCGCCGGCGGACATCGGCGCTGTGCGAGGCCCTGACGGCAGAGGACATGATGGTGCAGTCGCTGCCCGAAGGTTCGCCCGCCAAGTGGCACCTCGCGCACACTGCATGGTTCTTCGAGTCGTTTGTGCTGGGAGAATTTCTCCGCGGCTATGAGTTGTTCAACCACGACTTTCCATGGCTCTTCAACAGCTACTATCAGAGCTTTTCCCAGTTTCCTGAGAAGCGGCTGCGGGCGTCGTTTTCACGGCCCGGGCTGGACGAGATTCTGCGCTATCGGGAGTACGTCGATGAAGCGATGGAACGTTTGTTCGAGACGAGCCTGGAGCCGGAGGCCCTGCTGCGCATCGAACTAGGCGCGAACCATGAAGAGCAGCACCAGGAGCTGTTGCTGACCGACATTCTGCATGCGTTTTTTACCAATCCGCTGCGCCCCGCTTATCTGGAAGGGCCGCTGGAGGTGGAGCCGGGAACTACAAATGCCGGCACGCGGCGTTTTGCTGCGTTTGATGGAGGCTTGCATGAGGCCGGCAAAACTGGCGGAGGTTTCTGTTTCGACAATGAACTGCCGCGCCACAAGGTCTGGCTGGAGCCCTATGAGCTGGCCGACCGGTTGGTTACCTGCGGCGAGTTCGCTGCCTTTATCGCCGACGGAGGTTACAACCGCCCGGAGCTTTGGCTCTCGGCAGGGTGGGATGCGGTGAAGAGCAATGGCTGGCGGGCGCCGCTCTACTGGATGGACGAAGGCGGCGACCGGAGCCTGTTTACGCTTCGCGGGGAACTGCCGCTGGCCCTGATGGAGAATGCGCCGGTAAGCCACGTGAGCTACTTTGAGGCCGACGCTTACGCGCGCTGGGCGGGCCGGCGGTTGGCCACCGAATTCGAGTGGGAGGCCGCGGCCGACAGTCAGCCTGTGGCCGGCAACCTTCTGGATTCCCGCCGATTGACGCCGGCACAGGCACCGGCTTCCTCCAAAAATCAGCGCCCTGCACATCAACTTTTCGGTGATTGTTGGGAGTGGACCGCCAGCGCTTACCTGGGCTATCCCGGCTTCAAGCCGCTGGCCGGATCGCTGGGCGAATACAACGGCAAATTCATGAGCGGGCAGATGGTGCTGCGGGGCGGGTCCTGCATCACGCCGGCCGCACACATTCGGGCCAGCTACCGGAATTTCTTTCCGCCGGAAACTCGATGGCAGTTTTCCGGAATTCGCCTGGCTTTATAGCGACCAGCGCCCCCAGCGGCGCATCCAACCGAAGGCATGACTACTTCAGTTCTTCCTGCTGCCATTGAACAAATTTCCGTACGGGTCGCTTTGGCGGTTCGGGAGGGACTTTGTTCGCTGCCCAAACGGTTGCCCTCGTGGCTTTTTTATGACGAGGCTGGTTCGCGGCTCTTCGACAAGATTACCGAATTGCCCGAGTATTACCTCACCCGCACGGAGCGAGGCATTCTGGCAGTTCACTCCGCAGCCATGATTGACCGCGCTGCGGGTGGCGAGCGGCTGCGCATCGCGGAGCTGGGTGCTGGATCGGCAGACAAGACGCGCCTGCTTCTGAAGGCTGCGGTTGAGCGGCAAGGAGCCATGATCTACGAGCCTGTGGACGTATCTCCCAGCGCGCTCGAAGTTGCGCGGCAGAGGATCGAGCAGGAGATTCCCGAGGTCCAGGTGGCGCCACAATTTGCGGACTATACACATGGACTGGAGATGGAGCCGGTCAACGCGGGCGAACGGCGGCTCGTGCTCTATATCGGATCGAGCATCGGCAACTTTGAACCGCAGGAAGCGCAGCGGCTGTTGCAAGGGGTTCGCGCGGGACTCAAAACAGGGGACGGGTTCCTGCTTGGCGTGGATCTGGTAAAGGACGAAGAGACCCTGTTGGCGGCATACGACGATGCTGCCGGAGTAACAGCGGCTTTCAATCGAAACATTCTTGTGCGGCTGAATCGGGAGCTTGGGGCGGACTTCGATGCGGATACATTTGCGCATCGGGCAATTTGGAACGCCGCGCATTCGCGCATGGAAATGCATCTCATGAGCCGCCGTGCGCAATGGGTGCGGATACCTGCGCTCGATGCCGAATTTGCATTCGCCGCCGGCGAGACCATCCATACCGAGAACAGCTACAAGTATCGGCCCGGCCAGGCAGAGGAAATGCTCGCCAGCTCGGGATTTACTCTGGTGGCCAACTGGACCGATGAGCAAGGGTGGTTTGTGGTTTGCCTGGGGCGTGTCGAGTAACACGAGCCGTGAATCGTGTCTGGTTCCCCACCCTCGCGCCAGAAATAAAAACAAGGCGCGAGGACGGGAATCGACAGGCTATTTAGGCGCGTCGATGCGGACCAGCAGCACGTCGTGCGCGGTCAATTCAACCGCCTGGTTGTCGGTAAGCTCGACTTCCTTGCCGGTCCACAGGTCTTTGCCTTTTTGCGGCCCGTGCAGGCCGAGCTTGGTCAAGTTCAGGTGGAATGGATGGGTTGAGAAGCGGTCGTTTTCGGCGCAGTTGATGACAGCCACGGCCAGTGCTCCCCCGGCCAAATGGCGGGTCCACACTTCGACTTCTCCTTCAGCATAAGCACGCGTGCTCTGCTTGCCCAGATGGTCCTGATCGATGGCGATCACGTCGCGATTGGTGAGGATGGCCGTGACCTCGGGCTTCATGGAAGTCAGGTCGTTGCCGGCCAACAGAGGCGCGGCCAGCATGGCCCACATTGAAAAGTGAGAGCGGTTCTCCGCCATGGTCAATTTGCCGTTGCCCACTTCAAGCATGTCGGGATCGTTCCAGTGGCCGGGGCCGGCGTATTTCTCCAGGCCCGCCTGGCTAAAGGCGATCACAGCAATCCGATCCCATTCGGGAGTTATATCGCCGGTCGTGCGCCATAGGTTGCCGCCAAGCGCGGGAGCCCATTCCCACGGGGCGTCCCAGCCATACTGGCAGAGCGAAAACACGATGGGGCGCCCGGTGGCTTGGAGGGCTTTGCCCATCTTGACGTAAGCAGCATGCATCAGGCGCATCTGCCCGGCCTTGTCCCCGGGGGCCTGTTTCTCCATCACGTCGGGGATGAAGCTGCACAGGTCATACTTCAAGTAGTCGATGCCCCACTCGGCATACAATTTCGCGTCCTGCTCTTCGTGGCCGAGCGATGCTGCGTAACCGCCGCAGGTCTTGTTGCCAGGCCCGGAGTAGATTCCGATTTTCAGGCCTTTGGAGTGGACATAATCGGCCAGCGCCTTCATGTCGGGAAACTTGGCGTTGGTATGCAGAACGCCGCTCGCATCGCGCTCGGCCTCCCACGTGTCGTCGATGTTCACATAGACGTAGCCTGCGTCTTTCATGCCGGTGCCCACGAGCGAGTCGGCGGCGCCGCGAATGTCCTTGTCGGTGACCTTCGTTGCAAAGTAGTTCCAACTGTTCCAGCCCATGGGCGGCGTCTGTGCTACCGCCGCTTTCGGTGCGGACTGATGAACAACCTTCGGCTTGGTTGTGGTTTGGGCGGCGGCGAAAAAAGATGCCAACGAAAAAGCGGCGAGCGAGAGCAAAGCGAATCTACGCATGTCAAATCCTCTTGGAAACGATTTCAGGAGAATTCTAGTCCGGCGGGCTGGCTTCGGCAATTGGCAGGCAACATGATTTTGCTAGGATTCAAACGTGAGGTGGCGATGACAGCTTCGAATTCAGAGGCGAGCGGTTCGTTTCGTTGCACAATAGCACCATGGCTTTCGGTGCGTGGGGGCGCGAGGGCGGTGGAGTTCTACAAGTCGGCATTCGGCGCGGCAGAGGTCTTTCGCCTGGAAGATCCCGATGGCGGCGTGGTCGCGCGCCTTTCAGTGGATGGGGCAGAGTTTTGGGTAAGCGACGAATCTCCCGAGGACGGCAACGTCAGCCCGGCGCAGGCGAGCGGAACTTCCGTCCGGATGATTCTCACAGTTGCCAGCCCGGACGCTGCACTTGCTTCGGCGGTGAAGGCTGGGGCCAGGGAGATTCACCCGGTGGCCGAGGAGCATGGCTGGAGGGTGGGGCGCATAGCCGACCCGTTCGGGCATCACTGGGAAATCGGGCGGCAGCTCGGCGATTAGTTGGATTCCGCTGCGACGAACATCGACAAATGATGGGGGCTTTGAATGACTGACAATGACTCGGAAATAAGCACGCTGTTTCTTGATTTCTCCCGCCGCAAGCTGCTCGAGCAATACTGGCCCCGGTTACGTGCGTGCGTGGAATCGCTAAGGCCCGAGCAGGTTTGGTGGCGCCCCAACGCCGCCAGCAATAGCATCGGTAATCTGGTTCTGCATTTGAACGGCAACGTGCGGCAGTGGCTGGTGGCGTCGTTCAACAAGCTTGAAGACAAGCGCGACCGGCCAAGTGAGTTTGACGCACCTGAGCTGCCTCCTGCTTCCGATCTTTTGGACCGCCTCGGCAGAACAATGCAGGAAGCCTCGCAAGTTCTGGCCCGGCTGACCCAGGCCGATCTGCTGGCCCCGTTTGAAATTCAGGGATACAAAGTCAGGGGCCTCGACGCCGTTTACCAGGTGGTGGAACATTTTGGTTTGCACTATGGACAGATCGCCTACATCACCAAAACGCTGGCCGGCGCGGATCTCGGCTTTTATAAGGATCTGACCAAAACCGGCCGCGCTGCCTCGGGTCAACTTCAGCGGCCATGACACCCGCCTGGAACCAACCCGGCCGCGACAACCAGGGAGCATTTGCGCGCCTGTGGTTGCGGCTCGGCGCTGCTCATGACCTGATGTTCTCGACGGCGAACAAAACCGCACTCAAGCACTTGGCCATCAATCTGAGTATTGCCGGGTTCGTGTTTCATCTTCTGCTTGTCTTTCGTGCGCGGTCGCTGGCGCACCCGCCACTCCTTCTCCCACTCAAAACCCGTCGCCGGAGCAAGAGTGATATTCATCAAAGATTGTTGACCCGGCCATCAAGGCCGCCTGGCGATGGCGACGCGGGGAATACTCTGCAGGTCGGGAACAAAGTCGATCTCATCGAAGCCCGCGCCAGTTAGTAACTCGGCGACGGCAGACGATTGCCCAAAACCGAATTCCAGAGCCAGGCAACCGCCGGGAACGAGCACCGCGAATGCTGCGGGGATGAGGCGGCGGTAGATATTGCGGCCGTCGCCTTCAGTGAACAGCGCGAGAGCTGGTTCGTACTCACGAACCTCGACTGCAAGCGAGGCTCGGTCGGCATTGGGCACATAGGGGGGGTTCGACACGACGATGTCGAAGGCCTCATCACGGACGGGCGCAAGCAGGTCGCCCTGAAGAAAGCTAATGCGGGAGGTGAGTCCATTCAACTCCGCATTTTCGCGAGCAACGGCCAGGGCGGGAGCAGATAAGTCAATCGCCGTGATGGCAGCGTGCGGCAGGTGGTGGGCGAGCGCGATTGCAATCGCACCAGAGCCGCAGCCTACGTCCACGATGCGCAGTTGAGAAAATGCGGCGGCTAGCTCGATAACCTTTTCGACCAGGTGCTCAGTCTCAGGGCGAGGAATCAGCACGTCCGGGGTAACTTGAAAAGGCAATCCGTAAAACTCGGTTTCGCCGGTAATGTATTGAATGGGCTCGCCGGCGCGCCGCCTCTCCACTAACGCATTGAGTTCAGACCCCTCGTGGGGCATGGTTGGGGTGTCCCAATGCGTGACCAGCCAGGCGCGGTTTCTACCCGGCACATTCTTCCTGGCGAGATGAAGAAACAGCGCCTCCGCATCGAGCCGTGCCCGTTCAGGATGCGGCCCTTTGGCGAGCGAGGACTCGGCTTCTGCGATCAACGCCCGGATTTTCGGTCGATCAAGCTGCCTGGGTTGCATCGGCCTTCAACTGCTCCGCCTGGTAGTGCGTGATGAGGGCATCGACAATGGGCTGCAGGCGGCCTTCCATTACCAAATCGAGCTGGTGCAGTGTGAGACCAATGCGGTGATCGGTAAGGCGATTCTGCGGGAAGTTATAAGTGCGAATCTTCTCGCTGCGGTCGCCCGTACCAACCTGCTGCTTGCGCTCCTTGGCCAATTCGGCATTTTGTTTTTCCATCTCCATTTCATAGAGACGGGAACGGAGGACGCGCATGCCCTTGTCGCGGTTCTTGATCTGCGATTTTTCGTCCTGGCAACTTACCACCGTGTTAGTGGGCAAATGAGTTATGCGCACGGCGGAGTAAGTGGTGTTTACAGATTGACCTCCCGGTCCGGATGAACAGAACGTGTCAATGCGAATATCCTTGGCTTCGATCTTGATGTCCACATCTTCGGCCTCAGGCAGCACAGCAACTGTAACTGCCGAGGTATGCACGCGGCCCTGCGTTTCGGTTGCCGGCACGCGCTGCACGCGGTGCACGCCGCTCTCCCACTTCATCTGGGAGTAGACGCGCTCACCTTCGATGATGGCGATAACTTCCTTGAAGCCGCCTACGCCGGACTCGGACATGGAAAGCAGTTCGATCTTCCATTTATGCTGCTCGGCAAAACGGGTGTACATGCGGAAGATTTCGGCGGCAAAGAGGGATGCCTCGTCGCCGCCGGTGCCGGCACGGATTTCGAGGATGACATTCTTGTCGTCGTTGGGGTCCTTGGGCAGCAACAGGACCTTGATATCTTCTTCGATGGCGGGCTCGCGAGGGGCGAGCACGGCGATCTCCTCTTCCGCCATGGCGCGCAGTTCGGGATCGCTTTCGGCAAGCATGGCGCGAGCTTCGGCAAGGCCCTGGCGCACCTCCTTCAACTCGCGAAATTTCATCACCGGAGTTTCCAGGTCACGCAGTGCTTTGCCCGCCTGGTGATATTTTTCGCGGTCGTTGACCACTTCGGGTAACGAGAGCTGTGCGGAGAGATCTTCGTAGCGCTGCTCCATTTGTTCCAAACGATCGATCACGGGTAAACCTCATCGGCCCGGCGTGGGCGTGTGTCTTAATTTCTAGAGAAATTGGGCAGGAAAACAGTGTCGGCGGCGGGCGCCGCTAGAGGAGGGCCGGGATGGGGTGATGGAGAGCCATGCCGCTACTTCCATTCTACCGCGATTCATAGCCGAAAGGGGCGGTACTGGCTTATGATTGCTGGCGGTCCGCTAGTGACAATGGAAGATGCGCGTGGAGCCGTTGCGGCAACCAATCGTCACATTTTCCGCACTCTGCCGAACAAGATAAGCGAGAATGGCGTAGCGCATCGCGAAAGTTGGAGATAAGAAATTGATGATTTTGAGGAATCTGGCAGTATTGCTGTCGATGGCTGCAGGAATCGGCGTGTATGCACAACAGGCTGCGCTCAAGGGAATTGAAACCGGCGATATGGATCGAACCGTGAAGCCGTGTGAGGACTTTTATAGCTTTTCGAACGGCACGTGGCGGACCGCGAATCCCATTCCGGCGTCGATGGATCGGTGGAGCCGCCGCTGGCAAGCGGGCGAGCAAAACAAGGACCAACTCCGCAAGATTCTCGATGAGCTTTCCGCAAATTCGGCGCAGCCCAAGGGAAGCCCGGCGCAGTTGACGGGCGACTTTTATGCGGCCTGCACCAATGTGAAAGCCATTGACGCGGCCGGCGCGGCGCCGCTGAAGCCGTACCTGGCAGCAATTGACGCGATTCACGATCTAGCGGGCTTGCAGAAGGAGATTCGGGAGTTACATGCCGTCGGCGTCCAGGTCCCGTTCTCTTTCGGTGGAACGCAGAATGCCCACTCGCCCAACGACGTAATTGGCGATGTAGGTGCGAGCGGATTGGGCTTGCCTGATCGGGATTACTACGTCAAGCCGGAGAAGCGTTTCGAGGATGCGCGTGCGGGTTACCTGGTCTACGTTGCCAAGATCTTTGTGCTGAGCGGCGCGCCGGAGAGCGAAGCCAAGGCCGCTGCACAGACGGTGATGGAGATCGAGACGGCTCTGGCCAAGGCATCCTTGGATAACGTTGCATTGCGTGATCCGCACGCTTCAGACCACTTGGGGAACCTGGATGCCTTGCAGAAAATGACGCCGCACTTCGACTGGAGCGCCTATCTGAAAAGCGCCGGACTGCAGGCGGCCGTGCTGAATGTGGACCAGCCTGCTTTCATGGCCGAAGTTGAGCGTCAGCTTGTTTCCACTCCAATCGCAAAGTGGAAGATCTATCTGCGCTGGCAAGTTATCAATAGCGCGGCCATGTCGCTTTCGCAGCCATTCGTCGATGCGCATTTTGGCTTCTTCCAAAAAGAACTTGCAGGTGTTGGAGAGTTGAAGCCGAGAGAAGTGCGGTGCGCCGAGCAGGCCGATGAGTTGCTGGGCGAAGCGCTGGGCCAGGAATACGTCAAGCGTTACTTTCCTCCCGAGGCCAAGCAAAGAGCCCAGGCCATGGTTGCCAACATCCTCTCGGCAATGCATGACACGCTGGATGGGTTGGACTGGATGACTCCAGCGACAAAGAAGAAAGCACTGGAAAAGCTCTCAACCTTCCAAGTGAAGATTGGCTATCCGGATAGGTGGAAGGATTACTCCAGCGTAAAGATCGACCGCAACGATTACTTTGCCGACTTCGTTGCCGCGTCGCAGTTCCAGGTTGCGGACGACCGGTCAACGATCGGCAAGCCGGTGAACCGCGGACGCTGGGGAATGACGCCGCCCACCTCAAACGCTTACTACAATCCCCTCATGAACGAGATTGTTTTTCCGGCGGGAATTTTGCAGCCTCCCGCGTTCAGTATGAGTTATACCGATGCCGTGAATTACGGAGCAATCGGGGTTGTGATCGGGCACGAAATATCGCATGGGTTCGATGACGAGGGAGCGCAGTTTGACTCAACGGGCAAGCTGGAAAACTGGTGGACCCCGGACGACTTGACCAAGTTCCAGTCGAAGACGGCGTGCGTGGTCAAGCAGTTCGATGGCTTCAGAATCGATGGGCCGGAAGAGATACACATCAATGGCAAGCTTGTGCTGGGCGAGTCAATCGGCGATCTGGCTGGACTCAAGATTGCTTATCGCGCCTTCAAGAAGACGGCCCAGGGTCAATCGGAAGAGAAGATTGACGGCTACACTCCCGACCAGCAGTTCTTTATCGCGTGGGGCCAGTTCCGCGGCGACGCAACCCGGCCGGAGACGCAAAAGTTGATGGTGCAGGGAGACCCGCACCCGGTGGCGAAGTACCGCGTGCTGGGGCCGATGTCGAACTTCACCCCGTTTGCTGCGGCTTTCCAGTGTCAGCCTGGGTCGGCAATGACACGGACGGATGCGGAAAGGTGCGTTGTCTGGTAGGGGCGCATTTTCTTCTATGGATGGGGTGTCTCCCAGGTCTCACAGTCGAGACTTGGGGTCCCCATCCGTATGGTGCTTGCCCGGCAAGTGAATCCTGTCCTCGTAACACTCGTCGCGGTTGAAGCGCCAGCCATCCTCCGATTGTCCCTGGCCGGAGAGGCGCACGAACTCATTGGTCCCTTGTTCGGTCTTGCCGACCCCCGCCAGGCTTTCCAAGTGGGTGCGGAGGATCTGATTGAGCGTTGTCCCCATTGCTGCTGCCCGTATGCGGGCGCGTCTGACAAGGTTCTCGTCAAGTGAAAAAGTAATTCTCATGAGAATAATATCGGCGGTGACAGAGCAAGAATCTTAGCACGCTTTGACGCGAAGCCGCCGAATCTTCCTGGCCACCAGAATTCAGTTCAAAAGCACTCGATATGATCGCAAGCGTTCATAAGCGGTACCTGCAGGCTCGAATCGTGCTCGGCGTCTGAGTAAATGGTAATCGTGGCCGGCTTATAGTCTTCGGGCTTTGCGGACATGATGTTGGACACGAATGTCTGCGGGTTGCGGTCGTAGAGCGGGAACCAGGTGCTCTGGATTTCGACCATCACCGTGTGGCCGGCTTTGAAGACGTGATCCACATCGTGCAGCGAGAACTTGTATTCGCGCACGGAGCCGCTACGCAGCGGTGTCGCCTTCTCAAAGGATTCGAGATAGCGGCCCCGAAAGATCTCCGCGTTCGTCATGAGCTGGTATCCGCGCATCTTCGGGTCGGCCGCATTGTCGGGATACTGGTCAATGAGCTTGACTACCAGGTCGCCGTCGGCGCCGGTGGCTGCGGTCACCGTGGTGGAAGCGAAGATGTCGGCCACCACTTCGCCAGTAACAATCAAATCCTTCTTGAGGATGGGCAGCTTCCAGACGGCCACATCCTTGCGGCCCGAGGCGAAGCGTTGATCCTCAATGAGCCAGTTGAACCATTGCGAGCCCTCGCTATAAGTGGGCTGGATGGGCCGGTGACGATAAGGAACCGGATTCGCGGGGTCGCTCACATAGCTGGTCTTGGCCTGCCCTGCCGGGTCGCTCCAACTCAGCTTGCCCTCTCCCTCGAGATGCAGGCTGGTCGGCTGGGCCTCCTTGGGCGGGAAGTGCGGGTAGCGCTTCCACTGGTTTGAGCCGGTTTGGAAGCTGGCCATGTCTTCCAGGTCGAAACCGGTTTCATCTTTCAGATAATGCCCGAAGAACTTTGCTTCGATCCGGGCGCGGTACTCATTGCCGATGGACTCCGTGTAGTCAAGGCTGCCCAAGTGGCGAGCGGATGAGGACCACGAGCCATGGCGCCAGGGCCCAAGAACGAGGAAGTTCTGATGGTTTTGGTCGTGAGGCTCCAGGCGGGCGTACTCCTCCTGCGGGCCCCACATGTCTTCCTGATCGTAGTAGCCGCCGACGGAAAGAGTGGGCACGGCTGCGGTAGTGAGGCTGTGCTCGACCCCTCGCGAGGACCAGACGCTGTCATAAGCGGGATGATCGAGAAAGAGGCGCCAGGTAGGCAGAATTTTGGAGCCGGATCTCTTCACGTCCTCGGCAAAGGAACCGCGTTCAAGAAAAAAGTCGAAGCCGTCTCGGGGCTTGCCGTCCTTGTCCTTGCCATAGTCAACGGTGGTGTCTTCCTTGCTGGATTCCATGCTGTAGACATAGTCGTAGCCGTAACTCAGCCGGAAGGCGCCATTGTGAAAGAAATCGTCGCCCATCCAAACATCGATCATCGGCGCCTGGGGGGAGATGGCCTTCACCCCTGGGTGGGGATCGATGCCGGCCATCATGGCCAGAAATCCGGGATAGCTGGTGCCGATGAAGCCGGCGCGCCCGTTGTTGCCGGGGACATTCGAGAGTAGCCAGGCCACCGTGTCGTAGGCGTCGGTGCTTTCGTCGATGGCCTTGGAGTCTTTGTGGTCGGCAACGGCGCGGCTCATGATGAACTCACCGTCACTCTTGTAGCGGCCGCGAATATCTTCCGCGACGTAGATATAGCCGTCGCGGGCCAACTCCGTGTCCCTCAAGAAAAACGACCCGCTGTTTGCGTCGTCAACGCCGTAAGGGGTGCGCATGATGAGGAAAGGCAATGGCCCGGAGATATCTGCAGGCTTGAGGATCACAGCGTGGAGTTTGACGCCGTCGCGCATGGGAATCATCGCTTCAGTGCGCACATAGTCGTGGAATGGGTGATGTACAGGCTCGCCCGTGCGGCGAAAGACGGAGGTCTCATGACCGAGCGTGACCTCCACAGTTGTTCCCCGTCCTGCTGAATCGAGTGTGAAGCGGAAGGTTATTTTGGGGTCGGCGATGCCAAACTCGGTCGCGGAAACAATATTCAGACCAGTAGGAACGCGGCGGTTGGATTCGACAATGAGTTTGCCGCCGCTCTCGTAAAAACTCAGCGGCGTATCGGGCTCATTTGGATCGGTGTACTCGCCGGAAAGGGTCCCCAGTTGGGTAACGGCTGGAGCCGTCGCCTGGGTCTGTGGAGCGGCCTCGGCTGTGCAGGCTGCGGAAAAACTCCATTTTGGCTGCTCTGTAACAGGGCACGACTTCAGTCGTGCCGATAAAGCCGATGAAACCAACGGGGCTTTAGCCCCTGCTGAAGTCCCTGGGGCCAAATCTCTCGAAATCAACTCAATTTCCCCAGCCTCTGCAACCATCGCGGGGATGAACGAAGCCAGGCATAGTGCAACAAGAACAACGCGAAAACGAGACAAAGGCAAGGCCTCCTCAAGAAGTCACAAAAACGAATATGCAATCAGGTCGATCTTAATGCGAGTGGCTTTGACCCCTGGCCATTTCTTCAATCGGGACGACGCAACCTTCCAACTCCTCGCAGCCAATATGCTCGAACTGAATTGTCGAGTGACTGATCTGGAAATGGTCCTTGAGCACATGGTTCAGCTTTACCAGGATGCATGCGCTCTCAGACGGTGGAATATCGGCAATGGTCACGTGGCAAGACAAGGCGCGGGTCTGCGAACCGAGGCACCAGATGTGGAGGTCATGCACGTTGACCACGCCCTCGACATCCTCCATGCCGGAGCGAATATCGGGGAGCGAAACGCCTCGCGGTGTGCCTTCCAACAGGATGTTCAAACTTTCGCGGACGATGCCGACGCTGGACCACAGGATGAGGGCTGCGATGAGCAGCGAAAGCACGGGATCGATCCAGTTGTGTCCGGTGATGAGGATTCCGAAACCGCCTGCAATGACGGCGGCTGTCGATAGCGTGTCACCGGCCATGTGCAGGAACGCCGAACGCAGGTTGACGTCCCGGGCCACTCCCCACAGCAGGGCGGCAATCACGCCGTTCATCAGCACGCCGGCGGCAGCTACGATCATCATGAGCCGGGGCTGCACGATAACGGGAGCGCTCAGACGATGAATGGCTTCGATAGCGATCCAAATCGAGATAGCGATGAGCGTGGCTGCGTTGATGAAGGCGGCCAGAACGCCGGCCCTCTGGTAACCGAATGTCTTGGAATGGCTTACGGGGCGGGTCTGGAAGTAGACCGCGGCAAAGCTGAGCAGCAGGGCCAGGAAATCGGAGACGTTGTGGCCTGCTTCAGACAGAAGGGCCAGCGAATGAGCCCGCATCCCGGCCACAAAGGTCAGCGCTACGTAGACGGCCGTGGCCACCAGGGAGAAGCGGAGTACGGAAGTTGTTCGGTTGCTCCCGGCCGACGATGACGCCGCATGCACATGCATAACTAAAGTGTAACCGGGGCAGACATTCGCTGCGAGGGCCTGCGGTTAGCCGCGGCCGGGTCGCAGGTGGCTCAGGTCAAGGGGATCCGGATCCTCGAAGGGGGGCAGCACAGGTAACCCTGCGCGTATGCCCGTCCAGTTTTCGGCGATCACAATGCTGTTCTGGGGGTTGCCGGGCTGGTAGCGCACGGTGCAAGGGAAGCCTGCCCTCACCTTCGCCGCGTCCACCACGTTGCGTATTTCCGTCAGGTCCTGGGAACACTCGTAGTCCACGCCGCCGATGCGATAGCTGTAAAGAAGCATTGTGAGGGTGCGCCCAACCTCGGAGTCAACCTCGCAAACGTCCAGCGTCATGCCGTCCACCAGCCGTCCCGATTGGACAAGGAACTGGCGTCGCTCGCGCTCGAGTTCCTCGGGCGAAGGCTGCTTGCGGAAGAGCCGCCACGCCGCAAACGTTCCCAGCACGATTGCGGAGACCAACCCGGCTGCCAATTGCCACGCGCTTACGGAGTGGAGGGTCATGCGAGAGCGAACTCCCAACGGACTCTGCTCCAGAGCCCTGAACTAAAGCATAGCGCAGACTGTGCCGGGCGGGTGTGACGGATGCTACCCGCCAACCTGAGCGTTCACGCTGCGATATACTCGTGATTGCATCTTCAATCACTTCCGGCCTGCCGGAGACCCGATTCCTCGAGGTTTTTTCTTGGCTTTTAAGCGGAGTTCCAGCATGGCACGACATTCCCGAATACGCTCGACCACCGTGATTTGCGTACGCCGCAACGGGCAGGTGGTGATGGCTGCCGACGGGCAAGTGACGTTGGGCGATCACGTTCTGAAACACTCAGCCAAGAAGATCCGTCGCCTCTACCAGGACAGGATTCTCGCTGGATTTGCCGGCTCCACCGCCGATGCATTCAGCCTGTTTGCCCGTTTCGAGACCAAGCTGGAGCAGTATGCAGGCAACCTGAACCGGGCGGCTGTCGAATTAGCCAAGGACTGGCGCACCGACAAGATGTTGCGCAACCTTGAGGCCCTGCTGGTGGTTGCCGACCAGGGACAGACCTTCTTGATCTCAGGCTCGGGGGACGTGATCGATCCCGACGAACCGCTGGCGGCCATCGGCTCAGGCGGCAGTTACGCCACGGCCGCGGCCAGGGCGTTGCTCGAAAACACCGACCTGGGCGCCCGCGAGATTGCCGAGAAGGCGATGAAGATCGCCGGTGACATCTGCATCTATACCAACGACCGCATCACGATTGAGGAGTTGAAGGGCTGACGCTTTCTGCGCCCGTTGATCAATGGCCATCTATCTCCCCGCATCTGCCGAAGAACAAGATGTCTCCCTGGACGAGTTGACGCCGCGCGAGATTGTCGCCGAACTCGATAAGCACGTCGTCGGCCAGAAAGCCGCCAAGCGCGCCGTCGCCATCGCACTGCGTAACCGCCAGCGCCGGCAAAAGCTGCCCCCCGACATCGCCGACGACATCATGCCGAAGAACATCATCATGATCGGGCCCACCGGCGTGTGCAAGACGGAGATCGCGCGACGCCTGGCGAAGCTCGCCGGCGCCCCTTTCATCAAGGTCGAGGCGACCAAATTCACCGAGGTGGGTTACGTCGGCCGCGACGTAGACACCATCGTGCGCGATCTGGTCG
>PLZC01000365.1 GCA_003151985.1 Acidobacteriaceae bacterium
CAAGGGTGGGAAACCACGAATCTCGCCCCCCAAAAAGGACCTGTCATCTTGAGCGCAGGTCGCCGCGGCGACCGAAGTCGAAAGATCCGCGGTTGCTTTTCGCTCCAGGTACGGACACGTTAACCGCTTCTGTCCGGAACGGCGTGAATTCACGCTATTTCAGCATGGAGTAATCGACTCGCGGTCTATGAGGGTCAAACCAGTGTTCAGGCCCATGTTCCGGTTGCACCCAGATGCTCAGGCCGCCAATAGCCTTCCGAAAACGCTATCAGGAGGTTTTTCGCACGACCGGCATCGAGCTCTGTGAAGCTCGAGCCTTTTCGAAAGAAGTCGTTGAGCCCCGGTATCTTTCTCAGCTGCGCCTGCGATACCCCGGAGAAGCCCATGCTCCATTCCGCAAAGGATCGCTTGGCTATCGGCTCCCTGATAATCAGGGTCACATGTGAATGGCGCTTATCCATAAGGATTTTTTGAAATAGCTGATCGAGTGCCGCGGGTTCACCTTCAAGTACCTGAAAGAAACTGCCATCGGAGTCGCAGTGCAACAGCATCCCAGTCAGCGCGACGCGTTCATTCGATGTGCGGGACTTTTGCAAGAGTTCGGCTAGCTCGGATGATCCGAAATGCTGAGTTGCAACGCTCGCATAGATAATATGTTCCAGCGACGGCACAGGAATTGGCCCACCTTCAGACGGCGCTTTGGATAGACAGTCGTCCGCCAAGCATATCGGCAGATGTCCACTTTTATTTCAGTGACTCCTGTGCGTGGTGCTCTTAAGCCTGAGCTCATCGCCCGAGTCGGACCATCGAAGCCACTGGCCTCAAAGGCTGTCATTCATCGTCCGAGCAGAGTATCGGAACGATCTCGGAGAGCCAGTCTTCATCCATGAGCAGCGGTTAGTGCCCCAGCTGGTGCAGCAGTTGCAACACTCCGCCGTTCAACAACCACAAGTCCACGATGCACAGTCCGTGAAAGAACAAGACCTGCAAAGCGACCCCGTACACCGTGACGTTGCCCCGTAGAGCGACCCTGGCCAGCAATCCCTCCATCGGGAACTGGAGGTACATCATCGCCGTTGGCAGCAGGACGGCCATTCTGCTGCCCATGTAGATCTCGGGCCGGATCGAAAGAGCCACCATCGGGAAGCTCACCCACAGTCCCCAGGGCCGGTAGGCTTCCACGAATTCGCGCAGTTGCGGCGTGAAGAAGCTCACCAGGATGCCCAAAGCCAGCGGCCAATACGTCCCCCACTCGGTCAGTGATCGATGCCGCCGCAGGTGCCGCTGTTGATGGCGAAGGGCCGCAATGTTGGCCTTCATCTCCAGGTTGTAGAGCGCGTCAATCGCTCGCAGCATGTCGGCGCCGCTGGTCTGCACGACGGCGTCAGGGGCGCTGCTCTCTGCGCCTGCGTCGGGGCCGGATTCCGTTTCAATGCTCGTCGACATGGCGTACAACCCAGAGTCCGCGGAGGGTGGTTTCTCCAGGCAGATACCCGATTATCTCCACCAATGCCCGGTTACGAGACACAAAAAAACTACAACTTTCGCGCCATCCGCCCGCCGCCTCGCAAAGAAACCTCGGGTGCCCAGGGCCTCTCAGGTGCCCCATCCATGCGCCGCTTTTTGGCGTATGGGTGGGATCGCTGCACCATCAAAGCCCAAGCTCCGCGGCCCGTTTCTTCATCGCCTCAATGCAGAACGCGATGTGCGCTTCCAGCTCCACTCCCAGCTCCTCCGCGCCCTGGATCACGTCCTCCCGATTCACACCCCGCGCAAAAGCCTTGTCCTTCATCTTTTTGCGCACACTGGCGGCCTCCACATCGGCAATGGACTTGCTGGGCTTCACCAGCGCACAGGCAGTCAGAAAGCCGGCCAGTTCGTCGCAGGCAAACAGGGCCTTGGCCAGATGCGACTCGCGCGGCACGCCCGAGTATTGCGCATGGCCCAGGATGGCGGTGCGCAGCGCCAGCGGCCAGCCCAGCCGCTCCAGCTCCCGCACGCCCACAAACGGGTGCTCCTGGGCCGTCGGATGGCGCTCGTAGTCGAAGTCGTGCAGCAGGGCAGTGGTGGAATAGAGCTGGATGAGCGCCTCACGCTGCCCGGCGTGTTCATGGTCCGTCAGCCCGAGCCGATCTGCTTCGGCCTCGCCGCAGGCTACTACGCAGATCTCGACCGCCAGAGCGTGTTTGCGCAGGCTCTCGCTCTGTGTCCACTCCGCAAGCAGTCGCCAAGCCTGTTCGCGGCCATAGAGAGGGTCGCCTGCTGGACTATTTCCAATGGTCATTTTCTTTTGTCTCCATGTTGCTTCATTTGGTTCGTGATTCTTTGGGTTTATCCGAGTATGATAGGGAAATCTTAGGATTGACCCTAAGTTTGTACTTGACAATTATGGTTCATTTCCCCGAAAGTAGCACATATCGTGGTGTGAAAAAGCACCCCGGAGGCCCTGCTCTGGCACTCCGCACACAGCCTATGGCTACCACCCCAGTATGCGGGGAAACCCGCAAAGTAGTGCGCTGTGATTATTGCAAGCTCACGCAGTTTATAGCCGGCAATTGCCTTTGCAGGAAATGCCACAAACCCCTCGAGGCTGAAGAGCCTGTTGTTTTGGCTCCGCAATTGATTGCCAGCCAGCCGGCCGTGGCGTCGGCTGAAGCTGGGCAAAGGGTGGCCGGCCAGGTGCGCAATATCCGACGGGCGCGTCACCTGAGCCAGCGGCAACTGGCAGCGCGCATGCAGGTGCCCCGTACCTACATCTCCAAAATTGAAAACGGCAAGGCAATTCCCACTCTCGGTTCGCTCGAGCGTTTGGCCGCAGCGCTCGAAGTCGAGCTGAACCAACTGGTCCGAGACTCCCGCAGCCAGCGCGAAGAGGAAGTAGCCGGCATCCTCTCAGACCCATTTCTGGCCGAGATTGCAACCTTGTTGCCCCAGCTTGACTCTCTCCACCGTACGCTGTTCTACAGCTCACTGAGGGACATGGCAATGGGACATCGTCGCACAGCATAAAGTCTTGAAAGAAAGGGATCGCGCCTGTCTTTGCGCGCAAATCCCAACGCCTCATTGTGTTCCTGCCCGCCGTGGTGGATGATGGATGCAGGCGTCCTTGCGGGCTGCGGCCTGCCGGCTGCGTCGGGCCCCTGGACGGCACTCTCCCTATATTCGAGAACGAAAACGAGGCGGATTTTTCTTGTATCCTGCTGGCACACTACGCATTTCCGAGCTGACCGCCGAGGAGCGGGCCGTTTATGCAACTTTGAAGCCCGAGCGCCTGCCCGAGCATGTGGCCATCATTATGGATGGCAACGGGCGCTGGGCCGGTCACCGCTCCCTCAAGCGCTTCCTGGGCCACCAGCAGGGGGCCAAGAGCGTGCAGCTGGTCACGGAAACTGCGTCCCGCATAGGCCTGCCTTGGCTCACGCTATACGCCTTTTCGTTGGAAAACAACCTTCGCCGCCCCCGCGCCGAGGTCAACTTCCTCATGCGCCTGCTCAAGACTTATCTTGAGACCAACCTGCAGCGAATGATGGACAACAATGTGCGCATCCGCTACATCGGCCGTACCCACGAGCTGCCCCCCGAGGTGCAGGAGAAGATGCGCTGGGCCGAGGACGCCACCGTCGGCAACACCGGCACTACGCTTACGCTGGCCCTGAACTACGGCGGCCGTTCGGAGATGGTGGATGCGTTCCGCTCCCTCGCCGCCGAGATAGAACACACCCGCATGAGCCCCGGCCGCATCACGGAAGAGGATATTCACCGCCATCTCTACACGGCCCACATGCCCGATCCCGACCTGCTGATCCGGACCTCCGGAGAAATGCGCATCTCCAATTATTTGCTGTGGCAGATCGCCTACACCGANNATCTGCTCGAAGCCATCGCCGACTTTCAGCGCAGGGAACGCCGCTACGGCGGCCTGAGTGAAGGCTCAGGCGAGACGGACGCGGAGGCGGAGCGGGTCAGGATCGCGGCGGGATAACTGCTCACTCGCGGCCGGTGCCAAGACAAACGAAGAGGCCTGAATAATCTGGCTGCTGCCTCGGCAGTGTATTCTCACCTTTGGCATGAAACGTGTTCTCACTGGCATTATCCTGATCCCGTGCGTCTTGGCCCTGGTGTTCCTCCCGTCGAGGCTGCAGTGGGTCTTCATGCTTGCTACCGCAGGCGTGGCGGCGCTTGCAGGCTGGGAATTCCTCAGCATGGCGGAGCGGGGCGGGGCTCGGCCGCCGCGAGTCGCTGCACTTCTGGCTATCTTGCTGCTCTTTGCCGGCAACTTTCAATGGCCCGATCAATCCATGGTTATTTTTGGCATGCTGAGCCTTGGCCTGTTGATCTATTGCACCTTCCGGTCGTCTATTGAACTGGTGATGCCGGACGCGGTAACATCCACCTTCTGCCTGCTCTATGTAGGCCTCACCATGGTCACTCTGCCCATCCTCAGGGAGCAGACAAACGGTCCGTCGCTGGTCACCTTTTTGCTTTGCGTGGTGTGGGGCGGAGACATCGCGGCGCTTTATGTGGGCCGCACCTGGGGCAGGCATAAGTTTGCGCCCAAGCTAAGCCCCAACAAGACGTGGGAAGGCGCATTGGCCTCGGTGGCCGGCAGCCTGCTTGTGGCCGGCGGCTTAATCGCTCTGGCCCAGCAACTCGAAAAGTGGAATTCGGCCGTCCTCTCCTATCCGGAGGATATGTCGTATTGGCTCGGCTTGGCCGTCTTGATCAACGTCGCGGCGCAAGTGGGAGATTTGGTCGAATCTGCATTGAAACGCTCCGCCGACGTCAAGGACTCCGGTTCACTGCTGCCCGGCCATGGCGGGGTGCTTGACCGCATCGACGCGCTCCTGCTGGCCGCTCCGGTGCTATGGTACGCTCAGGTTATTCACCAGCGGTTCTAAAGGATTTTAGATATACCTTGAAGCGACTAGCCATCCTCGGTTCCACAGGCTCCATCGGGCAGAGTACCCTCTCTATCGTCGAACAATTCCCCGAGCGCTATTCCGTTGCCGCTCTGGCCGCCGGGCGCAACCTCGACGAAGCCTTTGCGCAAGCCGTTCGCTGGCGTCCTAGGCTCGTCTCGATGGCCACCGAAGAGCTGGCCGCGCAACTCGCCGCGCAACTCAGCCGGGCCGGCGTCACCGGCATCGAGACCGTCCATGGCACCCAAGGCACCGTAGCCTGTTCCACCCACCCGGACGCAGACTTCGTCGTCTCAGCCATCGTGGGCGTGGCCGGACTCGAAGCAACCCATGCAGCAATCCTGGCCGGCAAGCCGGTGGGCCTGGCCAACAAGGAATGCATGGTGGCGGCGGGCGAGATCCTTACCCGCGCCGCCCGCCAACGAAACGTGCCTATCCTGCCCATCGACAGCGAGCACAACGCCGTCCACCAATGCCTGCGTGTGGGCATGCACGCCGAGGTCAAGTCCATTTGGCTCACCGCCTCGGGCGGCCCGTTCCGGCAGCTTCCCTTGGATAAATTTGCCGCTATTACCCCGGAGCAAGCCCTCAAGCACCCCACCTGGGTCATGGGCCGCCGCATCACCATCGATTCGGCCACTATGCTGAACAAGGGCCTCGAGATCATCGAGGCCTGCCGCCTCTTCGACGTCCCCGCTTCCCGGGTCAAGGTCACGGTCCATCCCCAGTCCACGGTGCATTCGCTGGTGGAATATATCGACGGGTCGATCCTGGCGCAGATCTCAGTTACCGACATGCGCCTGCCTATTCTCTATGCGCTGGCCTACCCGGAGCGCCCGGCTTCAACGCTGACATTTGATATGGCCGCGCTCAGCCATCTTGACTTCGAGCCGCCCGATTTCGAGCGGTTTCCCTGCCTGCGCCTCGCCTACGAGGCGGCGGAGAAGGGCGGCGCCCATTGCATAGCCCTCAACGCTGCCGATGAAGTGGCGGTCGAGGCCTTCCTTGACCGGCGAATCCCCTTCACCGGAATCCCGCGTACAATTGAATTGGTGCTCGCTTCCACGCCGGAAGCGCACCCCGACACGATTGCCGAGGTGCTTGCCGCCGACCGGCAAGCGCGTGAAACCGCTCGCATCGTGGTGGCCGGGACCGCATCGAAGTCTGTGGCACAACCGGCGTAAACGGACTCTTGTTGTCGAGGAAAAAATCGCTTATCTATGCATGAATTCCTAGTTGCTGCCGTTGCCTTTATCGTCCTTGTCGGCGTCATGGTTGTGGTCCATGAATTCGGACATTTTGCCGTTGCCAAGCTCTTCAAGGTGCGCGTAGAGGCGTTTTCCTTCGGCTTCGGGCCGCGTCTGTTCGGCTTCAAGTACGGCGACACCGATTACAAAGTCTGCCTGCTTCCCCTGGGCGGCTTTGTGAAAATGACCGGTGAGAATCCCGGCGAAGACGAGCCGGTGGACGACCCGGCGGCTTTTACATCCCATCCCCGCTGGCAGCGAATGCTCATCGGCCTGGCAGGACCAACCTCCAACTTCATCCTGGCCTTTGTGTTGATGGTCTTCTATTTCGCCTGGATCAATGAGATCCACGACGATGTGAAAACCGCCACGGTCGAGTGGGTTATCCCCGGATCGACAGCGCAGCAGGCTGGCTTTGAGCCAGGCGACGTCATCCGGCACTTCGAAAACGTGGACAATCCCGACTGGTCGCTGGTTGAAATGCGCGCCTCGTTGAATCTGAACCAGACGGTGCCGGTTACTGTCGATCGGGGCGGAAAAACCCTGCAACTCTCGCTTCATTTGCCCGGCGACGTCAAAGGGCAGGACTTCAAAATGAGCAAGACCGGGCTGCTCTTGCAGATGTTGCCCGGCTCCATTCTCGTCGAAGAAGTGACACCGAACTCAGCCGCAGCGCAAGCCGGTCTGCGGGAGGGCGATGAGATTTCGGCTGTGGACGGACACATCTTTCACACCGTAATTCCCATGCAGTCCTATCTACAGGCCGGCCAGGGCAAGCCTGTCGTACTGACGGTGACTCGCAGCGGCCAGACTCTCGCACCCATGGTTGTCCATCCGACCATGATCGATTCGGCGTGGCGCCTGGGCATTCTTGAGGCCGACCCGCCCGGGCACCCGGACCCGATGCCGTTTCTCAAGGCAGTCTCGAAGTCCAAGGAATTCTGTGCTGATAATTCCTTCCTGATTGTGGAAGTGCTCGGCCGTCTATTCACGCATAAGGTTTCTGTTTCGCAGCTCTCCGGTCCCGTGGGAATTGCGCGCATGGCCGGTCAGGCGGCGGAGATGAAGGGCTGGCTTCCGAAGTTCGGGCTGGCTTCCGCCATCAGCCTCAACCTGGGCATTCTCAACCTGCTGCCTTTCCCGATTCTGGATGGTGGCATGATCATGCTTCTGTTGATTGAAAGCCTGATCCGGCGCGATATCGGCACCAATGTCAAGGAGCGCATCTACCAGGCCGCGTTTGTGGTGCTGATGGCCTTTTTTGCCTTCATCATCTTCAACGACGTCACCAAGCTGCCCATCTTTACGCACCTGAAGCCCTGACGGTTATGCCGCCTCCGGAACAACTCTACAGAAGGGCGACGGAGGGAGCAGGGGCCTTTACAGACTGCGGAAAGACTCATGACAAGTGGACGACGGAGGGAGCAGGGGCCTTCAGGCCCCTGAATACCGCCGCAATTTCGATGGCCTTTAGGCCCGGGCTTTACAGGCTGCGGAAGATACCATCGGCCAAGCCTCTGTAACAGGGCACGACTTCTAGCCTGTCCTGAGCGCAGCCGAAGGATGCCGATAAAGCCAATAAAATCAATGGTCTTTAGCCCCTGTTGGCTCTTGTTTTCCGAGAAGTCTAGCCTACTGGAACGCCAACGGCCTCCACACGCCCTTCTCCTTGAGAGCGAGTTGAATTGGCCGCGGCGGGCCTTTCGGCGGCACAGTAACCTCAATCCAAAGCTCATCGCCAGTCTTGACCGGCAACGGACTGGCCGCATGCTCGGTAATGTAAAAATTGACGGGCTTGTCGACCCGCATCGCCTCGCAGGATGAACCGTGCAGGGCAGTCACCGACTGGCCCTTAAGCTGAATTTCGGTGTCCGGGACGCGAATCGCCACCAGCTTGTTTCCCTGCACCTGGATCGTGGCGGCGAATTGAACCGGGCGATCCGCGCCAATCGCGTACCTGGTTCCAGTCACTTCTCCGTTGATGGTCCGCTGAAACGTAGCCTGCTTCCCCGAAGGCAGAGTGCTCTGGCAGCCATCCACGATGAGTTGCAAGCTCAGGTAGCGGCCCCGCATCACCAGCTCAGGGTCATAAGCCACGGCCTGGGTCCATACCCGCGGACACCGCCAGCGCTGATACAAATATTTGGCGGCGATGGACGAGACCAGCGCCAACTGAATCGCAAGCAGCACGAGCGAAATCTTGGAGAGCTTCATTTCGCCTCCTCGGTTGAAGTTGCGCTTGAAACTGCGCCCGGCCCCATGCGGGCCAGCAAGCGGCGCCGCATCTTTTCCAGGGCCCAGCCGCCGGCCAGGAAGAGAATGCCCAGGCCGATGAGCCCGAGCGAACGTCCCACCTTGTCAAAGATGTTGCTGAAGTAGAACCAGCCGACCGCAACGCCAAACCCGGCAATTCCCAGGTTGACTAGCGCGCGGCTGGCCTGCCGCACCCCCCACCAGATGACGAAGACCGCAAAGGCAGCCACCAATGCATGCGCCGCGAGGTTCGGTTCGGTCAGGTTATAGGAGCCCTTGTTTCCATTGCCGAGGTTCCATGTCTCCGTCCAGGTCCGATTGCACCAGGGCAACGCAATGCAATACACAATTGCTGTCGCCACGGGGATAAGTCCTTTGTGCCCCCGGAACGCCACAATCGCCAGCGGCAGAGCGGCTATCGCAACCCAACTCCAGAACCGCAGTCCGAATGGCAGGAAAGTCTCCGCCCCCGACCACGACCGCCAGCCTACCAGCATCAAGGTGGTGCCGACGCCAGCAGCAATAGCCGCCACGCCGAACAAGATTCCTTGAACAGCCTTCCGCCGTGAGCCGAGAAACATGATCAGGTAGAAAATAGCCCAGACAAACAGGAACCGGCCAATATAAACCAACTCCCCGATATGACCCTCGGCATTGAAGGCCAATTCTGACACCATCCACGCCGGGAACAGCAACAGAGTGAGAACCTGCTGCGCCTCATCGCGAAGAAGAATCCAGCCCGCCAGCGCTGCCAAGGCCCACATCAGGATCGCCGCCGGCCAGTGCTCTTCAATGTTGAAAATCTGCCCCACCAGCGCAATCGCCGCTCCTGTCGAGACAGTGCCCACGGCATGCAAGGCGGTGGACAAGCCGCGATACTGGTTGCGCGTCAGAGCCCCGCCAAGATGGAAGACGGCGACCATGCCGATGACCAGGACGAAGCGAGCCGCCGGGGCCAACTCGTCCCAATGAGCGGAGACAAACAACACCACGCCGCAGGCCAGCAAAATCGCTCCGAGAATAAGCGCGACCATCCCCTGCCAGCGAAGACCGGTGGGGCGCGCCTGCTGCGACTCGTAGGTGCGAATGCGGTCGGCCGCCTCCGCATCCAGTACGCCGGCCGATTGCCAGCGGTTTAGCAACGGTTCAAAGTCAGTCATGATTGTTGGCAAACAGTAAAGCACACTTGGCCAAACCAAGGCGCGGAAAATTCTCGCTATATCATCAAAGAGTATGCGGATCGAGATAGTTACAATCTTCCCCGGCTTCTTCGCCGGCATTCTGGAGAATGGAATTGTACGGCGGGCCCAGGCCGATGGCCTTTTGACGGTCGGTATTCACGATCTGCGGACTTTTACGCACGACCGCCATCGTACCGTAGACGATCGCCCTTTTGGCGGCGGGGAGGGCATGGTGCTGAAGCCGGGGCCCCTCGCCGAGGCGCTGGCTTCGCTTGACCTGGTCCCCAAGGCGGAGCGGCAAACCGTAGAGCCAGGGAAGGTCCCCCTGGCCGGCACCCGGGTCATTCTCCTGTCTGCGCAGGGTAAGTCGTTTACCCAGGCCGTTGCGCGGGAACTCGCAACCCTGGACCGGGTGGTCCTCATTTGCGGCCGTTATGAGGGCGTGGACGAGCGCATCAACGACCTCTATTGCGACATGGAGCTCTCAATCGGCGACTACGTCCTGAGCGGTGGCGAACTGGCGGCTGCCGTCATCCTCGACGCAACCATGCGCCTCATCCCCGGCGTGCTGGGCAATCAGGCTTCGGGTGAGTTCGAAAGCTTCGGCGTGGCTGACGCCGAAATCGCCAGCGATGTTCAGGGAGTTCCGCGCTCGCAGCACGGTGCCGGAGGCTTGCTGGACTATCCGCACTTTACCCGGCCCGCCGAGTTCGCCGGTTTGCGCGCGCCGGAGGTTCTGATGAACGGCGACCACCTGCAAATCCGTCGCTGGCGCCGCGAGCAGCAGTTGCGCAAGACCATGGCCAACCGACCCGATTTGCTCGAATCCGCCGCTTTAGACGAAGAAGATCGCCGCCTGCTCCAGGAAATCTGGGAAGGAAAGCGCTGACCTCACAGCACCTAAATCGACGCGGACCCGCCCCAAGCTCGGGTGCCCCATCCTTGCGTTTTTTCTACGCAAGGGTGGGAAACCGCGAGCGCTAGAACGTCCGCACCGGCGCGGGCTGTTCCGCACTCACCTGTCCTGCCGCGATAGCCGCAACGTGAAAATTCTCCCCGCGCGTCGGGCAGCCGGCCAGTCGCCGCAGCATCGCCAACTGGCCCACATGCGTCAGCGCATCGGCCACCGGGCCTTGCATCAATTTCTCAATCGAGGTGTGCAGCGGTTCCCCAGAAGCCAGAAACGCGTCAAACGCCTGAAGCGAGGCGAAAAAGCGATTCTGCCCCGCGACCCACGTCAACGGCTCGGAATTGTGCCAGCGCTCCTGGCCTTTCGCTGTACTCAACGCCCAGTCAAACAGGTCGCCCATATGAGCCACGATCTTGCCCGGCTCCCGGCCCGCACCGGCGAAACCGCCGAATTCGTCAGGAGAACCTTCCAGGGCTCGCGTGGCCCGATAGGCCAGGGCAGCCAGGGAGTGGCGGAGAAGTTCGCGTTTGTCGTCCATACCCGAAAACTATAACGCATCTCCGGAAACCCCAGGTAGCCGATTAGGCAGCACGCGCCGTTCTCTGATAAACTTAAAGTTCTGAGTCCATCAGCAGGAAACCACTATGTCCATCCATCCCGTAATGCAGCGCTTGGCCGACAAACTCAAGCGTACCGATCTCCCCGAGTTCGTGCCTGGCGACCAGATTCGCGTACAGGTCAAAATCAAGGAAGGCGATAAGGAGCGCTTGCAGGCGTTCGAAGGTCTGGTTATCGCCATCAACCGTGGCCCTCAAGGCACGTTTACCGTGCGCAAGATGAGCTTTGGCCAGGGTGTGGAACGCATCTTTCCCTTCAACTCCAAGGTCATCGACAAGATCGAAAAGATTCGTAGCTACAAGGTGCGCCGCGCCAAGCTGTATTACATCCGCGGACTGCGCGGCAAGGCTGCCCGTCTCAAGGAAGTGGATCGCGTCACCGGCAAGGTCCGGGCGTAGAAGCCGCAATCCTCTTACACCCAGATCCCCAGCCCATTCGGCTGGGGATTTTGCTTTATATCCGTCCTTCCGCTTTCTATACTCAATCCATGGCAAATTCCCCAGTATGCGGTTGGAAGCTGGAAAGGGCCGCGCGCAAGCTCGGGGCGCTGCGCATTGCCGGCCTCGATGAGGTAGGCCGCGGTCCGATGTTCGGCCCGGTTGTCGCGGCAGCAGTCATCCTGGCTCCCGGATTCCGGCTTGACGGCCTCACCGACTCCAAACAGCTCTCGGAGAAGAAGCGCAACGAGTTTGACCTCGAGATACGCGCCAACGCGGTGGCCTTTGCCATTGCCGCGGTGGATGCCGGGACTATCGACCGCATCAATATCCGACAGGCTTCTCTGCTGGCCATGCGCATGGCAGTCGAGCAACTTGCGCTCAGTCCCGACCACCTGCTGATCGACGGCCGCGACACTATCGACTGGAACTGCCGGCAGCAAGCCATAGTGCAGGGCGACGCAATCAGCTACTCCATAGCCGCCGCCAGCGTACTGGCCAAGGTCTACCGCGACCGCCTGCTGGTGTTACTCGACGCGGCTTATCCCGGCTACGGCCTGGCGCGACACAAGGGCTACTGCTCCCCGGAACACATGGCAGCCCTGGCCCTGCTCGGCCCCACCCCGCTGCATCGCAAGAGCTACAGCCCCGTGGCCCAGGCAGAGCTACAATTTCCTGAACTCTGAAATGGAGGCTCGACGTGTCGCGGCTTCACTGGCTGTGCATCCTGTCTGCCCTTTGCCTCTTTTCCAGCGCCTGCAACAAACACCAGGCAAAGAAGCCCGACCCCACCAAGGGTACGGTGACCGGAATCGTCCTCTGCGCGGATACAGGCAAGCCGGCCCGCTTTGCCACCGTTAACCTCACACCTGTTCCCAAAGCGGATGAGAAAAGCGACGATGGCGACCCCTTGCCTGCGCAGGAGTCCACGATGACCGATCTCGATGGACGTTTCAGGATGGAGGCGGTTGAGCCCGGGCACTATTTTGCGTTTGCCATCCTGGAAGGCTATCTCGATCCGGCGCTTGACCTCGATGCGGCCAAGATCCGGTCGTTGCCTAATGACCGGGAACGGCGTTTATATGCCATTGATCAATGGAAGGAGCATCTGACCGAAGTCGCAGTTCACGTCCACCGTTCCACTGAAGTCACGATTCAGGTGGAGCGCGCGGCGGAGATCGGCGGGACCGTTTCCTTTGATGACGGATCTCCAGCCATCGGCATGCATTTTCAACTCTTCCAGAAGGCGGAAAAGGGCGGCTGGACAAATGTCGGGTTGCCCCTGTTCGATACCTGGTCCATCCACACAGTGAGCGACGGCCACGGCCGCTACAACGTAACTAACCTATCCGCGGGCGAGTACGTGGTCTGCGCTTTGATGCCTTCCGACAAGGAGGATGACGCGGCCCGCATCTGCCTCGGAAACGTCTTTCGCCACAAGGATGCCGCCACCATGAAGGTGCATCCAGGGGAGATCGCCAGCGGGGTCGACATCGTCATCCCTCTCAACGGTCTGCACACCGTCGCCGGCATTGTCTCCGCACTTGCCGACGGTCACCCCCTGCGCCAGGGCGCAGTTCATCTGCTTTTTGCCGACGACAAGGAAAAGGCGCGCGCTCTCTCGCTCGAACCCGACGGGAGCTTTGCCTTTGAGTATGTTCCCGAGGGCAAATACATTCTCCGGATTTCCGGAGCCAAAGACGAGGAGCAAAAGGACCCCGCGGCATCTCCATCTGACGCCGACTCCGCATCAAAGCCGAAACCGGTCGTCTATGCCGATAAAGAGGTTCCGCTCACTGTCCTCGATAACATGGATGATATTCAGGTCCAGCTCGCACCGCCTCCCGCAGACAAGCCACGCGGCCAATGATGACGGACGAAACCGGCACTCAGGGAGGACGGAGGGAGCAGGGGCCTTCAGGCCCCTGAATATCGCCTCGATTTCGACGGCCTTTAGGCCCGGGCTTTACAAGGTGCTGCGGAATCAAGCGTTTTTCCACACGTGTGTTCATCCGCCCGCCGCAGTAGGCACAGCGTTCCGGTTGCGCAGCCGCTTCTGCCACAAACTCCAGACTGGCCGCGACGCCAGCAGCAGAGCCAGCGTGATGGTGATGCTCAGCGGCGTCAGAACCCCCGGCTTCACCTGCCACCAGTAGTGAATCACCCCGCAAACAGCAGCCAGGTAGACCAGCTTATGCAGCCGGTTCCAGCGCTTGCCGCCCATTTTGCGAATGGCCCACGTGGTGGATGTGGCCGCCAGCGGCAGCAGCAGCAGCCAAGCGGTCAGGCCCATGGTAATGAAGCGCCGCTTGGCGATGTCCGCAGCCATGGCATGCAGATCGAACCCGGCATAGAGCGCGACGTAAGTGGCCAGGTGCAGCGTGGCGTAAAAGAAAGCGAAGAGACCCACAAGCCGGCGAAACTTAACCAGCCAGCTCAGCTCCGGGATGAGCCGCCTCGCGGGCGTCAGCGCCAGCGAAATAGTCAGCAGATTCAGGGTGGTCGACCCGGTGGCAAAGGTAATGGTAGCGGTGGGGTCCGCGCCAAGATGGTTGGTCGCCGCTCCCCAGATGAGCCGGCCCAGCGGCCAAACGCAGGCAATCCAGGTGAGCGTTTTGAGCAGAAGATGAGTCGATCTTTTCATAGGTTTGGCGAGCTTAGTCCCTAGTCCCTGGTCCCTAGTCCCTGGTCCCTGGCCCCTGGTCCCTGGCCCCAAGCCCCTGTTTTAAAAGTACTTCTTCAGATCCATGCCCTTGTAGAGCGAAGCCACCTGGTCCCCGTAGCCGTTGAACATCAGCGTGGTCCGGCGCTGCGCGTAGAAGGCCTTGCCGATGCGGCGTTCTGTCTTCTGGCTCCAGCGCGGGTGGTCCACGATGGGGTTCACATTCGAGTAGAAGCCGTATTCGCTTTGCGCCTGGTCGTTCCATGTGGTTGGCGGCTGTTTGTCCAGGAAGCGCACGGCCACGATGGACTTGGCCGATTTGAAGCCGTACTTCCATGGCACCACAATGCGTATGGGCGCGCCGTCCTGGTTGGGCAGCACCTCGCCGTATAAGCCGAATGTCAACAGCGCCAGCGGGTTCATGGCCTCATCCATCCGCAAGCCCTCGGAGTAGGGCCAGGAGATGGTGCTGGCCGAAGCCCACTTCTCCACATGCTTATCGTAATAAGACAGGAACTGAACGTACTTGGCCGTGGACAAGGGCTCGCACTGGTTGATGAATTCCGAGAGCGAGTAGCCGACCCACGGAATCACCATGCTCCAGGCCTCCACACAGCGATGCCGATAAACCCTGTCCTCGAGCGGCCGCAGCTTCAGCAGCGCTTCAATGTCGAAGGTCTTCGGCGCCTTCACCTTGCCTTCCACGCGGACGGTCCAGGGCCGCGTCGGCAGCACGCCGGCATTCTTCGCAGGCTCGTCCTTGTTCACACCGAACTCGTAGTAATTGTTGTAGTGGGTAATGTCCTCCAGGCTGGTTAACTCTTCTCCAGTGGTGGTGAGGGGGCTCTTGACGGTTTCGAGTTTTGTGCCGGCCAGCGCGCCCGTGCGAGGCGAGAATACCTCGGCCAGTCTTTCCGCACCCAATGCGGCAACACCTGTAGCCACGGCCCCGCGCAGAAATCGTCTGCGGTTCAGGTATTGGTCTTTGGGCGTAATGGCCGAGGATGGAATATCCGGCCGCTTGCCGATGAGCATGGTGTGACCTCACACGGGGAAAGTGACAATCCTGTCCATTAGACATGAATCGGTGGCCGCACGTTAAAGGAATTGTTTGGACCCGAGCTTGATGCGCTGGCCAGGTGGCCCACCCTTTGACCCGCCACAGCAGCCTTTTGAATTCGGTGAACATCCCGTCTGTCCCCATGTTTCCAGTTTCCCTGTCCCCAGTTTCTCCCAGTTTTCCCCCAGCGTGGTCTGGAGATCTCACCGGGACCGGGGCCCCCCGCCATCCAGAATTTGACGGGAGATCATCTTCATGGGGGTCAACTCCTCAATCGCCGTCCCGCGTGCCGCATTTTGACAGTTCCCCTCACCAGGAAGGACTCCAGCGGGTATATCTTAGGAACACAATCAAAACAAGTAACACAGACCAGGCGGCGATCATAACCGCAAGGTAGAACTTGGCCAGCCCTACCTTCAGCAGCGACACGATCGCATAAGCCAGCGCGCAAAAGACCACGGCCAAAATGGGGAACCAACAAATGAACGTTCCCAGCAAACCGATCAAAAACCAAAGCAAGCTCCAGTCACTGCAGCAGCCCATACTGTTCCGTAACAGGATAGGAAAAGCGACTGCCCCAATCAGAACGCAAATAAACCAAAACAAGCCCAAACCACTGGAATCTGAGTCGCTAGGATGATGACGGGTGTACGCCTTTCCGAGCAACCGCCCGCCTGCCATTATAAGTGCCCTATGAAAGCTGCTGAGCATTTGTCTCCCCACTAGGTTTAGCCTGAACCACTATACACAACACTACTAAACCCTTGCGGTGACTGCTGCTACGCAGAGTTTCTGCTCCATGGCCGACTGATTACGCCGGCTGCAACTCCGCCTTGGCGGGTGGCCCTGGTCTCATGCAGCATT
Source organism: Acidobacteriaceae bacterium (assembly GCA_003151985.1). Lineage (GTDB taxonomy): Bacteria > Acidobacteriota > Terriglobia > Terriglobales > Acidobacteriaceae > Telmatobacter. The sequence continues at coordinate 16,152 of PLZC01000365.1, forward strand.
TCATCAAGTTGAGGCCACCCGCCGAATCTCACCCGGCCTCTTGTTGCTCCGGCCCAACCCTCTTAAACGGCCATTGCCCCAACCGTCGCGCCCGCACCAGGTAAATAAGCGTCCCGGACACTGCAATCCCCGCAGCCACCGCCAGCCCTCCGAGCGCATGTACCCGATACACCAGCAGGTAGATAAATCCCCCAATCGCTACCAGCGGCGGCAGTGGATAAAAGGGAATCCGGAATGGCCGCTCCAACTCCGGCCGTTGAATTCGCAGCAGCATCACGCCCGCTTGTTGCAGAAAGAACTGCAGCAAGATGCGTGTAATCACCAGCATCGTGATCACCTGGGCCAGCGAGAAAAAGCAGAAACACGAAGCCACCAGCCCCAGCGCCACCAGCGAGCGATGCGGAATCCCGTGCCGCGGGTGAACGGCCGCCAGAAACCGAAAGTAGTTCCCATCGCGCGCCGCAGCGTAGGGCACACGCGAGTAGCCAAGCAGGAGCGAAAACACTGACGCAAATGCGGTCCAGACAATAAGGGCGGCCAGCAGCCATCCTGCCCAGCGCCCGAACGCCGAGTGCGCGATCTCCGCCACAAGCCGCACCCGGACGATGGCGCTTTCGCCCACATGAGATGCGGCGTCGCGCAGCGAAGGCAGCACAGCCAGGTTCATGGCCACATAGAATGCCGCGACAAATGCCACCGAGAGCAAAATAGCCCGCGGAATCGTCCGCTCGGGCCGCCGTACCTCGCCGCCCAGAAAGGTGATGTTGTAGTAGCCCCAATAGCAGTAAGTGGTCAGCAGCGTGGCCTGTGCCAGCCCGCCCAGCGCCGCGCCTGCAGGCAGCCCAGGCGCAGGGGGCAGGTGAAATCCGCCCAATGCGGCCGCATGGGCAAACCCGGAGAAGATCACTCCTGCGATGGCCACCAGCACTCCGCCAAACATCACCCACGCCATCCACGTGACCGTTTTAAGGTTGCGATAGAGAAGCCAGGTCATCATCAGGCAGGCCGTGGCTGCAGCAAAATTCGAATAGTGCAGCGCAGGCCATGCGACCACCGGCACACTATCCAGTCCCGGCCAAAACACGCCCAGAAAGCTCGACAGCCCGATGCAGCCGGATGCGATCGAGAGCGGCGCTGAAAAACTCAATTGCCATACATAGAGAAAACTGAGCCAGTTCCCGGCGCGGTCCGGCCCGTAGATTTCGCGCAAAAAAGCATACGAGCCTCCCGCGCGCGGAAACGCAGCCCCCAACTCGGCCCACACCAGCCCGTCGGCCACGGCAATGGCTGCGCCCAACACCCACGCCCACACCGAGAGTCGGTATCCGGCCGCGGCAATCACCAGCGGCAGCGTGATAAACGGCCCCACGCCGATCATCTCCAGCATGTTGAAAAGGACGGCAGATCGAAGCCCGATGCGGCGTTCGAGAGATTCTGTGCTTGCGGCCATGGAAGAGGGCGGGGACATGAGGCTGATGCGCTCCCCGGATTGTACACTGACGGCAGTTATGTTCTTTGCCAAGAGAGTTCAACGAGCAACGACGTGGGCGGCCCTGACATCCTTGCCGGGCCTGGTTCTGGCTATTGCGCAACCGATCTGCCTTGCCGGACAGCAGCCTCAAGCCACAGCGCCCCTTCCACCCGCCGAGCCCAGCGAGATCGCCCTTCCGCTCCCCGAAGACCGCGGTCAGGCTGCCCTCGAGCAGACTCTCAGGCGCCTGGGAACCACCGCCAGCATCATGCTGATCGTTGCCCACCCGGACGACGAAGACGGTGCCTTGCTGACCTACCTGAGCCGCGGCCTCGGCGTGCGCGCCACGCTGATGACCCTCACCCGCGGCGAGGGCGGCCAGAACGCCATGTCGGCCGACATCGACGACGCGCTGGGCGTCATCCGCACCAACGAGCTGCTCAAGGCCGACGAGTTTTACGGAGCTGGCCAGCTCTGGGGCACGGAGGCTGATTTTGGCTTTTCCAAAACTCAAGAGGAATCCTATGCCCGGTGGGGCCACGACCGCGTGCTTTACGATGCCGTGCTGGCCGTGCGCCGTGAGCGGCCCCAGGTCCTGATCTCCACGTTTATCGGCGGCGTTACCGACGGCCATGGCCAGCACCAGGTTTCCGGCGAGATTGTCCAAGAGGTCTTCAAGGCGGCAGCCGACTCCAAGGTCTTTCCCGAGCAACTTAAAGATGGCCTGCAGCCCTGGCAGCCGCTGGCTGTCTACGGCATGGTTCCCTTTGCCCCGGTAACCGAGAAAGGCATGTTCGACTACGCCACCGGCAAGTGGGCGCCCGCCAAATTCAAAAACTACGTCACCGGCGAGTGGATCACCAACGTCCCCTCCACCGATGTAACCATCCCCGTGGGCACGCGGGACCCGGTGCTGGGCCGCAGCTACCTGCAGATCGCGCGCCAGGGGTGGGGCGAGCAAAAGTCTCAGAACTCCGGGGCCAACCCCACTCTCAGCGGCCCGGCCAACGCTAGCTATCACCTGTGGGCCGTGGCGCCCAGAGCCGCAGCCGGCGCAGCGGAAGCGACGAATGCCGACCTCTTTCACAACAGCAAGGTCAATATCGACACAGGCGTTACGGGGTTGTCCCGCCTGGTGAAGGGCACCGCGCCGCTTTGGTTGATTGCAGGTCTGCACCAGGTCGATGCCGGCCTTAAGCAATTTGAGGGCGCGCGCCACGGCCAGTTCGGAGCAGTTGCGGCGCACAAACTCGCGCCCGCTTACCGCCAGACCCTTGACCTCTACAAACAAGCCGACGCCGGCAGCCTTGACCCACAGTCGAAAGCGGGACTGCTGTTGGAGCTCCAAACAAAGATCGAGCAGTTCCAATCCGCGTTCAAAGAACTGCTGGGCCTCGATATGATGGCCTTCACCGCCCGAGCAGCCAACGCAGGCGGCGGCGGTCCGTTCCGAGGCAATTCGGCGGACGAGATGCCCCGCAGCGTTGCGCCTGCCGAAGAGTTTCACGTGCGTGTGCACACAGCGCAAGCCACGGCAGAAACGCGGCTGGGCCGTGTCTGGCTTGAGAGCCACAGCGGCGACTCGTGGACGGTGACCGCGGCTGCGGTTGCAAAGACCAACAGCACGGCCGGTATGGCGCTTGTCGCTGACCAAACATTTGTGGTGCGCGCGGCTGAAAACGCCGAACCAACCAAGCCTCACTTCACGCGCCCCTCGATCGAGCGGCCGTACTACGACGTTGCCCGCCCGGAGTGGCGCGAGCGCTCCTTCCCGCCCTACCCGCTGGCTGCATGGGCGGAGTTCACATTTGACGGCTTGCCGATCCGCCTTGGCCAGGTGGTGCAGACACTGGAACGAGTCCCAGGGCCGGGCGGCATCTATGAGCCGCTGGTGGTAACGCCTGCCATCGGAGTGCGTATTGAGCCGGAGGCGCGCATCCTTCCGCTGGATGGCAGCGCTTTGCCGGTAAAAGTGACGATCCATACGCAGGGCGCGGCAGAGGGCACGGTCGACCTCAAACTCCCCACCGGATGGCGCTCGGAGCCGGCCGAGGCCCGGTTTCATCGCGACAACGCCGGAGACGCTGAGCCACTTTTGTTTTCCGTAACCCCGCAGACCGCCGGCGCGGGCGCCTACAGTCTGCAAGCCGTCGCGCACTCCAGCGGGCGCACATATGACACCGGCTGGCAGAGCGTTGGCTACGCCGGGCTCCGGCCGTTTAACCTCTACAGGCCTGCTCTGTTGCAGACCCGCAAAGTGGACGTAAAGCTCGCGCCGGGCTTGCGCGTGGGTTATGTAATGGGCACCGGCGACCTGGTTCCGCACGCCATCGAAGGCCTTGGCGCCGCACCGCAATTGCTTTCCGCCCCGGAGCTCTCATCGGGTGATCTTTCTCGATGGAACGTGATTGTCATCGGCATTCGCGCTTACTCCGCGCGTCCTGAACTGGCAGCAGCCCAGCCTCGGCTCGAGGAGTTTGTGCGACAGGGCGGAACCCTGATTGTTCAATATCAAAGCGGAAGCTTCCCCGCCCCGCTTTCCGTGGCGATGGGACGCATGCCGGAGCGCGTAGTGGACGAGCAGGCCCAGGTCAAGCTCCTTGACCCGTCCAACCCTCTTTTCACCTCACCCAACAAGATCACCGATGCTGACTTTGAAGGATGGGTGGAGGAACGCGGCCACGGCTTTCTGGATACATGGGACCCAGGGTACACGCCGCTCACCGAAACCGCCGACGTTGGTCAGGACCCGCAGCGAGGCGGTCTGCTTGTGACGCATGTCGGCAAAGGCACTTATATCTATGTCGCCTTCGCACTGTACCGGCAGCTTCCCGAGTTAGTTCCCGGAGCATACCGCCTGCTGGCAAATCTGCTAAGTGCGGGAAGAAATGCCGGCGGCGGAGAATGACCGTAACTCCCCGCACAACTGAATGTCGCGCGTCGATAAGCCGACAGAGGCCAAACAGGCTGCGGAAAACCTCAATAGGTGAAGGGTACAGGCTTCAGCCCGTACATATACGACTTGGAATCATGCGGGCTTTAGCCCCCGAGGGACGTCTTTCGGAATTTCTCCCTCCAAAACATGCCTCTTTCTGTAGCCTGTTTAGCCGTGCCATCGAATTGGACCAAACACTGGTGCGGCTCTAGCCGTGGATGGAACGCGCAAGGACTGCACTCTCTTAACATACCGACTTATCCAGAGACGCCCTATTTATTAAAGAATTGTTAATTCCCTTCCCCGACTTATGTTAGCTGCCTAAGTCAATGTTAAAACTCCGTGAATTAGTCAAATATTCATCAAACTCTGCGAGTCTGGGTTACGGATGCAGATGCGAAGAGCCCCGCATGCGCGGATTCACTCTTCCCGCCTGCCATCGTTCAACCCTCGTATGCCGATCAAGAAATCTACCGGCTTCATGTTGACAAATCTCGGCATGCGTAAGTAGAGGGCGCTCAATCTTCAACCGGGCGCAGCCACCATTCAACCTGAATTGAGAGGAAAATGAGAGGCCCAATGAATCTCACACTCAAGACTGCCGCAATCGCATTAGTGGCAGCCAGCCTAGTTGCCTCATACGCCTGCGCCGAGGATGCAACGCCTCCGGCGAAAAAACACGTAACCAGGAAAGCCAAAACGCCGCCGCCACCCACAGTGGCCGAACAGATCGAGGCCTTGCGCCAGGACCTGGAGAACCAGATCAACAGCCTGAAGACCGACCTGGCCGACAAGGATGCGCAGCTAAAGAAGGCGCAACAGGCCGCAGCGGACGCGCAGGCCGCCGCGGACAGGGCGCAAGCCGCCGCCTCGACCCAGCAGCAGGCGGTTACCGACAACTCCGCCGCCGTCTCCACATTGCAGTCCACCGTCACCGACATGAAGGCTGCCAATGTGTCGATCGTGCAAACCATTTCCGATGAAACGTCCGGCCTCAAGAAGGCCATCAGCAGCCCGAATGCTCTGCATTACAAGGGCATCACCCTGGCGCCTGGCGGATTCCTTGCGGCTGAATCCGTGTACCGAAGCAAAGCCACAGGCGGCGATATTCCCACCGCATTCAATGCGCTGCCTTATGAGAACGCCGATGCCTACAAGCTGAGCGAATTCTTCGGCAGCGCCCGCCAGTCGCGCATCAGCCTCATGGCAGAGGGCAAAGTCAATTGGGGCACCCTGCGCGGCTACTGGGAGGCTGACTTCCTGGGCACCGGCATCAGTTCCAATAACAACCAATCCAACAGCTACGTGCTGCGCCAGCGCGTTCTTTGGGGTCAGGCCGAAACCAACAATCACTTTGCACTTACCTTCGGCCAGTTGTGGTCCCTGGCTACCGAAGACAAGAAGGGCATCTCGAATCTCTCCGGCGACATCATGACGCCGCAGACCATCGACCCGAATTACGTTGTGGGCTTTGTGTGGACCCGCCAATATGGAGTCCGCCTCACCAAGACCTTCAACCATGCAGCCTTCGGCATCGCCGCTGAAAACCCCCAGCTTCTTTACACCGCTTCGCTGGCCGGCAACACCCCTTATGCAGTCCTGGGCAGCGCCGGCGCCAACGGTGGTAACTACAACGCCGCTATCAGCGGACTAAGTGGAACCACGACTTACATTCAGAACTATGGCAACCAGAAGCAGATCGACGGCGCGGGCAACACGGTCTATATCTCGGTTCCGCAGTACAGCACAATCTTCGCCAACGCCAACGTGGCCAATCTATCTTTCAACCAGGCGCCCGACATCATCGCAAAGATAGCTCTCGATCCAGGCTGGGGTCACTACGAACTCATCGGTATCGCCGGCTTTGCTCACGAGACCGTCTTCCCCGGCGTCACCACCGACACCGTGAAGTACGGCAACCAGGCAGATATCGCCGGCTTCAACGGTGCAGATCCAGGCACCAAGCTGACCGCGTCTTCGACGTCCAGCGCCTACTCCAACAGCATCACACTCGGCGGCGTGGCCGGCAGTTTCCGGGTCCCGCTGGCCGGCAACAAATTCATCTTCGGCGGCAAGGCGCTTTATGGTCCCGGCATGGGCCGCTACGGCAACTCAACCCTCGCTGACGTGACAGCGGACGCGGCCGGCGAACTCGCCCCCATCCACAACTTCTCCGGCCTCGTAACCGTCGAAGCCAATCCCACACCTCGCTTGGCCATCTACCTCAACTACGGCCTCGACTACGCCGGCCGTACCGACTTCGGCACGGGCAGCACGTTTGCTTCAACCCTGGGCTCTCCCACGGCAACCTTCTGCCAGACGGGCGCCACAGCAGCCAACGCCTCCACGTTCTGTTCCAAGTCGCCAACGGCTGCGATGATGGCCGCGGGCGGTTCCTGGGGCGGACACTGGAGCACACCGACCGTGGGAACGACGGCGGTTGGTTACGGCTCGAGATTGCTCGGTAACTCGGCCTGTAACTCCCTCGCCGCGCCCGGCTTTAACTCCGGCGGTTCCACCGGCTATCTCCCCGGTGGCTCCTGCGGCGCGCAAACACGCAACGTGCAGGAATTCACCGGTGGTTACTGGTACGACATCTACAAGGGCGACCGCGGCCGTCTGCGTCAGAGCATCCAGTATGGCTACGCGGTTCGCGAAGGCTGGTCAGGTGCACCGCCATCCGGCGGCGGCCCCGGAATCGGCGCCAAGGGCATCGACAACATGTTCTGGACGTCGTTCCGCTACTACCTGCCTTAAAAGGAATCGGCCACCGAACTTGGTTGCTTTGAAAGGGCGCGGCTTCGGCCGCGCCCTTGTTTATGCCCTTCCGCGCTGCAGGCCCTTCAACTTGGAAAGCCTCCGGTCGGCTGCCACAACTCCACCCGATTGCCCTCCGGATCCCAGATCCAGGCGAATCGCCCATAGGAATAGTCCTCGCGCTTGGGGTCAATCCGCACACCGGCCGCGCCGAGTTGGGCCAGCAACTGGTCCAGTTCGTCCACACGAAAATTGATCATCGCTTGTTGAGCCCCGTCCCCGAAGTACCGCGTGTCGAGCGGAAAATGAGCGAAAACCGTCATTCCAATCGAATCAGGCCCGTCAAAGGCCAGCGCGCCGTCGTCCATTTGCGGTACGCCGAGATGGGTGCCGTACCAGGCAGCCAGTCCCTGCGGGTCTTTGGCTTTCAGGAAGACCCCGCCTATTCCCACAACTTTGGCCATGGTTATTCCTCCTGTTGGATGATCTGATGGAGCTTGGGCTTGTGCTTGGCCTCCCGGCCGGTACGGGGCTCGGTATCGATCACCCGTGCCGGTTTGGGCTGGCCCACGCGGTCGCGTGCGTTGGACTTGACGGCTTTGGTGGCGGAAAATGGTGATGGCTTGCGTTTCGTCATGGCATGAATGAGTATGGAATAGATTTCGCCGGAGCGAAAGCCCCGGCCTCCCTGGGCGGCTCGTTGTGGCCGCTGAGGCCCGCGATCAGGGGCCTTCCTTGTCTTGGTGGAAAACTGGAGCCGGAGAAGAATGGAAGAACGCGAGTTTTTTAATGAAACCACGGAACAACGAACACACGCCATTAACTGCCCCAAGTGCGGACTACCGGGCGAATACAAAGTCACCTGGGTCGTGCGCCGCAAGCGAGCGCAACTGCCGCCCCGTGCCGACGAGCGGGACCGCGCCCGCTTCGCCAAGGCTCAGTCTTACATGGTAAGACGCGACGATAAATTGTCTTGCGCCAATGTCCGGTGCCGCAAGCCGTTTGAGATCACGCAGTTACAGTCGTTGGCGTTTCTGACGGAGTAGGCGGAGTTCCCCGCGTCTTACGCTCAGAGACTGAATGGTTTCTTCCCCGAAGTGGCACACCCTTGGAGGCAGGCGTGCACAACCGCTTCCTTTGAGGTGAAACAATGCGTCTTACAGCCCGTGCTTTTATGGCTCTTGTTTTCTTTCTTCTCCTTGCGGGTACCTCGCCAGCCCTTTGCCAACAGGCGCCAATTTCATTGCCCAAACCCCAGGTTACTGGCGGCATGCCGCTGATGCAGGCGCTGGCCGAGCGGCGGACTACGCGCACTTTTGCCGACAAAACGCTGCCGCGGCAGACGCTGTCGAATTTGTTGTGGTCGGCGTTTGGCGTGAACCGGCCGCGCGAGG
>PLZC01000051.1 GCA_003151985.1 Acidobacteriaceae bacterium
AATACTTAAGTGAACAGTATTAGGAGTAGCCCGTATTTCTCACAGCCTGCCCAAAACCGTAGCGCCGGCCTCCTGGCTGGCTGTTCTGAGCCTGCCCAAAACCGTAGCGCTGGCCTTTTGGGCGGCTGTCCTGGGCCTCCCGGCCCTCAGAGCCTTCGCCGGACCCTCAATGGTCGGTAGTCGCCCGCCTGTGAGAAATGCAGACTAGACACGCTCGATATTTTTCCGTTAGTTTGATGCTCTCTGGAGAGTCCGCATGAGCGAAGCATCGGTTGAATCTGCCCCCCAAACCTTCAAGCCCAAAAAGTCGGTAGCGCTGTCGGGCACGCCTGCAGGCAACACAGCAATTTGCACGGTAGGGCACCGCGGCAACGATTTGCACTATCGCGGCTACGACATTCGCGACCTTGCTGCGCATTGCGAGTTTGAGGAAGTAGCCCACCTGCTGATCCACGGCAAGCTGCCCAACGCCGCGGAGCTAGCCATGTACAAGGCCTGCCTGCGCCCCTTGCGCAGCCTGCCCGCCGCTGTAAAACAGGCCCTGGAACTGCTGCCTCCATCGGCGCACCCCATGGATGTGCTCCGTACCGGAGTCTCGGTGCTGGGCTGCGTGCTGCCTGAAGGCCAGGATCACAGCGAGGCCGGAGCGCGGGTCATTGCCGATGGGCTGCTGGCGTCACTGGGGTCCATGCTCCTCTATTGGTTTCACTATGCGCGCAACGGGCGCCGCATCGAGGTGGAGCGCTATGAGGACACGATCGCAGGCCATTTCCTCCACCTGCTGCATGGCGTCGAGCCGCTTCCGGAGTGGACCGCGGGCATGCAGACATCCCTGGTGCTGTATGCGGAGCACGAGTTCAACGCGTCCACCTTTACTGCGCGCGTGATTGCGGGAACCGGCTCGGATTTGTATTCGTGCATAGCCGGGGCCATCGGCGCGCTGAAAGGACCCAAGCACGGCGGCGCAAACGAAGTGGCGCTCGAGATCCTGAAGCGCTATCGCACCCGCGAGCAGGCAGACACCGACATTCGCCGCCGCGTGGATGATCGCGAGGTCATCATCGGCTTCGGCCATCCCGTCTACACTATCGCGGACCCGCGCAGCGACATCGTCAAAGAAGTTGCGCGTCAATTGACGATCGCGGTTGAGGACGCACGGCTCTACGCGATCGCGGAACAGATTGAGACAACTATGCAAGATGCCAAGCGCATGTTTCCCAATCTGGATTGGTACAGCGCGGTCGCTTATCACCTGATGGGTGTCCCCATCGACCTGTTTACTCCGCTGTTTGTGATGGCCCGGGTCGCCGGCTGGTGCGCGCATGTTATCGAGCAGCGGCAGGACGGCAAGATTATTCGTCCGTCGGCTAACTACATCGGCCCGGACAATTTGCAGTTCGTTCCCATTGCAGAGCGACCATGAGCCAATGTCATGAGTTATGATCTCAACCAAGAAATCGCATATCGGCCAAGGCTTTGTAACAGGGCACGACTTCTAGCCTGTCCTGAGCGCAGCCGAAGGATGCCGATAAGCCCAATCAAATTCCGGGCTTTAAAGGCTGCAGAAAGACTCCAACTCTGGCGCTTTGTAACAGGGCACGACTTCAGTCGTGCCGATAAAGCCAATAGAATCAATCGGGCTTTAGCCACTGCTGATGTATATTGCGCTAATTTGCCGGACATTATGCCTTTTTTCCGCAGCCTGTTTAGCCCATGATTGAACGCAACCAAAATCGCCGGACCGTTTTTTGAAAGACGATGTAGTTATCGAAAGAAGGATCTCGATTGTCTTCCCATGTAAGCAACCAACGCCCCGCACCGGATAAGGTTCTCACCGATATTGCCGACTATGCGCTGAGTTATGAGATAGAAAGCGAACTGGCTTACACAACTGCCCGCTACTGCCTCATGGACACTCTGGGTTGCGGTCTCGAGGCCCTCGAGTATCCTGCCTGCACGAAACTCCTCGGGCCGATTGTTCCCGGAACCACTGTGCCGAGTGGCGCGCGTGTGCCGGGCACGAATTATCAACTCGATCCCGTGCAGGCGGCCTTCAACATCGGCGCCATCATTCGCTGGCTGGACTTCAACGACACATGGCTCGCCGCCGAGTGGGGCCATCCATCGGATAACCTCGGCGGAATCCTTGCCGTTGCCGACTGGCTGTCGCGCACCGCAGCGGCCAACAGCAAGCCGCCGTTGCGTATGAAGCAGGTGTTGACGGCGATGATCAAGGCCCACGAGATACAAGGCTGCATCGCTCTTGAAAATTCCTTCAACAAGGTTGGTCTCGATCACGTCGTACTGGTAAAAGTGGCATCGACCGCAGTCGTTAGCCAGTTACTGGGACTAAGCCGCGACCAGACCATTGCCGCGCTGTCGCTGGCCTGGGTGGATGGCCAGAGCCTGCGCACTTATCGCCATGCGCCCAACACCGGCTCGCGCAAAAGCTGGGCCGCCGGCGACGCAACCAGTCGCGCCGTGCGATTGGCCCTGATGGCCCAAGCCGGCGAAATGGGCTACCCCTCCGCGCTGACCGCAAAGACATGGGGCTTCTACGATGTCTCGTTCAAAAGCCGCGAGTTCACCTTCCAGCGAAGTTATGGCTCTTATGTCATGGAAAATGTTCTGTTCAAGATAAGTTATCCGGCAGAGTTTCATGCCCAGACCGCGGTCGAGGCTGCGATGACTCTGCACGGACACCTTCAGCAGTTGGGTAAGTCGGCCGAAGACATTCGCAGAATCACCATTCGCACCCACGAAGCCTGCCTACGCATCATCGACAAGAAAGGGCCGCTCTCGAACCCCGCAGACCGCGACCATTGCGTGCAGTACATGATCGCCATCCCGCTCATCTTCGGCAGGCTTACCGCCGCCGATTACGAAGATCAGGTCGCCTTCGACGAGCGCATTGACGCGTTGCGTGCCAAGGTGGAGTGCATCGAAGTTCCGGCCTTCACCGCGGACTATCACGACCCCGACAAGCGTTCCATTGCCAACGCGCTGCGCATCGAACTCACCGACGGCACAATCCTCGAGGAGACGGTCGAGTACCCCATCGGCCATCGACGGCGCCGCAACGAGGGATTGCCGCTGCTCGTAGAGAAATTCAAGACCAATCTTCGCCGGCGTTTCCTGGAAGAACAACAGGCGCAGATACTTGACGTTTCCCTTGACACCGAGCGCCTGCAATCGATGCCGGTAAACGAGTACGTGGATTTGTATGTTCTGCAAAGATGACTAAGGCAGCAGCCCCCACCGGGGGTGCGATATACTCCAGATGCAACAAAATTGGAGGGGGTTCACGATGCGTTGGCAATCGATTTGGACGATAGCGGCAGCAACCACGCTGGCCGTGACGATGATAGCGATTCCGGTAGAGATGAAGGCGCAGGCCGGTACTGTGCTGAAAGCGGCGGATACGCAGAAGATGCTGCCGGCAAGCGTGTATTACAAAGGGCAGTCGGCTCCCACCCAACTGCGCAACTCCGGTGGCGTAAAGTTTGCCGATGGACTCTACGTGCTTGCGACCATGGTGGACAACAGCGGCTACGCAAGCGATGTGCAGGCAAAATACCAGGCCTACTTCATCGCCGAGACTGGCATCAAGGTGGGAGAAAAGAATCTCCCGGCAGGCGTTTATGGCATCGGGTTTATTGCGGGTAACAAGCTCGTTGTAACCGATGTGGGCGCGCAGGAGGTGTTTACCGTGGACACGAAAGACGACGCCGGATTGAAGCGGCCCATGCCGCTGCAAGTTATGGCCGATCCGTCCGCCGGCTTCCGGCTTTATTCCGGACGCCGCTATGTGATTTTCACCCGTTAGTAGAATTCGCCCGGGTCCGCACAACGCGGCCCGGGCAGGAATTCAATCCCACCGGCTTGGGCGAGCGCTGCCGATTCTGCCGGGCTTGACAGCCGCACCCCGCGGCGTTAGAAATTATCGTTACATTCGAAGCCACGTTGCGACCGTGCTACCTAAAGGTAGGCGTGGCTGGGTCGCGCTTGAACGCGCGAAAATATCACAACAGGGACAATTCCCGGAAATGGATCGAAAGCATGGCTAAGTCCGTCTTCTCTCGCCGCACATTCCTGCAAGCGTCCGCAGGAGCGGCTGGCGCTTCATTGGTTCCTGGATCTCTATTGCTGGACCCCGACCCGTCTTACGCCGCCGCCGGGCCGGTTGCGCCCAGCGACCGTATTCGATTCGGCATGGTAGGTGTCGGAATGGAAGGCAGTGGAGTGCTTTCCACCGCGATCCAACTGCGCGGAGTGGAGTGCGTGGCTGCCGCGGATCTCTACGATGGCCGGCATATTCTGGCCAGGGAGATTGTGGGCAAGCCCATCCGCACCACGCGCCGCTACAAGGAATTACTCGATTCCAAAGATATCGATGCCATCCTTATCGCGGTTCCCGACCACTGGCACAAGCAGGTTGTTGTCGATGCCCTTGCTGCCGGCAAGGATGTGTATTGCGAGAAGCCGATGTCGCACAACCCGGCAGACGGGTTGGAGATGGTAGCCGCTTACAAAAAGACAGATCGCATTGTGCAGATAGGCGCGCAGCGCACCAGTTCAGTTCTATGCGCCAAAGCCAGGGAGATGATCGAGCAGGGCGCAATTGGCGAACTCAACCTGGTTGAAGCCACCTATGGGCGGAACGATCCGAACGGAGCCTGGGAATATCCTCCTCCCCCCGATCTATCTCCCGAAAACCTCGACTGGGATACCTGGCAGGGGACCGCGGCGAAAAAGCCCTTCGATCCTTTGACATTCGCGCGCTGGCGCTGCTGGAAGGAATACGGCACAGGCGTGGCCGGCGACCTGCTCGTTCACCTCATCAGCGGGATGCAATTCGTTCTCGGCATCAATGAGGCGCCGCGCCGCGTGTCGGCCTTTGGAGGCATCTACCGCTGGAAGGACGGGCGTAACATGCCGGATTGTCATCCTGTCCTTTACGAGTACGGCAATGTGCCGGTTTACATGCGCTTGATGCTGGGATGCGAATCCGCTGAAGTAACTCGTTTCATGGGTTCCAAGGGTAGCATTGAGTTACGTGAATTTTCGGTCACTTATGCGCCGCAGGCAGGAATCGACCTTTCTCCGAGCTACTACACGGCCTCCTATCCAGGCAAGATGAAGGAAGCCTATCTGAAGCAATGGCACGAGGAGCACGATCTAGTCCCGGGCAAGGAGCCCCTTCCGGAAACGATCACCTATAACGGAAACGACTACGACGATCTCCGCCCCCACCTTTGGAAATTCTTTGAAGCTGTGCGGTCGCGCAAGCCGGTTCCACAGGACGCCGTCTTCGGCCACCATGCAGCCTTGGGCTGTCATCTTGCCAATGAATCCTACTTCCGCAAGACGCCTGTATATTGGGATGAGGCCTCTGCATCCATCAAGTCAATGGGATAAAGAACGAAGGAGAGTTATCAAGTGAAGATCGGGAAAGTCATTCTCTCTCTGGCGATCGCGCTGGTCGTCGGTTTTTCGTGTGCGTCGCTTCCGGCCCAGAACTCGTCCCCTGCCAAGGGTGCATCCGTTGCGTCCTTTCTAGGCCGCTGGGATCTTACCGTCAAGTCAGCGGACCGGGAATACCCATCATGGATTGAAATACAAGAGAAAGACGGCCAACTAAGCGCACAGTTTGTCGGGCGCTGGGGGAATGCCAGGCCCCTGCCCAAGATAGAGGTCCACGGAGCGCACATCACCTTTGTCTCTCCCAAAGAAGAAGAAGGCAGCAAGGAAGACATGGTGTATCAAGGAACGCTCACCGGGAAGACTCTTTCCGGCAGCACAAACGGCGCGGATGGAACCCCCTGGAAATGGTCCGGTGTAAGAGCGCCGTCGCTGAAAAGAGCCAAGGCTCCGGAATGGGGAGAGCCGATCCACTTATTCAACGGGAAAGACCTCACCGGCTGGAAGATGGACAAACCCGGACCGCCCGAATGGACGGTTAAAGACGGAAACCTGGTTAGTCCCGGTAACGGCCCCGAGTTAGTTAACGAGCATAAGTTCCAGGACTTCAAGTTACATGTGGAATTCAATTGCCACAAAGACTCCAACAGCGGAGTCTACTTGCGCGGCCGCTATGAAACGCAAGTTGAAACTGAATCGGCTGGCGAGCCGCCGAGTCACCACACCGGCGGTATCTATGGCTTCCTGGCCCCCACGCCCGAGCAGCCGCGCACGCCGGATGTTTGGCAAACCTTCGATATCACCCTGATCGGGCGCAGAGTCACCGTTGTTCTGAACGGTCAAACGGTAATCGATAACCAGGAGATTCCGGGCATCACGGGAGGCGCGGTCGACAGCCACGAAGAAATGCCCGGCCCGATCTTTGTGCAAGGGGGCGAGAAGGGCCACGTGGAATATCGCAACATAATCGTCATACCGGCGAAGTAGCACATCGAACCGAGAGTCCCACAATTTCACGGCGACACGGCCTACGTGCCGCCGTGAAATTTTATGAGAAGCCATTAAATTATGCAGGTTAGAGCATTTCTCAGTTTGGTGTAGAGCGGCTTTGAAAAGGCACGGCTTCAGCCGTGCCGCAAGATCCGGAAAATAAGCTTAGGGCTTTAGCCCCGGAGGGAATATTGCACTCTACACCATCAAGAGGGATGCTCTAGAAGTAGGTTAGAAGGGCCTCCGGTTTGCGCGCCGCCGGGAGGATATCCTCGGCAGATCACACTGCCGGATTTGGAACTTTCTGTGGGGTTAGGCCGTATTAAAGGTGTGCGACCTGTCGCACCGATACTTCGCATCGCGGGTCTCGCATGGGTGAGTACCAATAAAATTGGTTGAAATGCCTGAAGAGGACTTTCCAGTGAGAAAGCTTGCATTCTTGTTATTGTTGGTGGGGTTCTGCCAATCGGCGATGGCGGCAACATCTGTAACCGTGGACCAACTGGAGCAGATGCTGACCTCACTCCACAACCAGCGCGATGAAAAAATTGCGGAAAAGCTCACTGGCCTGGAATTGACTGAGCGTGTAACTTCAGCCAGGCTCGCCAAGTGGGAGGCCGACTTCACAGGCAAGGAATCCCGCGATGCGCTCGTCGGATTGTCCGATGCAGCCGCCTTCCTGAATCTTCCTGCGGCAGACATACCAACCATCGAAATGCCGGATCCCGCTACGCGCAAAAAGATCTTGATGCAGACCATTGAATATGTGAAGACAACAATTCACAAAGTACCGCCATGTTCCGCCCGACGCAGCACGACGCACTTTGAAGACAAGCCAAAGGACTATGAATCGCGTGTTCTGCACCTGTCGGCAAATGGGGCAGGGGGCAACGGGATGACCGCGGATACAGTTGGATTTGGATCGATCGCATCGGGAACCAAGGTGCTGCATGTATTGGACAGGTCCACTCTCGTTTCCACTTATCGCGACGGCCTCGAAGAAGCGCATAAGGGGAGCGGCTGGAAGGCGGGACCAAAAAATCTCGGCCTGAGTACTACCGGGGAGTTCGGACCCATCCTGACCACCGTCGTGGGAGACGCTATCCGCGGACAGATCCGTTGGGGCCGCTGGGAGCAAGGTGCTGCCGGGCCCATTGCCGTGCTGCTCTACTCGGTGCCCCAGGAAATATCGCATTACGCGTTGTCGGTTGGAGCGGCGGTCGGCAAGAGTGGTCAGCCACAGGCTCCCACCTATCACGGGGAGATTGCAGTCGACCCAGCCACCGGAAACATCCTGCGCCTGACGATCGAGACAGAACTGAAGCCGCCTCATGAGGTCTTCGATTCCAGCATTGAGTTGGAATATGGCCCGGTAAGCCTCGGAAATGCTACATACATCTGTCCGATCAAAGGCGTGGCTCTTTCCAAGGTGTCCTATCCCAGCGAAGATCCGAAATCTCAGGCGCCAACTGCCCCGCCACAGATTTTCATGAATGATGTTTCGTTCACGGAATTTGGCGCGGTTGCGGATGCGCACAAGTAGTGAACGGCTTCAGATCCTGCGGAAAAACTCCATTTTTGGGGCTTTGTAACAGTCCCCCACCGGCGTCGCCGACCCGCAATGAAAGAAACCGGCTCTCTCAGTTCAGGGAGCACGGAGGGAGCAGGGGCCTTCACAGGCTGCGGAAAAACTCAGGACGGAGGGAGGCGGGGGTTTTAACCCCCGCATAAAGCCCGCAGAATCAGCGGGCTTTAGCCCCGGAGGAACGCTTTTCGGAATCTTCGCGTTGAAATCAAGCCTTTTTCCGCAGCCTCTTCAGGCCCCTGGATACCGCCTCAATGGAGCGGCCTTTAGGCCCGGGCCTTACCGGGCTGCGGTTTTGCTTACGGCACAGTTTCTTATTTGGGCACGACTTCAGACGTGCCGATAAAGCCAATAAAATCAATGGGCTTTAGCCCATGAGGGATGTCCTCGTGGTGAATTCGCCGGAATTCAAGCCTTTTTCCGCAGCCTGCCTTAGCCCTTACGGCGGTAAAGAATTTGGAACTCGTACCCCGGGTTTGCGGGAAAGAGGCCGGATACGTGACGCAGGCGCTCGGCAAGGGCAGGCGCCGCGAGCAAGGGGTACTCCCGCTCGCGGAGGTCGTGGTAGTCGAAGTCGACGGCCAGAGAAAGCATGTACACGGCAAGAGAATCGGAGAAGGCGGACTCGTGGTAGCTATTGCGGGAGCGCTCGTCGATGGCTTTCTGGCCGCTGGCGCGGCTGTCCAGGGCGCGGCGGCGGGTCTCCCAGGCGTCCTGGCTGGTCTCGCCCCGGACCTGGGCTTCGGCCTGCGACCAGGCGAGTGAAGCAAAGCTCTCCGGAACGCCGGCTGCCTCAACAAAGTTATGGGCCACATTGATAAAGAACTCGAAGGCCAGCCCGAACCGGTCTTCAACCAGCCGGGTAGAGAGAAAGACCGCTTCAGTGGAGCCCAGAATTGTGTTGCGATGGCAGATTGCCCGGTCGCCCAAATCCACGGAGTAGCCGGGGGCGATCATCGTTTCGCCTGTATCCGCAATGGCCAGGGGAACAAAATAGTAGGCGCGGTGAACGAGCGCGGCCGAGAGCGTAGTCGGCACAGCGCCTACCAGCCGCTCGAGGTCCGGCTCAGTAACTCGGGTCTCTCCCCACGAGGCAAAGTGGATCCCGTTTGGGGCCAGGGTCACCGTGATTTGCTCGGCGACCTTCTCAGCGGGCCAGAGTTCGATTTGTGCACTGCTGGACATGAATCTGTATTCTATCCGACAAGGGCAGTGAAAAATGACGCAAACAGTAAAGAACGAAGGCAATGGCGCGGGAAGCGCTCGGGGCTTGCCACTCAAAGGATTCGGGCTGCTCACAAGCCTGCTGCTGGCCTTCGCTGCGGCTTTCTTCACTTTTTTCGCCTCGACGGCGGTGGCCATTTTTTCGCTGCTGGGGTGGAACCTGATCGGCCACCATGCAGTGAATTACGCAAACAGCTACCTGTGGGTGGGGCTTCCGGCTGGGCTTCTGGTGCTTGCGGTGGCGTTGCCGGTCTTCGCGGTTTTGTGGGTTCGCGCGAAAATTCGCGGGTAGAAGTACAACCTTGGCTCCAAACGAATTGCCCAAAACAAGCGAAGAAACGCATCGTAACCGATGGTTGGCGTTTGACGCTCCCGCCGGCCCTGCCTATAATTCTGGTAGTTCCTGATGATGTGATTCGTGTCTTTTCCTGTCACTGCCCACTCGGCGTGGTGCCTCCCCCCAAGAAGGACCGCGAAGTTTCTCAGGAGCCCCAGGCTCTGTTCGCGTCAAGACGCGTCCAAGCTACTGGAATGCAGAAGGAGATTTTGACTCGAATGAAGCGCCTACTTGCACTTGTTGCTGTCCTGCTTTCAGGTTTGGTCCTGAACGCCACCGCCCAAACATCTGCCGCAGCTCCCGCCGGCCCCACGAAGGTCGCCATAGTTACTTTCCAGGCGGCCGTGGGCCAAACCAACGAATTCCAGCGCGACTTTGCCGATTTGCAGAAGAAGTTTGAGCCGCAACGCACCCAGCTGAAGACTCTCAGCGACGAAATTGACAGCCTGACAAAGGCGTTGCAGGCAAATGCAGACAAGTTAAGCGACTCCGATCGCGCTAGCCGGACCAAGACAATCGAGGATAAGAAGAAGCAGGCGCAGCGCCTTGGGCAGGAAGCGCAGAGCGACTTCCAGCAGGCGACGCAGGAACTTTATGGCGGCGTGGCCACCAAAGTGGAAGAAGTTCTCGCGTCTTACGCGGAGCAGCAGGGCTACACGGTAGTGATTGACGCTACGCAGCAACAGCAGGCGTCCCCGATTGTGCTTTACGCGAATCCTGCCACCGATATCACGAAGGCAGTTCTCGATGCTTACAATGTGAAGTCGGGAGTGCCTGCTCCCCCGGCCCAGCCAGCGGGCGCAGCGACAAGACCCGCAGCGAAGGCACCCGCCGCGAAGTGATTCCGTGCTGCAAAGGCCTCGTTTGAACCGGCCAATGCAGCCCGGCGCAGACCTCTTACTAAGTGGTGGTGGGCATTTCTGCGCCAATGTTACTGCCAATCGCGGTGAAATTCATGATTTGGCTGTTTGACGCTCCCACCTTGCCCTCCTATAATTCGGGTAGTTCCTGCTGACGTCTCCATTCGCGTCTTTTCCAATCTTTGCGCCAGCCGGTGCAAAGCTCCCGATAAGGACAATGAGGGTTCTCAGGAGGCACGGGCTTGCTCTTGCGCTGAAACGCGGACAGCCACACAGGAATTCCGAAGGAGCTTTAAACTCGCATGAAGCGTTCGCTTGCACTAGTTGTCACGCTGGCCTCAGGTTTTGTCCTGAGCGCCGCCGCCCAAACACCGGCCACCCCCGCCGCCGCGGCACCCGCCGGGCCGGCCAAGATTGCCGTCATTGCCTTCCAGGTTGCCGTGGCCCAAACCAACGAGGGCCAGCGCAACTTCACCGACCTGCAAAAGAAGTACGAGCCCAAGCGGGCGCAGCTCAAGACCCTGAGCGACGAGGTAGACAGCCTGACCAAGGCCTTGCAGGCGCAAGGCGACAAGCTGAGCGAAGGAGAACGGGCCAGCCGCGCCAAAACGATAGATGACAAGAAAAAGCAGTTGGAGCGCCAGGGCGAGGATGCGCAGAACGACTTCCAGGGGGAGATGCAGGAGTTGTACAACGGCCTGGCTTCCAAGGTGTACGACGTCCTGGCGACCTACGCGCAGCAGCAGGGATTTACGCTGGTTCTGGACGTGGCCCAGCAGCAGAATCCTGTGCTCTATGCCACTGAGTCAACAAACATCACCAAGCAGATCATCGACGCTTACAACGTGAAGTCGGGCGTACCTGCTCCTCCAGCGCCGGCCGCTGGATCAGCGGCCCCTGCACCGGCCCCGAGGCCGTCCGCACCCAGGCCAACTGTACCCAAGGCCCCAGCTACGCACTGAGGCAGGCTGAGAACCTTGGAAGACCAACAAAAGGCCCCGTCGGGCGGGGCCTTTTCCAATTGTCGGGAGACAATAGACTCGCTGAAAATCGGCGGCTTGCGAAATCGCAAAAGAAAGTATTCCAAGCACGGATTTCTGTGGAAAAAACTGTGGAATATTTCCGCGAATTAAGTGCCAAAATTTCGGATTCTGCTCTTGTCAAGTTAAGCTTCTTTCTGCTAGGCGAAACAAGTGTTTATTTATCAACAGATATTTGGCAAACGGCTCCGCCATTGATTAGGCTGCCAAGTGTACGACTGGCGACACCGGCAACTGCAGGTTTCCACAATTCCATGTGAATGACGTGTGACAAGATTTTGTTTTGGATCACAGAATTTAGGTATTTCGACCCAGTTTGGGCGCCGGTCGGTGAACGCTCGTCTCCCGTAGAAACGGGGTTCCTATCGGCCGAAGCCAGGCAGGCTGCATGTCGCCCTTGCTGCGCTTGCCGTAGAGCGAGTGAAATGTAATGCTTGGGTTCGGTCAGATCCAATGCAGTTCAGTGAGCCAAACGGAGAAGATCATGAGCGATACAGCAGTTTCCATGCAGAAGATCAAGGACTCAATGCGGGCGGCCTGGGAGGCTGGGGACTTTGGCATGGTCGCCAAAATGAACGCATCCAACGGTGAGACCTTTGTGAATCGCCTGCCGATTTCACCGGGGTCGCGGGTTTTGGACGTAGCCACCGGGACCGGCAACCTCGCCATCCCCTTAGCGCGTGCTGGAGCCGTTGTTACCGGCGTCGACATCGCCACCAACCTGCTTGCGCAAGCCCGTGAACGGGCCGCGAGCGAAAACCTTGCCGTCACCTTTGAAGAAGGCGATGCCGAGCAACTGCCCTATGACGACGGGGCCTTCGATGTTGTCGTAAGCATGTTCGGCGCCATGTTCGCTCCACGCCCGGAACTGGTCGCCTCTGAACTGGCGCGGGTGCTCAAACGCGACGGACTTCTGGCCATGGCCAACTGGTCCCCCGCCAGTTTCTCGGGCCAGATGTTCAGGGTAACCAGCCAACACGTTCCGCCCCCGCCTGGAATCGCTCCTCCCGTCCTGTGGGGCGACGAGGCAACCGTCACCCAGCGCTTGGCCCCCTATTTCACCGATATCAAGACGGAACCTGTCCCGATGGACTTTAAGCTGCCCACCAACCCAGCCGGGGCCGTCGCCTTTTTCCGTAAATACTTCGGTCCTACGCAGGCCGCCTTCAACCGCCTTGACGAGGCAGGTAAGACCGCCCTTGCAGCGGATCTGGAATCGCTTTGGTCCAGCGCAAATACCGCCCAGGACCCCGCGACACAGACCTTCGTTCACAACGAATATCTATTCGTCAGCGCCAGGCGCAGATAATCGAAAGGACAGCTCTTTCAAGGCAAAAAGGGACTCCGGGCGCACTTACTTCTGCGCGTCTTCACCCACACGCAGGACGGCCAGGAAGGCTTCCTGGGGGATATCGACTTTGCCAATGCGCTTCATGCGCTTTTTGCCTTCCTTCTGCTTTTCCAGCAGCTTGCGCTTGCGGGAGATGTCGCCACCGTAGCACTTGGCGATCACGTTCTTGCGCAGTGGAGTGACGGTCTCGCGGGAGATGACCTTGGCGCCGATGGCGGCCTGGATCGCGACCTCGAACTGCTGGCGGGGAATCAGTTCCCGCATTTTGGAGACCAGCGCTTTGCCGCGATCGTAAGCAAAGTCGCGGTGCACGATGATGGAGAGCGCGTCGACAGGTTCGCCGGCGATCAGGATGTCGAGCTTGACCATGGGCGAGACCCACTCGCCGGCAAGTTGATAATCCAGCGACGCGTAGCCGCGCGAGATCGATTTGAGTCGGTCGTAAAAATCCAGCACAATCTCGTTCAGCGGCAGTTCGTAGGTCAGAAGGACACGGGACGAAGTTACGTATTCGAAATTGATCTGCTTGCCGCGCTTCTCTTCGACAAGCTTGAAGATGCCGCCGACATATTCCTCGTTTGTCAGGATCTTGGCCGTAATGACAGGCTCGCGGATCTTGTCGATATTCGTGGGTTCGGGCCAGCGCGAGGGGTTGTCCACCTCGATAATGCTGCCGTCGGTGAGCGTGATGTGGTACCGGACGCCTGGGGCGGTAGTAATCAGGTCAAGCTCGTACTCGCGCTCCAGCCGCTCCT
>PLZC01000062.1 GCA_003151985.1 Acidobacteriaceae bacterium
TGCCCCACTCGTAGAAGGCGGCCTGGGCGCCGCGCCAGTTGTTGTAATCACTTTCATTGGAGTCAAAGAGAATGTTCTGGGACCGATTTCCTAGAAAACCTATGCCGCCGTTGTAACTGGCAATGGAATTCTGCACCGTGACATTGCTGGAAGAGAAGATTCCCAAGCCGCCCCAGTTGTTCCAGACCGCTTCCACCGAATCGACAAGTACATTCGAACTACTGGATACAATCGCGCTGGCGGTGTTGATGCAGTTTTTCGCAAGGGCAAGCACCAGGCCGCGGAGAACAACATTGCTGCGTCCCGACACATTCAAAGTTCGCGGGCGCATTGCAGCCTCTACAACTGCCGTCTGCATATTTGTGCCGGCTGCGGGCCGGACGTGAATCACGTAGGAGGCTTCGTTCACCGAGAAAGTGCCTGGGCGCAAGTCAGTGTAGGCCATCACCTGTGTGAGCGGAATGCTGTTCACCATCACCATCTCGGTCCGCAAGGCAATGGAGTTGAAGTTCGTCGGCCAGCCGGCGGGAATGGCGCATTGTCCGAAGTTGTGGGACCATGTGGTCGTGTAGATGGAGGGGTTTCCGGGGTCCGCGGTCCAGTTTCCCAGAATGTCAGAACCGGTAATGACAGCCGTGCCCGCCGTTGCCGCCTCCACGGTCAAGGGAACCGTCGTCTGCCCCGAGATGCGCCCAATGTTCACCGATTCGCGATAGACGCCTGGATTGATGACGACTTTTGTTCCGATCTTATTTAGATTTTCGGCATTGGCCTTGTTTACGGCGGCTTGGATCGTCTTCAAGGGAGCAAGAATCGTACCGGAGGCAGTGTTGGAGCCCGTCTGGGCATCGACATAGATCGAGACGGTCTGATTCTCAATTACGTTTGACTGGGGGTGTGCGCGTGCCCCGGCCATGGCCAGGATCGCAAGACAGGGAACAAGACAAGATTTCACCAGATGCATAAAAAGGGCCTCTCTCTGAGAATTGAATGGATGAATAAAACGGTTGCACGTTCAAGGTGGCCGATTAGAGCCATTGCGGGCCGGAATACCCAATACGGGCGTGGCTTTCAGAAAGTAAGTGCTTACTTTCTGACTTTTGACGCAGCGCCCGGCCTCTTTAACATAATTCTGGCTAACTTAGCAATTCAAAATGAGACAATCTGACAAACAAAAAAAGAATAGGCCCCAGCCTAGGGCGTGATCCCGGCCTCGAACTTGACATTCGTCAATCTTGGGTTGGATTTCTTTCAACTGCTTGAAACCATCATGGGCAAAGGCAGTTCCAACACAGGTTCACGGCAGCCTGAAGCAGGCTCGTGAAGGCACTCTCTTAGAGCATTTCTCATGTTGGTGTAGAGCGGCTTTGAAAGGGCACGGCTTCAGCCGTGCCGCAAGATCCGGAAAATAAGCTTAGGGCTTTAGCCCCGGAGGGAATATTGCACTCTACACCATCAAGAGGGATGCTCTAAGTGTTCCCATGTAGGCGCTATAGGAGAGATAGATGCAGATAGAACGGACCCTTGCGGTAAGGATTCACCGGGCGATTCCCTAATATCCACCTAACTCATAGGGTGGACTCGCTAAGTACCTCGGCCAATAGTTCGGGCGCAACGTTGCCGCCACTGACCACAGCCACAGCCTTCGTGTAAGCCGGCAACTGATCCGCATGGAAGAGCAACGCAGCCACTGACACCGCGCCGCTGGGCTCGGGGACAAGCCGCGCAGTTGCCACGATTGCCCGCATGGCAGCGCGAATCTCCGCTTCAGTGACAGTGATAATGCCGTCAACAAATGCCTGGATATGGGCAAAGTTGCGCTCGCCGACACTCTGCGTGCGCAGGCCATCGGCAATAGTCCGGCTGGTTAGCTCAGCCCCCCAGGTGACGATCTTGCCGGTGCGAAAGCTCTCCGCCGTGTCGCCGGCCAGTTCCGGCTCTACGCCGAAGACCTTGGCCTGGGGCCGCAACTGTTTTACAGCCGCAGCCACGCCGCTCAGCAGCCCGCCGCCGGAGACGGGCGAAAGCACCAGGTCCACATCCGGCAGGGCCTCGACAATCTCCAGACCGCAGGTTGCCTGTCCGGCGATGATCTGCTCGTCGTCATAAGGCGGAATCACGACGTAGCCATGCTCGCGAACAAGCTGCTCGGCCACGGCCAGCCGCTCACTGGAAGCCAGGCCCACGTCAACCACTTCGGCCCCCAGGGCCAGCGTAGCCGCGCGCTTGATTGCCGGAGCATTTGAAGGCATCACGATCACCGCCTTTGCCCCGACCACGCGAGCCGCGTAAGCCACGCCCTGGGCATGATTGCCGCTCGAATAGGTGATGACGCCGCTGGCGATTTCTTCCCGGGTGAGCTGGAGAATCTTGTTCGCCGCGCCGCGAATCTTGAAGGCGCCGATGGGCTGCAGGCTCTCGGCCTTGAGCCACACTTGGCCCGCGACGCCGGGAAATGGCGCGCGAACCAGCGGGGTCTTCACGGCGACATTGGCAATGCGCTCGGCCGCGGCGCGGATGGCTTCAAGGGTGACAAGCGGATAGGACTGTGTGCTCATGGCAGGTACTTCTCCGGGATGGGTACTGCGGGGGTCTCCGCCTGCCAAAGCACTGCGAGGACGCGCCAGCTCTGCCCGTCAAAAATGGCCTGGATGCTGTTGATGCCTCGTGTGGTGGCCTTTCCATCGGCCGTGGGGCGGATTTCGTAGGTGTTCCACAGATGTGCGATGCGGCCGAAGGTCTCGGTCTTAACTTTGACCTGGCGCTCAAACAGAACCGTGCCGCCGCGCTTGTTCATGGCGACGATCCAGTCGTCGAGGGTGAAGATGCGGCGCTCTTCACCAACCACGAGCACAAGCCGCACTTCGGGAATCATGAGATTTCGCAGGCACGTGCGGTCCTTGTCGCCCGGACCGCTGATGGCGTCGTCGAGCGCTGCGGGTAGCTGGTCCAGTGTGGCCGAGGGCAAGCAGGCGGGGGCGGTGGCCTTCGCTTGTGGAGTAAGCAGCAACAGCGCGGATAGAGCTAGAAAAACGATCGAGCGAGACATAGGGGGATTCTACAGAATGGCGGCGGGTTCGCCTGCAAAATGAATAAGCGGCAGAATTAAATTCCTCTGATGGGCCTTTCATTCTCTATGAATACCTGATGCGGTCGTCTTCGTAGAAGCTCTCCCGCTCCGTTGCCTCTGCGGGAAGGATCGGCAAACGCTCCGATCCCGAAGTCATGACCTTCATCATCCTTTCCACATCGCTGGGTGTTAATCTCCCCGAACCGGGTGCGTAGAGTGGGAGAACCTCACGCAGAAACTCACTTGCGTATTGCTCTGGCGAAATGCTCTCACGGTCAGCCAGAGCCTTCAGGCGGGCTTCGGTCTCCGTGTCAAGCTCAACCAAAATCGTCATGGCAACCTCCCAGTGCTTCTATCATCTCTTTAGAATTGCGGGAAATAGTAATCTTGGCTTGGAATCTGGCGCAAACATCGAGGGGAAAACGACATAAAGGGCCCAGCGACGACGAAAAGCAACCGCAGATCCTTCGACTCGCTGCGCTCGCTCAGGATGACAACTCTTGGTTGAGTTGGAAGCATCACCGGGACACGAAACAAGCGGCGAAAGTTAGGATACTCACACCGCTTGGCTTGATGAAATTGCTGCGTCCTGCAACCGCTCAAATCTCCAGAATAATCGGCATAATCATAGGCCGCCGCCCGGTAGTCTTTTGGATCAGGCGCTTCAACTCGACGCGCACCTTCTCCTTCACCATGCCGTAGTCTGTCTTTTCCTCGCCGCTCAACCCGTCCAGCGTTTTCAGGACAGCTTCGCGCGCCTGGTCGGTAATGTCCGCGCCGCCAAAGCCGCGCATCACCACCTCTGGCGAGCGCTCCACCTTGCCCGTGCGCTTGTTGATAGCCAGCACGGCCAGCACGATTCCGTCTTCCGAGAGGATGCGCCGGTCGCGGATGACCAGGTCTTCCACCACGTCGATCGACGAACCGGAATCGATGAGAATGCGCCCTGCGGTTACCTTGTCTTTCTTGCGCGCGTCGTTCTTGTCGAGTTCCAGAACATCGCCGTCTTCAATCACAATCGAGTGCTCCACAGCTCCGGTTTCCATCGCCAGTCCGGCGTGGCGAACCAGAAGGCGGTAGTCGCCGTGGACAGGAATGAAATATTTGGGCCGCACCAGGTTGATGAGCAAGCGCATCTCTTCCTGGCTGCCGTGGCCGCTTACGTGAATCAGGCCATTCGAGCCGTCGTCGCAGATGACGTTGGCGTCGCGGCGATAAAGGTGGTCGATCACGCGGAAAATACTCTTTTCGTTGCCGGGAATGATGCGTGAACTGAGGATTACGGTGTCGCCGGGATCGATTTTGGCATGCTTGTGGTTGTCCACCGCGGCGCGGCTCAGCGCGCTCATCGGCTCGCCCTGGGTGCCGCTGATAAGGATGAGCAACTGCTCCGGCGAGAAGTCGCGCATCTGGCCGGGATTGATGACCAGCCCCTGTGGAATCTCGATGTAGCCCAGGTCCTGCGCGATCTCCGAACTCTCCATCATCGAGCGGCCGATAATGGCAACTTTGCGCGCGTGCTTGCGCGCCAGCTCCAGAGCAATCCGGATCCGGTAGATGGATGAAGAGAAGCAACTGAAGAACAGCTTCTTTTTCGCCTGCGAAAAAACCTCATCCAGGCGGGGAATTACCGCCCGTTCGCCCGGCGTGTAGCCAGAGCGTTCAACATTGGTCGAATCCTGCAGCAAGGCCAGCACGCCGCGCTTGCCATATTCGGCAAATGTGTGCAGATCGAAGGCCTTGTCATCGAGCGGCGCCAGGTCGATTTTGAAGTCGCCGGTATGGATGACGATTCCCACCGGGGTCTCAATGGCCAAAGCCACGCAGTCCACCAGCGAGTGAGTCACGCGGATCGGCTCAATGGTGAACGGCCCGATAGTGAACTTCTGCTTGGGTGCGATTTCGATCAGGGTAGTTTCATCCAGCAGATGATTCTCTTCCAGATTGCCCTCGACATAAGCCAGCGTGAACTCGGTGCCGTAGACCGGAACCTTGAGCTCGCTTAGGAACCAGGGCAGGCCGCCGATGTGGTCCTGGTGGCCGTGCGTGAGGATGATCGCCCGAACGTGGGCCTTGTTTTCGATCAGGTAGGTGATATCGGGAACTACGATATCTACGCCAAGTAACTCCGACTCGGGAAACATCAGCCCGGCGTCGATCACGATAATGTCGTCTTCCCAGCGCAGCGCAAGGCAGTTCATTCCAAACTCGCCCAACCCGCCGAGGGGGATAATTTTCAGTTTTTTCGTTTGCATCGGTCAGTTCTGATGCTAACACCAGTGGGATGAGCCCTGATGCTCAGAATGAACCAGTGCATGAGCGTCCCAATTGCCGGAAGTGCTATAAAGGTCCATCGCAAAAACCGCAGCGCGGCCCAACGCCAAACGGGAAACCCCGGATTGGCGAAAGGTTGACGGTGCGCGTCGTTGTTTCAAAGAGTGAAACAGGCGGTTGCCTTGAGGCGAGCGCGGCTCGCGCGGCGAGTTATTCCATTCGCGAGTTCAGCCAACGCCGGGCAAGCCAAAAGAACATTGATTGTGATGCGGCCAATTCGCCCGAGGCGCGGCTGGCATTTTAAGACAAGCGACAACTAACTGGGTCAAGTAAGGGAGAAGTTATGCGGTATAGGACACTGGTAATTCTGCTTGCGATCGTCACTCTCTGCTTTAGCGCGGGATTGACTGCGATTGGCGAAAAGCCCGCACGCGCGCTTGGATCGAAAGGCGGCGTCGCGGCGGCCGTCGATGTGCCACTCGACGGCAACGACTGGCGCATGGGTTCGTTTGAGTTTGATGCGGGCGTCAAAGCCGGGGCTGATTCGGAAAGCTTCAACGAAAGCGCATTCCGCACGGTGACGGTCCCCGGCGACACGCAAATGCAGGCCGGTTTCACCGGTGTCGAGCGATGGTTTGAGACCAAAGACCTGATCGCGGTAAACGCGCACGAATGGTGGTACAGAAAACATTTCCATGCCGGGCCGAAGGTCGCGGGTACGCTGACCCAACTCATCTTCGATGGATCGGATTACTTCACCACCGTGTGGCTTAATGGGCAGCTCCTGGGCACGCACGAAGGGACATACACTGGGTTCGCCTTCGACGTGAGCAAGCAACTGCGATTCGGCGCAGACAACATACTTGCGGTTCAGATTACTCACCCCTGGGTGCCGAAAAACGGGCGCAGCCTGCTCGAGTACCTGAACGGCGACTTCACCATGGCATACCCGGGAAGCGATGTTGTGCTCAAAAAGCCGCCGTACTTTATCGACATGAGCTGGGATGCGCTGCCCGCCCAGGGCAATGCCGCATATGTAATGGGTATCTGGAGAAGCGTCCACTTGCGCACATCGAGCCCGGTGACCATCGACGATCTCTACGTAGAAACCAAATCCATCGCAGCGGACGGAAGCGCGACTCTGCACATTGGCGTCACGCTCAAGAATGCCGGCCCGGACACCGCTTCAAAAACAGTAACGCTGCGCCTCAAGCCCGACAACTTTGATGGCGTCGCGCAAGACCTGCCCCCGCTTGTGCTCACCGCCGCTCCGGGAGAATCCAAGGCAGAGGCCGAGGTACATGTGCCGCAAGCCAAGCTATGGTGGAGCTGGGACAAGGGTCCGCAGAATCTCTATCGACTTGAGGCCTCGACGGCTGCCGGTAAGGGCCAGTGGGGCGACCAGCGCTCGGTCGTCTTCGGCATTCGCACCATTACGCGCGACCCGGACATGGCCTATCGGCTGAACGGCAAAAAGATGTTCATGAAAGCCTCTTGGTTTTCGATGGAAGATTTCTATCGTTCCACGCCAACCGCCGAGAGCTACGAGCGGGATCTGCGGTTGTTTCGCGACGGCAACTTCAATATGCTGGTCAACTTTACGGTGGTTGAAAAGCCGGAATTCTACGATCTGTGCGACCGCCTGGGAATCCTGGATGTAGTCGAGCTTCCCTTCGAGCAGTTCGGTCCACAACAGATTTTGGGAATGGACAACCCGCGCCGAGAACCCTACATGAAGCAGGCCACGTCGCAGGTCCGCCAAATCATCACCGCTCTGCGCAATCACCCCTCCGTCGTGGAGTGGGCGCCCCTGGCCGAGGCGCATGAAAAGGCCGGCGAGTGGAGCAACGGCGTTGACCAGAAGGGCTATGACGATTTCATCGCGCAGATGAAAGCCATTGTTACCGAGCTTGCCCCGGACAGCGTCTTTCACCCCAGCCTGTGCGACCTGGGCGAGCAACACTTTTGGACCGCCGCAGCCGGAATGCTCTGGGCGGGAGAGAGCTATGCGGACCTCTTCGACGCAAAGACAGGCTTTGTTTCGGAGTATGGCGGCATCTCTTTGTCTTCCTATGAAAATTTGGGCAAGTACCTGACTCCCGCGCAGCAGTGGGGAACAAACGCCGGTTTGCCGCAGTGGTTCAATCTGCCTGTGGATACGGCGGCGTACGCATACCTCACCAGCTTCGATAGCAACGGCTTGTACAGCATGTTCTATCGCACCAAGCATTTTATCGATAGCGATCCGCGCTCCGCGGCAGAGCTTGTAAGCGATACGCAGCTTTACCAGGGGTTCGTGCTCAACTACGCTGCGCAGGCGTTTCGGCGCAAGAAATACGATCCGGTCAACGGCATTCGCTCATGGAATTTCATGGAACTCGGGCCGGGCTTCCGCTTCGGCGTTGTGGACTACGACCGTGTACCCAAGACGGCCTACTGGATGATGAAGCGGGCGCAGGCGCCGGTTGCGCTCAGCTTTGCTTACAAGGAATCGCTCGATTCTGAATTGGCGGGGAGCAAATGGTCCGCGCCCGTTTGGCTCATCAACGATACAGACCTCGAGGTTCGCGGCACGGTGCATGCGTCGCTGATTGCGCTGGATGGCAAGAAGGTAGCCGCCGCCGATTTTCCCGCCTCAATCGCCGCCGATGGCAAGGGTTCGGTTGGGGACTTCTCCCTGACCTTGCCCGAGGCGACTGGCGTCTATGTGTTGCGGGCTTCGCTCAGCGGCGCGGACGGCGCAGAGTTGGCCTCGGAAACTTCCTTCATCAAGGTCGTGCCGTCCGCCTTCAAAGGCGCGCATCGTGTCTTGCTCATCGCGCAGTCCAAGTTCGGTTCGCCCATCGCCGCCATGTTGCGCGCCATGGGCCTGGACGTCGATGTGTACGACGAAAACTCGCTCGATGAAATGGGCCGCGAACTTGTCGACGGGCCAACGCTGCGAACCAAGTACGACGTGATCTGGCTGGGATGCTTTGAGTCATTGGCGAAGGTGCTGCCGGCGGAGACCGGAAAAGCGATCGTGGACGCCGTGAAGGCCGGCTCCGGGTTCATTCATACGGGCGGAGACGGCAGCTATCACGGCGGGCTTGGCCATGCAGCAGTGATCGAAGCCACCGCGCTGGACGCGCTTCTCCCAGTGGAAATTCAAGGCCACGCGGACCTGATTTTTGGGCCGCACGGAATGGACGACTCCCTGCCGACTCAGAACATGATTCACGAGATTGCCGCGGGAAGCGATGCCGCAGCGTCCGGTGTTTCGGCGGAGGACCTTGAACTCCTTCGTCACTACGGACTGCTCGGCTTCAACCAGGTAGCCGCACGGTCAGGGTCGCATAACGTACTGACCATCGCCGGACAACCGCTTATGGTTACAGGCACAGCAGGCACAGGCAAGACAATTGCCTTTACCGGCTTCACACTGCCGGTGAGCGTCGCCAGCGCTATGCCGATCGATCAATACCTGGTCGCCGAGCCCCAAGGGCGCGCCCTTTTCGTGCTGTACGCGGATATGCTCGCCAACGTGATGCCGGGCGGCCAGCAGCGTACTACTGACCTGCTCTCAGTACACGAGAAGCCGCTCTTTCAGACTCTCAAGGAGCAGCCGAAGACGGAGCTTGCCGTTACCAAGGTGGAATCGGCGCCCGCCGCCGGGTCCGCCGCCCACACAAAGGTTCGCATCTCGAACAAGGGAAGTTACGCGCATCTGGTTCACATGAGATTCGAATGGCCGGGCGCCGGCATCAAGCCTTTCCTGGCAGAGCTGAGCGATAACGACTTCGAACTGTTGCCCAACGAGTCCAGAGAAATTGAACTCACCTGGCGGACCTCAACCACAACCGCGCACGCTAACGGAACAGTGATTGTGAATGCGGCCAATGCGCCGGAAACACAATTGGCATTCTGAAGGCCTCGAAATTGATGCTGGGTGCCCCATCCTTGCCGCGCGGCAAGGGTGGGATACCTCGAACCTCGATACGCCCCGTACATGAGGAGCGACCGAAACGAGTCGTTGACAGATTGAATGAGTTAAAGACGGCGCCCTTGCCTTTCCGCCAGCGAAACCAGAAGGTTAGTTACCATAACTCCTGGTAGTAACTTATGCAGGTTACCATTTCTCTATTTTATAAGTATCGCACGGTGTGGTCTCATAGTTTTTTGCTTCCACCTTTTCGCCATTGTTACCAAAGCTATCGGAAGCATAGCGTCTAATCAATCGTTCCATCTGTGCCGATGAAGAGTAAAATCTCGCGGGAGAGAAGCAACGTGAGTTAGGCAGGATCGGATGATTGGCCGGGCTGGGCAAAGAACAGCCGCAGCTTACAGCAAGCTCTCAGGTTTTGCTTGAGTAAGTGGAATGGAACCTTGAGATGAAGAACGATTTCGAGCACCCGGTGGCTGTTTTGGGATTGCCCCTGGATTGCCTCTCGACCGACGCCGCGGTTGAGGCCCTGGAACGCTTGGTCCTTTCCGGCGGAACGCATCAAGTGCCTACCGTCAATCTCGACATCTGGCTCAATTCGCAAAACGATCCTCATTTGCATCGCATCATCGCCGGATGCAGCCTGGTGCTTGCGGATGGAATGCCGCTGGTGTGGGCTTCAGGATTGCTGGGGTGTTCTCTGCCGGAACGAGTCACCGGTGTGGATCTCGTCCCCAAACTGGCCGCGCTTTCCGCGCGCAAAGGATACGGGATCTTTTTGCTTGGCGGCCGGCAAGGAGTAGCCGAGCGGGCGGCGCGGATGTTGGAGCGCGACAACCCGGGAGTTCGCATTGTGGGCACCTATGCGCCCCCCGAGGAAGACCTGATCCGGATGGATCACAGTGAAATTCTGAACCGGATTCACGCCGCCAAGCCCGATATTCTCCTGGTCGCTTTTGGAAATCCCAAGCAGGAAAAGTGGATCTGGATGCATCTCAAGCGGTTGGGCGTTCCGGTATCGATGGGCGTGGGCGGGAGCTTCGACATTCTGGTGGGCGACGTGCGCCGCGCGCCGCAGTGGATTCAACGATGCGGCTTCGAGTGGGCGATGCGTTGTGTGCAGGAGCCTGCGCGCCTGGCGCCGCGGTACTTGCGGGACTTTGTGGGGTTGGCCAGGCGGTTGCCCTTGGCGCTTTTGGCTGCCTGGAGTCAGCGGCCTTACTTGGGACAATCCACTGTTACCTCCATTAGCACTCCCGGCGCAATCCACGTCTATGTGCATGGCAAACTCGGAAGCGAAGTTGCGCCTGCCCTGCAAGAGGCCGTATCTGCCGGCATTGGCAACGGGCTTGTAACGGTTGTCCATTTACAGGCCGTGAAACAAATCACCACGTCGGGTCTCGGGGTTTTGATGTCGTTGCGGCGCCAACTGCTGGAGTGCGGCCTGTCCCTGCAATTGGCCGGCCTGAATTTGCGGCAGCGTTTTTTGCTTCATGCTTGGTGCGCGCAACCGTTGTTTGACGATTGGTATCCGGTGAGCGCGCAGGGCCGGTCGCTGGCATTGGAAACCGAAGCCGCAGCGAGTATTGGCATGACCGCAGAGCAGGACGCGGCTTCCACGCAGACCCGCTCCCGTGGATAGGGCCGCGCCGCCGCTGTCTCCGATGAGGACGCAATGAACGTTATCATCCTCATCCCGGCTCTGGCCTGCTGGTTGGTGCTGGCCAGGGGATCGATTCGGCAGGCATTTATCTATGTCTACCTGCCGGCGGTTCTGTTGCTGCCCCATTACTATGTTTTCCGTCCCCCTCACATGCCGCCCCTCGCTTTCAGCGAAGCGGCCATTCTGCCTTTGGGCATAGCTATGTTTGCCACCGAACTGCGACGCTGGCGGCTGCAGTGGATGGACCTGTGGGTCCTCCTGTTTGCCTTGGCAGCCGCCGCTTCTGAAGGCTTGAGCGCCCAGTTGGCCTACGGGAATTGGGTACGGCTTTTTACGGCGGACTCGACGGCTTCCACAATACTCACATACAACATCAACAACGGCATATTCCAGTTCTTTACCGGACTTACAACGATCATCCTGCCTTACATGGTGGGGAAGTTGCTGATAGAGGGTGGAGAGATCGGCGGTGTCCCGGTTAGAAAAGTGTTTGTCCGCCGTATGGTCATGATGTTGGCTGTTGTGGCAGCGATCAGTGTCTTCGACTTTCTCACCGGCACCAGCAGTTGGCAGCGTGTGTTCGGACATGTTTTCTCCGGCCAGGAGGTGGATTGGCCGCAGCAGGTTCGTTGGGGTTTCGGGCGCATCGCCGGACCCTTTGCCCATGCCATTCTGGCCGGTATGGTTTTCCTCACAGGACTGTTCTATTGCCTGTGGCTGCGCATGGCGGACCCGAAGTGGGGCACGCGGAGAGTGCTGAGTGGCCTGCCGCTGACCCAGCGGGGGCTGGGACTGGCCGGGGTCTTTGCCGGTCTGCTGATGACACAGTCGCGCGGGCCGTGGCTGGGGGTTGCGCTATCGCTGCTCCTGGCGCTGCTGGTGCGTGTTTTCTCGGTGCGCAAGGCGGCGGTGGCATTTGTCGTGCTTCTGGCGGTATTGGGTTCCATGGCCTTTGTTGTTGGAGATAAGTACACCATAGGATCGCGCGACGAGGCGACCAGCGAGGCACAGTCGAGCGCCATTTATCGAAGGCAATTGCTGCAGAGTTATACGCCGCTGGTGAAGGAGCGCATGGCCTTCGGCTGGGGCATCAGCGACTACCCGGCGGCAAACGGACAAAGGTCAATCGACAACCAGTTCCTGATGCTGGCCGTGACCCAGGGCTTTGTAGGTATGGGGTTGTTTCTCATCATCGCCGTCGGTAGCGGCATCCGCCTCGTGCAAATGGCCGCGCGTCCCATGCTGCCTGAGGATCGCATGCTGGTTTATGCCCACATGGCGGTGCTGATAGGATTGATGACCACGCTCACAACTGTTTATATGGGAGAGCAAGTGGTCATGGTGTTTTTCCTTCTCATTGGCTGGGTGCAGGGCATGAATCCGGCGCGGGTCCAGGCGCGAGTCGCGGGTACGGTTGCACCCCAGTTCAGGTTCCGGCGGGTATTGAGTTAGAACCTTTCCATAGTTAGAGAGACATTGATGCAGCATTGGGCAATCACGGCGCTGGCTGTGGCGTTGGCGGTCTTTACCGCCCCGCTGTTTTTTGACCTTGCGCTGGCCATCGTGGGCAACCTGTTTCCGGCCCGCGGGCCGCAAGCCGATGCAAAACTGAACATTCGCCTTGCCGTGGTGGTGCCGGCGCACGACGAAGAAGCGATGATTGCGCGGACAGTTGCGTCGATTCGCGCTGCGGATCTGGCCGTGCCGGTGTTTGTTGTGGCGCACAACTGCGCCGACGCCACAGGCGAGGTAGCGGCGAAGGCCGGCGCTCAGGTGCTGGAGTTGAATGACCCCGCGCTCCGAGGAAAAGCAGCAGCGTTGCGCGCGGGTTTTGCGGCTGCGCTCGAGGCAGGGGCCAGCGCATTGCTCGTCATCGATGCGGACTCGGTGGTGAGCGCGAATCTTATCGCGGCCACTCGCAAGGCCATGGAAGCGGGCGCCGAGGCCACGCAGTGCCGATATGAATTGGAGATCTCCGCAGCAACCGGTGCGCGCGGCCGGCTGCGGGCGCTTGCATTTCGCGGCATGAACGTGTTGCGGGCGGCCGGAAGAGCGGGCCTAGGCTTCTCAGCCGGCGTCTTTGGAAACGGATTTGGTTTGACCGCATCGACCCTGAATAGCGTCCCGTTTGCCGCCGACAGTATTGCCGAAGACCTCGAGTACCACGTCCGGCTGGTCTCGAGCGGCCTGCGGGTCCATTGGCTTGAAGACGCCTTCGTCCACGCTCCCCTGGCGTCGGCGGGCCGTGCGCAGGCAGCACAGGAATCCCGCTGGGAAGGTGGGCGGCTGGGCGTAGCGAGACGCTCGACGGGACGATTGCTGGCCGCAATTTTGCGCGGCAACTGGCGCGCGCTGGAGACGCTGGCCGAGGTCTGGAGCCTGCCGCTGTCGCGCGGAATTCTGGCTTTGCTGTTGGCAGCCGCGGTGCCCGTGTTTTGGCTGCAAATGTATGCCGTGGCCTGCTTGGCTATCGCGGTCATCTACGTGCTTGAAGCGGCCCTGCTGGGCCAAGAGCCTCTCCGCGACCTTGTAGCGCTGGCCGCTGCGCCGTGGCACATGGTTTGGAGGGTGGCCATCACGCCGCTGGTTCTACGCCAGTCACGGAGGCGCGCCGAGTGGGCCAGGACCAAGCGAGAGGCGCCCCGGCCATGAACGAAATCCAGTTGATTCCGGATTCGCCTGACCGGGAAACGGGCTGGATCCTCGACCCCCAGGCAGCAGAACCTCTGCACGACGTCAGCCGCCAGTTTGGGCGAAATGTAGCTGCAACCATCGTCGCGCGCCTGGTGAACATGGCTCGAGGCGTTTGCCTGGTGCCCTTCCTGCTGGCGCACATCGGCCTCGAAGCCTATGGCATCTGGACCACCATCTTCATCCTGGTGACCTATGTGGGAGTTACCACGCTGGGTATCTCCAATGTGTATATCAAGTACGTTGCGGAGTTCCATGCGCGGCGCGAATACGACAAGGCAAATGCACTGCTCTCGACGGGACTGGCGGTAACCATCCCCTTGTGCGGCGCGGTCTTTCTCTGCTTTCTGCTGGGGTGGGACCGGTTTGCTCCCTGGCTGCGGCTGCCGGCTGAGCATGCCGGCGACGGCAAGGAAGCAGTGCTGATTGTGCTCGCCGTCTTCCTGTCCAGCATCGCGCTGAATGCTTTCGGCGACATGCTCACCGGGACGCAGCAGATTGCCTCGACGCAGATATTTCTCAGCATCGGCATTGTCACCGAGTTTGCATTGATCGTCTGGCTGGTCGTCGCCGGGCGCGGCATCCGCGGCCTGGCCGAGGCTTACCTGGTCCGGACCGTCATCAACGATGGACTTACTATCTGGTGGGCTCGGCGGCAACTCAAGTGGCTGCACTTGTCGCTCCGCCTGGTGCGGCGCGAATCGCTGAAATATGTAGTGCATTTCGGCGGGATGGTTCAGTTCCAGAGTATGCTGTCGACTTTTCTGAACTCCGTGGAACGGGTGGCTGCGCTTGTGTTGATCAATGCATCGGCCGCCGGCCTGCTGGACGTAGCCAAGAAGTGGCCGGTTTCGCTTTCCTCCATCCCAACAGCGTTTTTTGCCGCGCTTTTGCCCGCCGCCTCCCACGTCGACGCCGCATCGGCGCGGGCCGCCAGAAAAGACAACCTGCGCGAGCTCTATCTCAGCGGAGCGCGCTACTCCAACCTCTGCACCGCGGTCTTTGTGGCGGCCATGGTGTTCTGGAGTACCCCAATTCTGCACGTTTGGTTAGGTCCCGGGTTACCTATGAGGGACACGCTCATCCCCCTGTTCGTGGTATTTAGTTTGGCGATGCAATTTCATATGCTTACAGGTCCGGGAACTTCTATTTTGCGCGGTATTGGGCGCATTTATGAGGAGTTCACTTACTCGCTGCCAAACTTGCTGCTGCTGATGGTAACTTTACCCGCGGCCCGTTGGATCGAGGGACGTTGGACACCATTGGGGATTGGCTTGGCTGTTGCAGTGGCTACCGCAGGTTCAGCATGCGTTCTGATGGGACGTGTACTTTTTGTGCTGGATCTGCCGCTGACACGTTTCCTGCGGGTAGTGGTAGCGCCGGGATTGGCGCCCTATCTGGCTGCCGGATTGTTGGCATGGCCCACAGCACGGATGGTAGCGGCGGTGAACCGGTGGCAGGGGGCTGGAGTCCTGGTCGCTGTGGGTGCGGTTTACGGGGCAGCAGTTTTTGCATCGCTGCTGCAATGGGTTTTCACGGAGCAGGAGAAGCAAAAAGGGCGCGGAATAGTTCGCCGGGGATTGGCATTTCTCCGCAAGGGCGAGGCAAAAGCATGAAGTACCGAATTGGCGTCGTTTGCATCCTTCTACTTCTCTCTGGAACCTCTCGGTTCTGGGGTCAGGACGGTGCCTCGGCCCAAAAGTCGGCGCAGGAACCGCCCGATCCGCAACTCAAGCAACATTCGCTCGATATTCTGCGCAACTTCGAACCCGCCGCCGATGAAGAATATCGCCTTGGCAAAGGCGACGAGATTAACCTGGACTTTTCCGGGCGGCCCGAAATGCAGGCCAAGCTTGCTGTCGGACCGGACGGGCGCATTTCGCTTCCGTTGGTTGGCGATATCATGATGGCTGATCGCACCCGCGCTGAAGCGGCCAAGGCCATCGAGTCCGCGCTGGCGGAGTACTACTCCAACATGGCGGTCATGGTTACTGTAACCAAGTACACCGCCAACCGCATTATGGTCACCGGCGCGGTCGATCGCCCCGGCATGTATACATTCGAAGGCACGCCGACTTTGCTCGAGGCCCTCAGCCGGGGTCTCGAAACCGGCGCCAGCAAGATTGGGCAAATGCCCGAGCGCTGCGCCATCTACCGTGGTCGCGACCAGGTGGTGTGGGTCGAGCTCAAGACACTGCTCGATTCCGGGAACATCTCCGCGGATGTGCGCCTGCGCCGCGATGACGTGGTGTATGTGCCCAGCCTCTCCGAGCGCTTTGTCTCCGTTCTCGGCGAAGTGAATCGTCCCGGCGCCGTCACATTGACCAATACCTCGACCCTGGCCAGCGTGCTGGCCGCCGCGGGTGGATACACCAACAAGGCCGGCAACAAACCGCACATCCAGATCGTTGACCCGGCTAACGGAACCTCGCGCATTTTCTCGATGAACGATCTGCTGAACCCCGCCCGTTCACTGGAAGTAACCTTGCGGCCGGGCGAGATCGTCTTCGTACCCCAGAGCGGCTTCTATCGCGCCACCTATTTCCTTGAGCGGCTCAGCCCGCTTACCACGCTGGCCACTTTAAGCGCAGTCACGGGGGCGCTATGAAGCAGCTTCGCGTGCATCCCGAACCTCAATACCAGCGCCGCGCCAGCGACAGAGCCCAAGCCGCTTCATCTATCGAGGTCCGGCCGGATTCTTCAAGTGGCGAGCAGCCGATTTTCCGGCTGGATCTACTGCGCAGCCTGCAACTCCATCGCGGCCTGGCATTGGCAATCTTGCTGGCCGGCCTCGCGGGGGCGGCGGCTTATTTGCTGGCACTGTGGCCGCTCTATACTGCGCAGAGCCTGGTTTACATCCAGCCGGCTCCGCCACGGGTCATGGACCTGGGCTACACAACACGATGGCCATTCGACACAAACACCTATGAGTCCTATATCGCGCAGCAGATGGTCCACGTCACCCGTTACGACGTGCTGACCAATGCGCTGCGCAAACTGGAGCCCGGCGCCTGGCAGCATAAAAACGAAAGCGACCAGGAAGCCGCCGAGCGGCTTGCCCGGGCGGTCGAGGTCAAGCGTCTCGGCACCAGTTATGAGATGTCTATCGCCGCGCGTGCTTCCAGCGCGGCAATGGCCGCAAAGTTGTCCAACGCCGTCACTGCCAGTTATTTAGAGAGCGCTGCGCGGGAAGGGAAGTCAGGGAACACCGAGCGCATGGGCATGCTGCGCGAAGAGGAAGAGCGCGTTAAGGCAGCGCTGACCTCCGACCGCACCGAGCAGCATGAGTTGAACAAGAAGCTGGGCTTGGCTGGAGTGGGAACGAACGCCCCCGATCTCTATGACGAAGACCTGAGCCGGGTCCGCAACGAATTGGTCAAGGCGCGCTCGGCAAGCGACGAGGCAGCGGCCAGACTGGCTACATTGGATGGCAAAAATCCGCATTCATTGGCATCTCTGGACGCCGAGGCCGATCAGGTTCTCTCTGCCGATGCCGGCCTGGCGAGCATGAAGGTCACGCTCTTCCAGCGGCGGGCCACGCTCACTTCGCAAATGGCAAATCTGACGCCGAATCACCCTCAGTACAAGCAGGATGCGGAGGAGCTTTCGCAGATCGACAATACCCTCGAGTCAATGACCAGGGATCTGCGCTCCAAGGCATCCGTACGAATCCAGCAAAGGCTGCACACGGATTTGGAGCGAACCGCGGGGGAAGAATCGCGGTTGAACGCGCAATTGGGGCAAATGTCGGCGGCCGCGTCGGGTGTGACCCCGAAGATGCAGCGGGAAAACGATCTGGCAGCGGACATCGTCCGGTTGCAGAATCGTTACACTGCGGTAGACGACCAGTTGCACAACCTCATGCTTGAAGACGCAGCGCCCGCCTCCTCCTACATGGCAGCCGCGGCAGTGTCCCCGCTGCAGCCCGTCAAGTCCGGTGTGATGCGAAATACCCTCGCCATCGCGCTGGCCGGCCTGCTTCTGGGCATCATGGCCGCTGTCACTGCAAACAAGCTGGACCCGAAGGTTTACATTGCCTCCGACGTCGAACGGGTTCTGGGTTTTGCACCCATGGCCGTGCTGCC
This sequence comes from Acidobacteriaceae bacterium, assembly GCA_003151985.1. Lineage (GTDB taxonomy): Bacteria > Acidobacteriota > Terriglobia > Terriglobales > Acidobacteriaceae > Telmatobacter. The sequence continues at coordinate 17,706 of PLZC01000062.1, forward strand.
GGACTTTGCCCAGGTCTCAATAGGAGTGGCTGAAGAACACGTCTTGCGTCTCTCCTCCGGCATCGAGCATGCCCGCCAGCAGGGCAACTTGAAAAGCTGCATCTTTACCGGAACCGGACAGGGCACTGGCGTTACAACGGTGGTGACCCGGGTAAGGACGATGCTGGAGACGATGGGCAGAGCCACGGTGCTGGTAGATGCCTCTGGAACTCCGCCGCCGCCGGCACGCGCCAAAGGCGGGCTTGGCCTGAATGACGTCGCGAGCAATCTCGCAACCCACAGCGGCAGCCGGTCTACGACACTGTTGCAGCAGTTGGCCGATGAGGCGGAAGCCGGAGAAGGGAGTCTGGTCCTCACGGATACAGCGCCGTTGGCAGTCTCCGCCGAAACCGAGTACCTGGCTCGCTTCGTCGACGCCGCGATCGTAGTCATCGAATCCGGCGTCACCACCCGTGCAGAACTGCGGGAAGCGGCCGGCGCCTTGCAGCGGCTCGAAGTGGGCGCCGTGGGATTCGTGCTGAACCGGGTAGGACTGCAGAAGGCCGATGCGTCTTTTCGCAGTTCCGTTCGAGGCATCGAACTACATCTGCGTGCGCAGGGCCGCACCTATGCAAGGAGCACGGAAAGAAGCCGCCTTTCTGCCGCCGCTCCGCGGTCAACTAAGACCAACCGAAATTCAGAGGAGGCTAAGGCCGAGCCAAAGGTTGCGGAGCCCCCTGCCGGAAGCGAGACCGCCTCGTCGCAGTTCCGCCGCCGCTCCACTGACAGGCCCGCTCCTGAACTCTCAGCTCCTTCTCAAGCGCCGTCGCAGTTCCGGCGTCGCTCCACCGACAGGGCCGGCATCGGCATACCCCTTGCCGGGCCCCCCCCCCAGCCGGATTCCTCCGTTCCCCTGATGCCACAAGAGGCCCCGGTCGAGGTCCGGCCGGCTAACCCGCCCCTCCCATTGGCGCCGCCACAACCACTTATCCGGGGCCGCGAGCCTGCCGTCGCGCCGCCACCCAGGACTACTGAGCCTCAAATTACCGTCGCCCCGCCGCCGGCCCCCAACGTGCCCTGGTATCGAGCCCAGGCAGCTCCGCAGCCAATTCCTGCGGCGCAACCTTCTCCGGCCCAGCCCGCTCCTGCCCAGCCCGCTCCAGCCCAAACCTGGGAGCGCATAGCCACCCGGTTCGATGACACACAGCCGGAGCCCGTCCCGGAAGAGTTGCCGCAGCCCGAACCCGCGGATACCCCGTTTGACTCGGCAACACGGATGACCGGCTTGAGAAATCTGATCTTTTCCCTGGGGATGAAGAATCCGAACATGCCCGCGGAAGAGCCCGAGCACGTTGCAGAGGTCCCGCCGCCTTTTCACCAGGCGCCGGAGCGGCCGGCATACGATCCCACTTATACGCAGCAAAACTATACGCCCGCTCCACAGCCCTCTTCACAAAGGGAAACTGCCGCCCCTTCGAGGTTGGTTACTGCCCCGCCGGAATTCCTGCCGCCAAAGCCGGTTGTTGAGACATCGGACAAGGATCAGGAGTGGAACAATCCCACCAAAGGTCACCGCGACCGCCGTGATGCCTACGACGATGTAGAGATTTTGCCGTCATGGCGCGGTCAATACCGGAAGAAGAATTAGCTTTCAAAAAGCTACTTTGGGCGGACTAATTCAATCCGATCCCGCGTGCGAACCCACGTATTCCCCGCCATGCGGCCCACAGCATCCAATCCGGCCGGATCGACTCGGAAATCCTCCATCAGGTCCTCGCGAAGATGAAAACGGACCACTTCGCCCAGCACGATCACGCCTCCACCCGGCGCGCGGTTGGTGTAGATAACCTGTAGCAGCCTGCACTCCATTTGAGCCGGGGACTCGCCCACGCGAGCCGGCCGCACCGCCTCGCTCGCCACCGGCGTAAGCCCGGCCAGCGTAAATTCGTCCACCTCCGGCGGAACCTCGGCAGAAGAGGCGTTGGCCGCCGCGGCGATGGCCTCGCTCACCACGTTGATCACAAATTCGCCGGTTTCCTCAACATTGCGCAAGGTGTCTTTCCGCATTTCAGGACGGCCAGGCGCGCCAATGGATGCCGCGCGAAGAGTGGGACAAAAGAGGACCGTCGGCGGATTCGAGCCCACCCCGGAAAAGAAGCTGAACGGCGCCAGGTTGGCCACTCCCTCCCGGCTCATCGTGGAGACCAGCGCTATGGGCCGCGGCACAATCATGCCCGTCATCAACTTGTAGATTTGCCGCGGTTCGCAGTTGGAGGGGTTGATGCTGAGCATCGGGACACCCGAGAGTCTTGCTGCTTCCATGTTGATAGCCTAGAGCATTTTATCGGCCCATCGCGTCTAATCCACATCGGGACTGATCTGATATTGAATATGACAAATTTGATGCTGGTCCTGAAATTCGTCAGCCAGTAACATTCCATGATGCACAATCGTTAGTAAGGGAGAGTCTGTCGTGCCGCGTATTCACTTTCAACTACAACTCGCCGAACTCAAGGACAAGCTCCTTGCCATGGCTGCGTTGTCGCAGCAGGCGGTTGAGTCCGCGGTCGACGCTTATCTGCAACGGGACAAGGGCCTGTGCAAGTACGTCAAGCAAAACGAGACCGCCATCAACACCGCGCAACGGGAATTGGACGAGATGGCCTACGAGTTGCTGGCCAAAGAGCAGCCCATGGCCATCGACCTGCGCTTCATCCTCGCGGTCATCAAGATCAACGGCGACCTGGAGCGGATCGGCGACCAGTCCATGGGCATCGCGCGCCGCACCAAGGAGATTCTCAATGCCGAGGAGATCGACCTGCCGGTGGACTTTGCCGCGATGGGCGAATTTGCCGGACGCATGATCCGTTCCGCGGTGCAGGCGCTTCTCGACGGCGACGCACGGCTGGCTGACTCGGTTCGCGAGATGGACGACGAAATCGACCGCATGAACCGCCGCGCTCACGCCGACCTGCTCAAGCTCATCGAGGAAAAGCCGCGTTATACGCAGCAGGCGATGAACGGAATCCTGGTAGCCAAGAACCTTGAACGGATCGCCGACCACGCCTCCAACATCGCCACCGACGTAATCTTCTGGATTCGCGGCGCCGATGTCCGGCACCAGCTAAGCATGGCGATGGATTGACCAGCGGCCTCTGGCGACCCACTGCGCTTAAGCAGACTGCGGAAAAACCCCATCTCTCAGGCTTTGTACGGGAAAAACTCCATCTCTTAAGGCTTTGTAACAGAGCACGACTTCAGTCGTGCCGATAAAGCCAATAAAATCAATGGGCTTTAGCCCCTGCTAATGCCCATTGGACCCAAATCTCTCGAAATCAATCCTTTTTCCGCAGCCTGTTAAGCAGGTTCGGAAGAACTCCATCTCTAAGGCTTTGTAACAGGGCACGACTTCAGTCGTGCCGATAAATCCAATAAAATCAATGGGCTTTAGCCCCTGCTAATGCCCCGTCAGGACAATTCGCGGATATATCCCTCTTTCCGGAGCCTATAAGAACAAAAAAGACGCGGTTTTTTTTGCCGCGCCCTTTCAAACGCACACCTTATCGGCCCGCCGGCACCGCCGTCTGTTGGAGCCCGGCATTCCAGGCGTCTACGGTCACCAACGCGCCACCCTTGGTCGCAGCATCCTTCCACTGGACATTGAAGTCAATCGTCTTCGTCTCCCCCGGCGTCAGCCAAAGGTCGTTGTCCGTCCCCCAGAAGGTCCGCTTCGTCCCTGCAATGTTCACATGCGTCTCGAACGCCGGATTCTTCCCGATATTCCGCACCTCAACCCGGACCACGCTTTCCGCATCGCTCACATCCTTGCGCGAGATCACTTTTAGACCAAGCGTTGTCGGTGTTGCCGCCACCTGAGGCCGGAGCCAGGGACCATTTTCGAACTTCAGCGAAGGCTGAGGCGAACCGCGATACTTGGTCCGGAAAGCCGAGTCGTTCATCAGCTTCAGGCACCGCGGCCAGTAAACCGACCGCGACAGCAGCTTGCCGTCCGCGCTCTTGGCCTCCGCCACCACAAAGAAGAACTTGTCTTCCAGGCCGTCGGGAATCGTAAACGCGCCCATCTCCATGCTCTTGGCAGACGGCCCCGCCGGTACGTTCATGGGCAATGTCTTGCTCCACAACGAGTGGAATTGCGGGTCCAGAATTTGCACCGATACAGAAACGCCGGCCAGCGCCGTCACCGGCGAATGCACCACGCTCACCGAAATCGGAATCTTCTCGCCCTTTGCCCAAAGAAGTTCGGGAAGTTTCACCACCACGTGCGTCGGCTCGTAGGTCCGCTTGATGGTGTAATACGACGACGTCGGTTGATTGAGCCCATCGACGAACATGAAGAACTCGATCGGCCACGGCACCGTAAACGACCACGGCATCAGCCCCGCCGTCACCGGATAATTCGCCTGCGTCAGGTCGGAGAGTATCTGCGTAAACTCCGAGGCCGCCATCTGCGAATCCTCGCTGAATCCCTTCAAATCCACCTTCGCCACGTCGTCCATCTGGTAAGCCCGGGCCCACATCAGCCGCGGCTCTCCGCCCACATATTCCAGGAAATGATGGATGAACTCCGGGTGTTGTTCCTGGTACCCTTTGTCGAAGATCGTCTGAAATTGACCCTGCAATTCTTTCGCATCCACCACTTCCAGAATCGAGTCGGCGTCAGGCATGTTATAGATTCCGGTCTCGCTGATAAACGGCACCGACTTGTAGCGATGCCCATACCAGGTCGGATCCTGGTCGTAGTAGATATGCACATCTCCCGGGTCGGGCGTGGTGCGGATAAACATCCGGGTCCCGTCGAAATCGCGCACCGAGCGCTCCACGATTCCCACCACTGCCGAGTTGCCCGCGTCATAGGGATTGAATTCGTTTCCGCCGCACCACACTGCCAGCGAAGAGTGATTCCGCAGCCGGAAAATGGTATGCATCACCTGCGCTTCCCACACGTCCTGGGGCAAGATGGGCGCGTCCGCGTTGGCCAGCGGGAAGTCTTCCCACACCATGATGCCCAGCTTGTCGCACAGCGTGAAGAATTCGTCGGTCTCGGTATTCCCGCCGCCCCAGACGCGCAGCATCTGGATGTGCGCGGCTTGAGCTTGGGCCAGCACCAACTGGTATCTGTCCGCCGGCAGATGCAGCAGCACATCCAGCGGCCACGCCCAGTTCATGCCTTTCACAAACAGAGGCCGCCCGTTCACTACGAACTGCCAATTCTCCCAGCGGTCCTGCGTCTTCGGCCCCGGTGTGGGCACGCGTTCGATGGTCCGAATGCCAAAGTCGAACTCCATCCGGTCAATCGCCTTTTGCTGCCGTAGCAATGTCAGGTGGACCCGGTAAAGATTCGGATCGCCCATGCCGTTCGGCCACCACAGCCGCGGATTCGGCACCTCGATCTTCTCTTCAACCCAATTCCGCCCCTGCACCGCCTTCACCGGCCACGCCCGCTTCAGCGCCACGCGCGAAGTGCCCTTCTCAACCAGTTCCACCTGCAGCGACAGGTCCTTTTGCTCCGCCAGCGCAACCGCCGAGTCGCGCAGGGCCCCGAATTCCTTCTGGATGTCGGTGTCCAGCGCCGTTGTCTCCGCCAGCACCTCCACCTTCAGTTTCAGCGACGCATTGGTCCCCGACGCCTTCTCCGTAACCAGAAACGGCCGCGCCAGGTGCACCTTCGGCGTCAACTCCAGCCGCACGCCTTGCCAAATCCCAAGCGGCTCAATCTCTTTGGGGTCGATGCCGCTGCCGCCGGTCACATATTTCTGTCCGCCGTTCACCCCCCAGGGCTCGGCGGTCTTTCCGTTGCCGTAGTTATCCGGGTCCCAGGTCTTTTCCCCGTAACTGCCCGCTTTCACCTCGACCACGATTTCGTTTTGCTTGCCCTGCTCGATCCACTTGCTCACTTCCACATGCGGCCCGCCAAACATGCCCTCGTGGCGCCCAACCAGCGTCCCGTTCAGCCAGATCTTCGTGTGATAGCCCGCGCCGTCGAAGCAGAGAAAAACGTAATCGTCCTTCGCTCCTGCCGGAACCTCGAAGTGCCGCCGGAAGTACCACACCTTGTCCGGAACCCATTTGTACTTCTGCGTATTCATGTGCGCATAGGGATACGGCAACTCCCCGGCCTTGTAAAGCGCCCATTGCACGGAAGTAGGCACCTCGGCCTTGACCCATTTCTGCTGGCCCAGGTCTGCAACAGCGGCTATTCCCGCATCCCGCGAGCCCAATTCCCAATCGCCGTCCAGCGAAAGATGTTGGTCTCCCTGCCGGGCGTCCACGTAAAAGGGTTGCCAAAGGGTTTTTTCGCTTGCCTGCTGCGCATTCACCAACTGGTGCCCCATGCTGAACAGCACAATTGCCATAACTGCCGCGCCACAAAATCTCGTTCTCATCTGCACTCTCCGATACGCCCATGAACCCTTCCGCCGGCTTTAGAAGGGCGCCAAAGCCGCCGGCATTCCCGGGGGAAGCCGTGCACATCGTGGGCACCTGATCCGCTGGCCCATCGAATCGCAAGCAACAAGATTCCCGAAAGAAGAATGCAACCATCTTACCCCAAACCCCTAATCCCTACCCCCTGGTCCCTGTTCCCTTGTACGATGAATATTGGGGTGTATTGCCGAAGACCCCCGGACAGGAGTCCCCTCAATGACCAAGGAGCCAGACACTGTGCAAAATACCTTGATTCCCCAGAAGCCCATCCGGGCCGGCGCCGAAGCTTTTTCAAAGCAGGTACATGGCCTGCTCGACGGCCAGCCCAAGGACGAAGCGACTGTGACCAGGGCCTTGGCAGGCTTGGACGACCTGTTCGAATTGATTGCCGCCGGGCTCTACAACATGGCTTCCATGCTGGTAGGTGAAGGCGAAGACGGCGTGCGGCTGGTGGAGACGGCGATCGCTACAGCCGAGGTTTCGGCCTGCCACGATCCTGCCGCGGCGCGCAAAAGCAGCCGCCAGGCACTCTGTACGGCAGCCCTCAAAATTATCGAACAGCGCAATCCCGGCAGCCTTGCCGCGCCCCAAGGGCTGGCCCATGCAACCACCTGCATCGAGGACGACGATCTCTCCTCGGCGGGCGTATCCAGCGAAGAACTGGAAAGCATGATCGCCGGACCCGAGCGGGACCGCGTGCGCAGTTGGCTGGCCGGTTTGCCGCTTGCCCTGCGGGTCGTCTTCGTGTTGCGCGCCGTGGCCGGATTCACGGCGGCCGACACTGCCGCGCTGCTGGTCGCACACGGCGGGCCTGCTGCAGACGGATGGACCCCCGAAGCGGTGCGCGAGATCTTCCGCCAAGGCCTCTGCTCGCTCGCCTCGCAACTGATTCACGCGACAGCCGCGCGGTAGCGGGAACAAGGGAACAAGGAACAAGGGAACAGGGAACAGTCAGCGCTGGGTGCCCCATCCTATCCGCGTCTTTTGCGGATAGGGTGGGAAGCCACGAACCCCAATCACGCCGCTCCCAACAACCCCGATACCTCGACTGTCACGAAACAATCCCAACTTGTGCGTCGAACCACAGCGGGTCCGCGCTTTTGTTGGATACACTACATTGCAGAACCTTGCCGTCCTTTGCATGCATCTATTAGAGGCAATAACTTTTATGCGAAAGCTCTTCATTTTGGGTCGAAAATACTTGATGCTCTCAGAATTCCAACGGGAACGTGTGGCTCATCCCGGCTTGTCAGTCCTGCTGCTGGCCCTGGCGATCCTTGCCTCGGCGTTGCTCCCGGGCAAGGCAATCGCGCAATCCGCGTCTTCCTTCCAGGGCAGCGTAGCCGTGGGCGAAGTCTCGGCGCAGCCCATCGATTTGTCCTTGGATGAAGCCATCCAGCGGGGAATCAAGAACAACCTGGGCGCCATCCTCAGCGGCACGCAGACGGATGCCTCGCGCGGGCAGCGGCTCAGCCAACTTCAATCGCTTCTGCCGTCGGTGGACTTCAACGCCAAGGAAAGCCTGATGCAGACGGATTTGGCCGCACAGGGCCTCCGCATTCCCGGCTTTCCCACCATCATCGGGCCTTTCGGATTTACCGACCTGCGGGTCTCGCTCAACTGGTCGCTGGTCAACATCTCTTCGCTGCGCAACTACCTGGCCGCCCGCCACAACTTTGCCGCCGCGCAGCTCTCCGCCGAAGACGCGCGCGAACTCATAGTGCTCACGGTCGGCAACGCCTACCTGCTAGTGCTGGCCGATGAATCCCGCATTGACAGCGTTGAAGCCCAGGTGGCCACAGCCAAAGTTTCACTGAACCAGGCAGTAGCCAGCCACCAGGCAGGAACAGCACCCTTGCTCGACGAACTGCGCGCCCGTGTGGACTTCCAATCCCTGGAACAGCAGTTGATCGTCTCCCGCAACGCTCTGGAAAAGGACAAGCTGGCGCTGGCCAGAACCATCGGCCTGCCCCTGGCGCAGAAATTCACCCTCGCGGACAAGGTGCCCTACGCCGCCTTTGACCAGTTGGACATAGAGGCCGCCGTTCGCCAGGCCCAGTTGGGCCGCAGAGATCTCGCCGCCATGGCAGAACAGAACAAGGCGTCGGAAGAGCAGCGCAAGGCTGCAACAGCCGACCGGTTTCCCACCATGAAGATCGACGCCGACTACGGCGATATCGGCGTAAATGTGCGCCACTCGCACGGCACCGTGGATATAACCGGTACGTTGAGCGTTCCGCTTTTCAAGGAGTACGCGTTTCGCGGCGAGGCCCAGGTGGCCCAGTCGCAACTGGACGTGCTGCGGGCGCAATTGAGCGACATGAATGCCCAGGTCGACGCCGATGTGCGCGACGCACTGCTTGACATTGCTTCCGCGCAGCAACAGGTCGAGGTGGCCCGCTCCAGCGTTGAACTGGCCACGGAGGCCCTGAGTGAATCTCAGCAGCGTTACGCCAATGGCGTCAGCGACAATCTTGCCGTCAGCCAGGCCGAGCAATCTGTCGCCCAGGCCAACGATCAATATGTCACCAGCCTCTACCGGCACAACGTGGCCAAGCTAAGCCTGGCCCGTGCCCTGGGAGCCGGAGAAAACTACAAGAGATATTTGGGAGGAAAGTAGACGTGGCGGAATCAACACCAACCCAAACCGAGCTCGACGAGTCAACAGAGGTGGTGCAGCCGCAATCCCGGCGCAAAGGCATTCTAATTGTCGTGGTTGTCATTGTCGTGCTGGTCGCGTTAGGACTCTGGTGGCGCTCCACCTTTACCGAGGACACAGACGACGCCCAGATTAACGGCCACCTCATCCAGGTCAGCTCGCGCATCGGCGGCCAGGTTGCCCGCGTTGCGGTCGATGAGAACCAGGTCGTCCAAAAAGGCGACGTGATCGCCGAGCTTGACCCCAGGGACTACCAGGTTGCGGTAGACAATGCCAAGGCCGCTCTGGCCAGTGCGGAGGCCAACGCCGCCGCCGCCAACGTCAACGTGCCCATCATCGCCGCCAACACCGGCAGCAACCTCAGCGCGGCCGGAGCCGACGTAAGCGGCTCCCACGCCGGCGTCGAGCAGGCTCAGCAACAACTGGAAGCAGCGCACGCCCGCGTCGCGCAGGCCCAGGCCACCTTCACCAAGGCGTTGGCCGACCTCGATCGCTACAAGCCCCTGGTCGAAAAGGACGTCATCAGCAAGCAGCAGTATGACGCCGCCGTCGCCGCCGCCGATGCCGGCCGTGCCGCCGTCGCCGATGCACGCGCCACCGAGCAGGCCGCTTCCGGCGGTATAAGGGTAGCCCGCGAGCGCGAGGCTTCCGCCCAGGCATCGCTGAAATACGCCCAGACCGGCCCGCAACAGGTGGCCGCCCAAAACGCCCGCGCCAAGCAGGCATTGGCGCAAGCGGCCCAGGCCCAGGCCCAGCTTGACCAGGCCCAACTCAATCTGAGCTACTCTAAAATCGTGGCGCCCGTGGCGGGCATCATCACCCGCAAAAGCGTCGAGATCAACCAGAACGTCGCCGCGGGCCAGAACCTTCTCACGCTGGTTTCACTTGAAGGCCTGTGGGTCACCGCCAACTTCAAGGAAACCCAATTACGCCACATGTTCAAGGGTCAGGCAGTCGAAATCGAGGTTGACGCCACCGGCAAAACCTACCACGGCAAAGTAACCGAAATCGGCGGCGCCACCGGCTCGGTGTTGTCTCTCTTCCCGCCGGAAAACGCGACCGGTAACTACGTCAAAGTAGTCCAGCGTGTCCCGGTGCGCATCGATTTTGACAATTTGCAGAACGAAGACCCAAACCACCTGTTGCGGCCCGGTCTCTCCGTCGAGCCTAAAGTGCGGGTCAAGGGATGAAATAGCCACACCGACGAGTGGCTTCACGCTGCGGAAAAACTCCACCTCTGGGGGCTTTGTAACAGGGCACGACTTCTAGCCTGTCCTGAGCGCAGCCGAAGGATGCCGATAAAGCCAATAAAATCAATGGGCTTTAGCCCCTGCGGGATGCCACTTGGAACCAATCCCTCTGAATTCAAGCCTTTTTCCGCAGCCTGTTTAAGCCCGGGCTTTGGCCGGAAGTGCCTTCTTCCGCAGCCTGTAAATGTAAAGCCGAACTTCCCCTGGCTGCGGAAACCCCTCGACCGATTAGACTGAATCCTGTGCCCCGATGAAAGACGCCATCTACGTATCCAAAGAAAACTATTTGAAGGCCATTCTCGAGGCTGAGGCGGAAGGGAATCAGGTCATTCCCGCCACCCTTGCCCATTGGCTCGAGGTCTCCGCGCCGGCGGTCACCATGGCCCTCAAGCGCCTCAAGCGGGATGGGTACGTCGAAGTGCGCACGGACGGCATTGTGCGCCTCACCCCGGCCGGCCGCGAGACCGCCTACCGCACCGCCCTCCGCCACCACCTCATCGAACGAATGTTGAGCGAGATCTTCGGCATGGAGTGGTACGAAATCCACGAAGAGGCCGAGCGCCTCGAGCACGCCGTCTCCCCAGCCTTCGAAACCAAGCTCAAGGACAAACTGGGTGCCGGCGGGGCCTGTCCGCACGGCAATTTTGTGCTGCCCGAGAGCCCGGCTGAGCGCAAAAGCCGTGGCGAAATTCCGCTCTCTGAGGCCAAGGCAGGAGAACGCTACACCGTCGTCAGCCTCCACGAACGCGACCCCAAGCTGCTGCTTTTTCTGCACGGCGCAGGCATCGGGCCCAACGAAACCCTCCGCGTCGTCAGCCAGAACTACGACCAGACCGTTTCGATTGAGCTACCTGCGGGCGCCTCCATCCTCGGCCGCCCCGCCGCCGAGGCCATCTGGTTGCGCTCCCAAAGCGCACGATAAATAAACTTGTTAACCATAATTAACCATGTGTGGCATACTGGTCTTGCGTACTTGCGACGACCTTCTCCTATGGCTACCGGAATCGAAACAAACTTGGCGCTCATCGAGCCTTCTCTGCCGGAGGTGCATTCCAGCGTTCATGTTTCCCGGTCGCCCAATTTCTGGCGGCGGCTGGCGGGCTTCATCGGTCCCGGCTTCCTTATCTCGGTCGGCTACATGGATCCCGGCAACTGGGCCACTGACATCGCCGGCGGCTCGCGGTACGGCTACACGCTGCTGTTCGTCATCATGGCCTCCAACCTCATGGCGATTCTGCTGCAAAGCCTGAGCCTCAGGCTTGGCGTGGCTACAGAGCGGGATCTGGCGCAACTCTGTCACGAGCGATACGGCCCCAAGGTCAGCTTTGTCCTGTGGATCTTCGCAGAGGTGGCCATTGCCGCCTGCGACCTGGCCGAAGTCATCGGTTCGGCCATCGCCCTCCAGCTTCTCTTCCACATCCCGCTTTTTTACGGCGTCCTGATCACCGGCCTCGATGTGCTGCTCATCCTGCTGTTGCAGCGCTGGGGCTTCCGCTACGTTGAGGCGTTGGTGATTGCGCTCATCGGCGCCATCGTGGCCCTTTTTGGCATTCAGATGTTCCTCTCCAAGCCCGAGTTCTGGCCCGCGTTCAAGCATCTCATCGTACCCTCGCCGCAGATCTTCACCAACCCCGGCATGATGTTCATCGCCATCGGAATGCTGGGCGCCACCGTCATGCCGCACAACCTTTACCTGCACTCTTCCATCGTGCAGAGCCGTCGCTACAAGCGCACGCCCGAGGGCAAGCGCGAAGCCATCTTCATGGCCAGCCTGGATTCTCACCTGGCCCTGACCCTCGCCCTCTTCGTGAACGCGGCCATTCTCATCGTTGCCGCGGCGGTGTTTCATCGCAGCGGCCATTTCGAAGTCGCGGCGATTCAGGATGCCTACAAGCTGCTCAGCCCTCTGGTGGGCGCGGCCGGAGCCAGCACCCTGTTTGCCATCGCCCTGCTGGCCTCCGGACAGAACTCTTCCATCACCGGCACCCTGGCCGGCCAGGTAGTCATGGAAGGATTCGTCCACCTCAAGGTCTCCGCCTGGCTGCGGCGCCTCATCACCCGCACCATCGCCATCATCCCCACCATCATCGTGGTCGCCATCACCGGCGAGCGAGGCACCGAAAAGCTGTTGCTGCTGAGCCAGGTGATCCTCTCCTTGCAATTGAGTTTCGCCGTCATTCCACTGGTTCTGTTCACCAGCAGCCGCAAAACCATGGGCGAATTCGTGAACCCCCGCTGGTTGAAAGTGGCGGCTTGGTCCGTAGCCATCCTTATCGCGGTGCTGAACGGTTGGTTTTTGGTGCTGATGGTATAGCGCGGAGTCCATTAGGCTGCGGCCGAAGCGTGCCGCCAATCAACGAATCGGATATTTATAGGCAAAATAGTCCACCCGTAACCCCATTATAATCAATGCGACTATAGCGTAAGTCACAGATTATAGGTAACTTATAGGTTCGCGCTTTTCTCGCCGATTTTGACCAAAAACGCGCCGTTTTTCGCAATTTCTCCTTCATTCAGGCCACTTTCCGCAGGGTGCCCCATCCTTGCGTTTTTTCTACGCAAGGGTGGGTGGCCTACAAACCCCGGGTGCCGGGTGCCTGGGAACCAACAAACCCCGGGTGCCCCAGGTCTCGATTCTGAGACCTGGAACCAACAAACCTTGACTTGAAATTTTGCAGAAAATTAGGCTCATCCGGCGCACACTATTCTTAGGAGACTCCACAATGGTCAAAACACGCCGCGAAACTCACTTTTCCGGGCGGACCCCCACCCCCCCCCCACCTTTTTTTGCTACTTTTGCGGCCTGCATGTCGAATTAACTATCACGGAATGAATAAGTTGCAATTTTTACATATTAACCAATCGGTAATCAATACCGCCAGATTTTGGCCTCTTTTGAGCCCAAAAGTACGCTTTTTTGCATGAATTATTGAAGATTTCACGCCCCGGATGCCTTCTCAAGCGAAGGGAACGAACTGCTGAGGGAACACGCAGGCAGGGAAGTGCTTTTAACACCTGTCGAACCATTACAAACGTGTTAATATCGAACGTCACGGAACGCGTCGGCCGCAGCAAGCCTCCCTCCGGACTCACTCGAATGAATCTTTACCTCATGCGCCACGCCAATGCCGGATTGCCCAGGGGAAATCCGACTCTCGACGCCAAGCGTGCGCTCATCAAAGAAGGCAAAGACCAATGCATGCTGATGGCGCGCCTGTTGAGTGCGCTCAAGGTGCAGGTGGACGTAATCGTCTCCAGCCCCCTCAAGCGCGCCCTGCAGACCGCCCAGTTTGTGGGCACCGAACTGGGCTACGACGCCAAGGTGGAGATCAGCCCGGCCCTCGCGCCCGACGCGGATTTCGCCGACTTCCAGCACATGCTGTCCTCTTACGCCGATTTCGAGGGAGTGCTGGCCGTCGGCCACAATCCCAACCTCTTCCAGTTTCTCGGCCGGGTGATTACCGGCAACGGCGGCGCCGGGGTTCGCATGCGGAAGGGCTGCGTGGCCCGCGTCGATATGACCAAGCATCCACCGCTTTTGCAATGGCTTATCGATCCGCGCATGGCCCGGTCAATCTATGCCAGCGTGGCAAAAAGCTCGCGCCCAAAGACCTCGCGGAAGTAATCCGCCTCTTTGCGTAGCGACCACAGCTCGAGCTCAGCCCCGGTCCGCCCCGGCTTGATCTCAAGGTAAATCCGCTTCGGATACACCTTCGCCGCCACGCGCAACACGTCGCTGGCGCGGTCCTGGTTGAGCGCAACGGCCAAGCGAAGCAGCACTACCGCCCGATGCACATGCTGGTGCTCCTCGGCGGGAATATTGCGCATGGCGCGGTCCCCCGGCTGCGGCCGGCTCTTGCCCAGGTAGCGCGCGATGGCCGAAACCACCGTCCGCTGTAGTTGCGTATAGCCGTAGATTTCGGAACTCGAAACGATGTATTGCGCGTGCCGGTGGTGCCCTTGGTGGTTGATGTATTTGCCCGTGTCGCGCAGGATGGCCGCGGCGGCCAGCCAGCTTTCGTACTC
>PLZC01000346.1 GCA_003151985.1 Acidobacteriaceae bacterium
AATGAACGGATATTGATAGGTGGCCTCGACTACCTTCGCCGATGACTTGAGCGCAACGTCCACGTCGCCGTACTTGCGCACGGTGGAGCCGGGCGGGGCCTTGAGCAACTCAGCCGCCTTGGCTGCAAAGCCGTCTGTGCTTTGCGTGGCTGCGGGGCCGAGGTCCCACGCGACCTTGAGCTGTTTGCGAGCCTGCTGCGCCTGCCACCAGGTGTCGGCCACAATCGCGATACCGGGCTCGATGCCTGGCTCCCACGGCGTGTNNCGGTGACAAGAGCGTGGGTGTCAACGCCCGGCTGCGAGTGGCCGATGATGCGGTAATCCTTGGGGTCTTTGAGCTTGACGCTGCTGAGCGCGGGCGCGGGCAGCGCAGCGGCCTTGGTGGCAAGGTCGCCATAACTCATAGAGCGCCCTGAGGCGGCGTGAAGCACACGGCCAGCTTGCGTGGTGCATTCAGCCTCCGGCACGCTCCAGGTTTGCGCAGCGGCAGTGATCAGCAACTGGCGCCCGGCAGCGCCGACGCGGCGCATCGGCTCCCAGCCCATCGGCGTGTTCGCGGAGCCTCCTGAAAACTGCCGGCCGTATATCTTCTCGTTCAGTTCGGCCTGTTGTACGCGGACGTCCTTCCAGTCGACATCCAGTTCCTCGGCAATCAACATGGGCAGCATGTTGCGCATGCCCTGGCCAGACTCTGAGGCACGCGCCATGATGGTGACCACGCCATCCGGAGCGATGTGGATGAAGGTCTGTGGCGTGAGGTCGGGAGGCGTCTCATCGCTCTGAGCCGCGGCGAGCGGTGAGCGATAAAGACCCAGAGCAAGGCCGCCGCCCGCAAGGGCCGTCAACTGCAAAAACGATCTACGATTCAAGCGCATGATGGCCCTCCTTTACTTGTTGGGGGCTGCGGCGCCCGCTTGTGCTGCTTCGTGAATCGCCTGGCGAATGCGCGTATACGTCCCGCAACGGCAGAGATTCCCACTCATAGCGTTATCGATTTCAGCGTCGGTGGGATGCGGCGTGCGCTGCAGCAAGGCGGCGGCAGACATGATCTGGCCGGCCTGGCAGTAGCCGCACTGCGGCACGTCAAGCGCTTCCCAGGCCACCTGCACGGGGTGCAGGCCATCCGGCGAAAGCCCTTCGATGGTGGTGACCGGTTGACTGCCAACAGCTCCAATTTTCGTCATGCAGGAGCGCACCGCATGGCCGCCCACAAGTACGGTACAAGCGCCGCAAACCCCTATGCCGCAGCCGTACTTTGAGCCTTTAAGGTTCAGTACGTCGCGCAGCACCCACAAAAGGGGCATATCCGGTGACACATCCACCGTGGCTGCCACGTTATTCACTGTCAATTTAAGAGGCATCTGTTCACTCCACAATCCGGTTTTAGGGAAGAGGATCGGTCACGAGCTCAGGCTTGGAGTGTATCAAATTTTCCGCTTTTGAATTCCGCCAGGAAGAGTGCCGAACAGCAATCCGGGGGGTTGAGAGCCTTGAACCGCGATTTCCCGGTGGAACTTGATGCCTGTACCCCACGATTTTCGACCCGGTCACTATTTGCATCAATACCCCGTAACGCCCTTGCAACCAGTTTGCTCGTCCGGCTCAATCCGCCGTTTCTCCAAAATCGCCAATGTTCATTTCGACGGGCGTCGGGCTTGGAAACACGCATTGGTCTGTTGTCGACAGTTCACGTCCGAATTCCTGAGCACTGGCCGATGATCGGCTCTGCCGCTTAGAGAGGGGAGTATGCTTTTCGAGGACATACAGGAGTTGGCCTGCGTATGATGCTCGCAGAGTCGGTGCATGCAGACGAACGTGTTAACCGGCCGCCGTTCGGGGGAGACTCATGAATCGTGAATTGGCATTGAAGATCGTGCTGGCGGTGGTGGGATTGCTCTTTATCGCTTTGGGCTANNATTGCCTTCACAGCATGGTCGAGTTTCGCTCATGCCGCACTCATGGGCACCCAGGCATGTCGCAACATGGTCGCACGTGGAGAACTGATCGGGGTGGCTGTTCTTGTGATCATCGGCGCCGTCTTAATCGCGCTCGCGCCATCGAAGCAGCTTCTGGAGTCAGCGTCACACCCGAGCCAACTCCATTCACATTGACGGTTAGTCGCCGAACGGTAGAAGCGGCAGGTCTCCTGATCCAAAGGTCATTGTTCCAGGATCATGGGCTACTCAGAAATGTTCCGAGGATGGTAGGTAACGAAAAACGCCCATCGCGACTGCCATTTTCAACCCACCGGTCCCGCACTTGCGGAGGTCACTTCACGATTCACCCCGGTACCATAGAACGAACGTTTTGCGGCACTGTCGAAACCGGCCTTGAAGCCTACGCCAAAGGAGCCGGCGATGTGACACGTTTTGTTGTACAGGGGCGGTGGGTCATTCGGGTCCACCGGAGTCGCTGAGATGGAAAGGGCCGGCGAAGTGGCCGATTCCCTATGCGCCGTCGCCGATGGACATGCCTGCCGTGCGCCGGTGCTCGAAGAAGTGACACCATAGGGCACAACGCTCGGTCGTTCCCTTCTAAATTAAATAGGCCAGCGTGCCTCTACTGAAGCGTCATCTCGAAAACAGTCACCGAAAGTTGCATCCATGAGGCAGCGCCTGACAGTCACCCGTAATAAGTTCTCCAGTTTCTCGTAGAGCACAGTGGGGCGCTCTTTCCTCCCATTGACGCGGTACTCCAAGTGATACGCACCCTCATGATGATTCTCCTCGTGCCCATGAACGGACTACCCATCCCCAGCGATGCTTTCCGTGCTTGAGGGCAACTGGCAGGAGCCTCCATTTGTCGCCGACCTGTACGTTCCTGAGTAAGCTCACGGCCATCCCTCTATCCTCCAAACGTCGGGGTGCCGTGTCAGTGACGCATGACAGGTTAAACCTCGATTTATGGACAGTTAGTGGACAGTAAGACCAATAACCGCATAAATCAAGGGGAATTATACAGCGCAGCCGAAGCAGCGATTCTGCGCTGTATGGGGCAGAGGCGTAAGGTGTTCAGTGTCTGCTCCCGTCGTACCCCCACGTTTTGTGCCCATCAAATCGCTCCAGCCAGCACATCGTTGTAGAGTTCACGGTCCACGTTGCCGCCTGTGAGAATGATGCCGATCCGCTTGCCCTCGTGCTCGGACTTTTCTCGAACAGCCGCTGCCAGAGCTGCTGCACCGGCGCCCTCGGCCAGGTTATGCGTGTCCTGATAATAGATGCGCATTGCTTCGGCGATCTCTGCGTCGGTGACTTCGACGATGCGCGCGACGTTATCCCAGATCGCCTCCATTGCCTGCTGATTCGGAAGCCGGCATGCAAGCCCGTCCGCAATCAATGTTTTCGATGGAGCTTCGACGACTTTTCGTTGGCTGAAGCTGATCGAATAGGACGGAGAGCCGGAAGCCACAACGCCGACAATCTCTGTCGTCAACCCGAGAGCGTTGCGCGCCGCGGAGACGCCGCAGATTGACGAGCCCAGGCCGATGGGCACATAGACAAGATCGAGCGGCGGTGCTGCCTTGAAGAACTCCAACGCATAGGTCGCGGTACCCATTACCAGCCGCTCGTGAAACGAGTCGACCATGGCGAAGCCGCGCTCCGCCGCAACCGTCCTCGCAAATTCCAGCGACTCCTGAAAGTCGTGTCCGTGCTCGATCAACTCCACGCCTTGAGCCAGCATGGCGCGGTTTTTCTCCTTGCTGTTGCCATGGGGAACGACAATGATTGCCTTCAACCCCATCAGACGTGCGGCCATTCCCACGCCCTGGCCGTGATTGCCGCGCGTGGCGGCGACCACTCCGGCCAGATCCGGCTGGCTCTGCCGCAGCCAGTCGATGTAGACCAATGCGCCGCGAAGTTTGAAGGCGCCGACCGGCGTGTGGTTCTCGTGCTTGATCCAGGCCTCCGTTCCAAGGCGCTGGTTGAGCAGCGGCCAACTGTACTGCGGAGTGGGCGGCATGTGACGGTAAAGTACGGTTTGCGCTTCGTGAATCTGGGCCAGCGTGGGCAGCATCATGGATTCAGCATATCGAAGCTCGCGCGGATGCAAGCTTCCAATCCACGGCAGGTGGTAGATTTTGGTCTATGGACGCCAGAATAAGGACGGCAACGATCGAAGATGCGGGGGCCATCGCTCATGTTCAGGTGGAAAGCTGGAAGACCACCTATGCGGGAATCATGCCGGAGGTCTTTCTGAGTTCGCTCAAGGTTGAGGATCGCGCCGAAAAGTGGCGGGAGCTGATTTTGGCCGGCGACGCTCTGAACTTCGTTGCCGAAGAGGCCGACTGCACGGCCGGTTTCGTGAGTGGGGGACCGCTGCGAGAGACCATCGTGGGATATGATGCGGAACTCTACGCGATCTATCTCCTCGAGCAACACCAGCGCCGAGGCCTCGGCCGCGCACTCGTTCACATGCTGGCAAAGGCTTTTCTCTCTCAAGGCAGCAACACGATGATGGTCTGGGTGCTCACGCAGAATCCAGCGGTGTCATTCTATCAACGTCTCGGAGGCGTCCAAATCGCGCAGAAGACCATCGAAATTGGTGGTGCCTCTCTTGAGGAACTGGCGTTCGGCTGGGCCAGCCTCGATGATCTGGCCGAGAGGGCGAATTCTGGACCCGATCGGTTAATACCTTGACTCTGTACCCCTGCTCCGCGCAGACTTTCACCACCCTTGGAACATCGACGACATGGAGGTCGTTCACATCATGATGAATCGGCGAACTGCCCTGAAGCACCTTGGCGGCGCGGCCAGCGCCCTGCTATTGACCGAAGCTCTTGCGGCGGAGGGTTTCCCGTCGGGCCAAGCCCCGGCCGCTGTGGCCACAACTCCGGCTGCGCCCCCGGCCGGACCGTTCAAGCTTCCCCCATTGCCTTACGCCTACGAGGCGCTGGAGCCGAGCTTTGACGCCGAGACCATGCACCTGCACCACGACAAGCATCACCAGGCCTATGTCAACAATCTGAACACGGCCGTAGCGGCGCATCCCGAGCTTGCCGGCAAGACTGTTGAGGAACTGGTCGCGAATCTGAGCAGCGTACCGGAAGCCGTGCGCACGGCGGTGCGCAACAGCGGCGGCGGTCATGCGAACCACTCCTTCTGGTGGCCCACGTTGGGCAAAGGAGGCGCCGCGCCCATCGGCGAGTTGGCCAAGGCCATCGACGCGAAATTTGGATCGCTGACCGGATTTCAGGAGAAGCTTACGGCTGCGGCGATGAGCGTCTTCGGTAGCGGATGGGCATGGCTGGTGAAGGCGCCGGACGGAACTCTCTCCATTGAAACCACACCAAACCAGGACAGTGTGCTTGCGCTCGGACACAAGCCGGTGCTGGGTGTGGATGTGTGGGAACACGCTTACTACCTGAAGTATCAGAACCGGCGCGCGGATTACGTGAAGGCGTTTTTCCAGGTGCTGAACTGGGATTATGTGAGCGGACAATTTGCGAAGAAGGCCTGAGGATCGAATACGGCGCGCGTTGAGGCGGCCGGGCACAATCGCAACGCTTGCTTTAGGGATGGCATCCGGTTTTGGATCGCTGGCTGGATGCCACTCCGCACCGTCGCTTACTCCGCAGGAAGCCGAGGGCAAGCAGCTTTACGCGGGGCGATGCGCCCATTGCCACGAGGAAAACGATCTGGCGCTCAAGAAAGTGCCGCCGAATCTGCATGGTGTCTTCAAGCGATCGACGCTGCCCAGCGGTGCGCCCGCGACCGACGCCGAGGTGCAACGCGTTGTGCTGGCGGGCAAGGGACTGATGCCCTCGTTTGCCGGACGATTTACCGACGAGCAGATNNCACGCCATGCGGGGATGGCGCAAGCGAGGGTCGCCACCAGAGACAGCAGGCACGTGGCGGCGAATAGCAGCAGGGGATCGCGCGAACTCTCGGCGGCCCAGCTTGCCATCACTTTGTTCAGCGCCACAGTGAGCACGATGCCGGCAAGAATGCCGCCGCCCACACTGACGACCGTGGAACGGAAGACGATTCCCAGCACGTGGCCTCGCCGCGCCCCCAGAGCGATGCGGATGCCAAACTCGTTGGTGCGCTGCGCCACCGTGTAGGAGACAACACTGTAGAGTCCCACGGCCGCTAGCGCCAATGCCAGCGCGGCGAATGCGCCGAAGAGCCACGACACCAACTGCCCGCGCGCCCACTCCGGCATACGCGTAATCCAGTGTTCAAGGTCGCGCACGTCGCCGTTGGTTTGCTGGTCGTGGTCGATGGAGTTCACCTTGGCCCGCACGGCATGGAGCAGTGTCAGCGGCGGCACTTCAGAGCGCACCAGCACTTGTGTGTACATTCCCATGGCCATGGTGTAGGGAACGAAGACTTCAGGAACAATCGGTTTTGAAAGGCCGTCATCCAGCTTGTCCGCGACAACCCCCACAATCAGCTGCCAGCCCTCGCTGCCCGGAGCCGTGAGCAGGTAGGGCGGCTGTGCCACAACCTCCGGCACTTTGATGGAATGCCCCACGGCATCGCCGTTGGGGAAGTAGCGCCGGGCGAGGGTTTGATTGATGACCATGACCGCTGCGCCTCGGTGGGTTTCGTCCTGGTCCCATATCCGACCCTGAAGGAGCGGGATGCGCAGTGCCGGGAAATACTCCCGGCTCACCATGTTGAAGCGGAAGGTCTGGTCCTGGGCGGCCGGCTTGCCGAGAATCTCAAACTTGGTGGTGAACCCGTTGGATGGTGGAGTGGCATTGCTGGAAATGGCTACCGTTGATATGCCCGGAACCTCCGCCACCTTATCGTGCAATTGCTCAAAGTAGGCCGCACGTTCCGCCCACGTTTTGTACGTGCCGTCGTGTATCGGAATCCCGACTGACATGATGTTGTGCGGGTCATAGCCCAGGTTGGTATGCATCACGCGAAGGAAGCCTTCGATCGCCGCCCCTGCGCCGGCCAGCATCAGCAATGTCAATGCGATTTGGCCGGCGATCAGCGCGTTGTGCGTTCTGCGCCCACTGACACTGCCGATTGTCTTGCGCGAGTTGGATTGCATGATCTGGCTCACCTCGGGACGCGAGAGCTGCCACGCCGGCCACAGCCCAAAGAGGATTCCGGTGCCGACTGCGACGACAATGCAAAACGCGAGAACAGGCAGGTTGATCTGGATTGCCGCTTCGTGGGGGAACGAGAACTCGGGCAGGTTGGCGACGATGAGGGCAAGGATCCTGTAGGCAAGCAGCAGCCCGAGGCCGGCCCCCGTGAGTGAAAGAAGCAAGGCTTCAGTGAGAAGCTGGCGAATGATGCGGTTCCGCGTAGCGCCGATGGCCGAGCGTACGGCGAACTCATGCTGCCGGGCCGTGGCGCGTGCCAGCAGCAGAATGGAAACATTGCCGCACCCGATCATGAGCAGCGTTGCAACCGCGCCAAAGAGCAGTGCCAGCGTTCCACCCAATTGCTTGATAAAGTCTTCGTTCAGACCTACGACGTGAAGCCTTAAATGGTCGGGAGGAAAGTGCTTGGGTGTCTCCTTTGCAAACTGATCGATGAGCGGCTGCAGGGCTGCATTGGCCTGCGCGTGACTCACGCCCGGCTTGAGGCGAACTCCGGCGTAGAAGGACTTCACCTGGTCCCCGGTGACCTTCAGAGGCAGATACACATCGCCATCGCCCCAGGTCATCCGCGAGCCTGCCACACCAACAATGGTGTAGTTTTTGCGGACCAGTTGCATGGTTTTGCCCAGAATAGTGTGGTCACCGTTGAAGTGCCGTTGCCAGAACTTGTAGCTCAGCACGACGACCGGCTGAGGGTCTTGACCGTCAATCGCATCGGACGGTTGCAGTCCGCGGCCCAGTGCGGCGGGAACGCCAAGAAAGTTGAATCCGTTGGAACTGAGGTACACGCCTTGCACGTCCTCGGGCAGATCGCCGCCGGTGACCGTGAGGCTCCAGTCATCCTCAAGAAACGTGTCTTCGACCACGGGGGATTTGCGCAGCACTTGCCACTGCGACCCAGTGACTCCAAATCCGCGCTCGCCGCCGGTCGAGGTTGGAAGACGCATGTGGATCATCCGGTCGGGAGCCTTGTAGGGGTAAGGGTCCATTAGGATGGCGTATACCACGCTGAAGACTGCCGTGGTGGCTCCGATACCGAGTGCCAGCGAAAGGACAGCGGTGAGCGTGAACCCGGGCATCTTGACCAGTTGCCGGGTGCCATAGCGAATATCCTGAAGAATTGAACTCATCGAAAGCTCCTTGGAGGGGAAGACACGGTCAGGCTTTCCACTGGAAGCACAGCCCGAATCCGTCGGGGTCTTTCAGATACAACTGCTTCATGCCGTAGTGCGCAACCTTGGGCGGCTCCAGTTCGAGCCCCTTGGTCCGCAGATATTGATAGGCGCCGTCCACATCGGGACAGCCAAAGTAGACGCAACTGTCCTGATGACCCGACCAACGGGAGGTCTCCGGCGAGGCGGGCTGTTCCTCGGGGTCGTACGCCGTGTTGAGCATCACGGTGGCTCCGTTGAGCTCAAGCATCGACCAATTCACATGATCGGGATTGTCAGAGAGTGCAGGGGATGTTCCGGTCACCGTGAAGCCCAGCACATCGCGGTAGAACCGGATGGAGGTTGGCATGTCGAAAACCTGAAGAAGCGGCGCGAGGCCTTGAACTTCGATGGACAAGAAGGTTCTCCCTTCGACTGTTGTCTAACATTGCCATGCACGCGGCGCACCAGAGCAGAATAGGCTAACCTGCACATTTCAGAGCAAGGAGGACGTGGGAGCTGTTACCGAGTCTGTCCGGTTTTGCGTAGCGGTGTTCGCAAATGGACGGTGTTCGCACGCTTGACGAGGATGAACGCTCCGGGAGGGTGGACCGGAACAAATTTCTGTTCGACTCAGGTCCGGGCTATACTGGGGATTGTTATGGCAACCGAAAAAACCTTCTATCTTGAGACCTTCGGCTGCCAGATGAATGCCCATGACTCCGAAAAGGTGATTGGCACACTCAGGCACCAGGGATACAGGCAGGTCGAGACCGAGGAAGATGCCAGCTTGATTCTCTACAACACCTGTTCCATCCGTGACAAGGCCGAGCAAAAGGTCTTCAACCGCCTCAACGACTACAAAAAACTGCACAAGGCCGGGAAGCGCTTCGGCGTGCTGGGCTGCGTGGCGCAGCAAGAGGGCGCCAAGATATTCGAGCGGGCGCCCTATGTCTCGTTGGTCTCAGGATCGGCCTCCTATCGCAAGCTGCCGGAAATGCTCATGCGGCTTGAAGCCGGCGAAAATCGCATCACGGGCCTTGACGACCGGCAAACCGACGAGACCTTCGAAACGGAATATACGGCGCGCCAGAACCCCTACCGCGGCTATATCACCATCATCGAAGGCTGCGACAAATTCTGTTCCTACTGCGTGGTGCCCTATACCCGCGGCAAAGAACGAAGCCGCACTTCATCGTCCGTACTGGATGAGGCGCGGCGTATCGCCGGTGACGGTTATACAGAGATTCAGCTTTTGGGTCAGAACGTAAACAGCTACCGCGACCCGGAAGGGAAGCGGAGCTTCGCAGAACTGCTAGCCGCTGTCGGCGAGGTAGGCGGCGTTCGGCGCGTCCGCTTTACCACGAGTCATCCGCGCGACTTTACGCGCGACATTGTCGACGTGATTGACGCGGTACCTACGCTTTGCGACCATGTGCATCTTCCGGTGCAATCTGGTTCTTCACGGTTGCTGAAGCTGATGGCACGGGACTACACCAGCGACTGGTACCTTGAGCGAGTTAGCTGGATCAAGGCGGCCCGCCGACCCATCGCGCTCTCGACAGACATTATCGTCGGCTTTCCCGGGGAGACCGCGGACGATTTCATCCAAACGATGGACCTGCTGGCCCAAGTCCAGTACGATTGCGTTTTCGGGTTCAAGTACTCGGCGCGACCCAACACACCGGCGCTCACTATGATCGACTCGATTCCCGAAACGGAGAAGGCCGGACGGCTTCAAGTGTTGCTTGACCGTCAAAGAGAGATTCAGAGGGTGAACTATGCCAAGCACCTTGGGCAGGTGTTGGAGGTAATGGTGGAAGGGCAAAACCCCGCACGGGGGCAGGTGGTGGGCCGCACCAGCCAGAACAAGCCGGTCAACTTTACCTGCGCGCAGCCAATAGCGCCCGCGCCTGGAAATTATGTGCAGGTCAGGATCACCGGCACGCATCCTAACAGTCTGGTGGGCGAAGCTGTCTAAGATGGAAGAAGTCAACCTTCAGAAGAGGGAAGCCATGGATGTTGAAGTCAGGATTCGCGGGCTGATGATGGACCCAGCCACCAACATGCCTATCGTTGTGCTGAAGGATGTTGCCTCAGAAACCGTTATGCCCATTTGGGTGGGGATCTTTGAGGCCAACGCGATTGCAATCGAGATAGAGAAGCTGGCCGCTCCGCGACCGATGACGCACGATTTGACCAGAAACCTCATCCGTCACTTAAATGCAGAGCTGGAACGCGTTGTTATTAATGAACTTAAAGACGATACCTTCCTCGCGGTGCTGTGGCTGCGTCAAGGCAGCGAATCGGTCACGATCGACGCCCGTCCTTCGGACGCGATTGCATTGGCCTTGCGTGCAGATTGCCCGATCTACGTTTCTGAGCAGGTGATGCAGACTGCCAAGCTCAACACCTCCGGCCCGCCGGAAGGTCCCACAGCAGAACAACTACGCGGGTGGCTGGAAGGGTTGAACGACGAAGACCTGGGCCGCTACAAAATGTAGCGTTGACTGCAAATTTCGCGCTTTACTTACAGTTCTGGCGGTAAACTACGCATTCTGCAAGCGTTAAAATATTGGAACTCCTGAGGCCAAAAGAGCAGTGCATTGAGATATTAAGATCGCCAGATCAATAATTTCAGGTGTCAGTATACAGAATATCCGTTATCAGACACGAAAAGGCTGCGGCGTTACCGCTTTGGCTTCTTCAGGCATCGGACACCGAAAGCATCAAATTTGGTATCTGTGCTCAGAAGAGGTAGATTATTCTGGATTGCGTGCCCAGCGATCATGCGGTCAAACGGATCGGCATGCGGCTCTTCAAAACGCGCAGCACGCATCATGGCCTCCGGCTCCAGGGGTAGAAGCTTGTATCCAAGGCGATTCTCTATATTGACTATCAGATCGCTCTCGAACTCAACCGCCTCGGGGAGTTTGCCATATCGCACTTTCACGCTGATTTCGTAGATGGACGCAGCAGATACCAGAATCTCGTTGTTGAGGTCAGCGATCATCTTCCTGGCCCATGGCTCAATGCGGGTCGAGTTAATAGCCGCCCAGAGCACGTAGTGCGTGTCAATGAGAAATCTCACTTACCCTCCCCGCGCCACGCTTTGAGATCGGCCTCGGGAAGCTCGTCGAAGTCGGCAGGTATCTCGAAATCAGGATGATGAAATAAGTCGAAGACTCGCTCCTTTAGCGGATTAAGGGCGACGATCTCGGCCACCGGAACCTTTTTCCGCCCCGAAGTCAGAACAATCTTCTCACCTCGTTGCGCACGCTTTACCAACTCGGAAAGCTGGGTTTTGGCCTCGAACATCGTGGCTTGAATCATGACGTCCTCCGAATCTGCTAGGATTATATTAGCTAAGATAACGTTGATTTGCAATGCAATTCGCTCGGACAATGTGCGTTTTGTGTGAGTGTTGCTAATCAACGAGAACGGAAGCGCAGCAAGAACACTAAATCCTCCCACGCATCGCCGAATTCTATGGAGATGGCATGGGTGCGTGGATGCTCCGAGCGGAGGTATTTCGGTCACTCATACGAGACTCTTGGCGCCGAGCTATCCTGAACAGGGTGGCTGTCGCGAGTTCTGCCGGTGGATTCGATGCGATGCCGGCCTGATTCCCTTCTCTAGCAAACCATACAGGCGCGACAAATCAACACCCTGACTCCCACGAGGAATTATGAGGCAACTCGTCCTAACTTTGCTTTTTGCTGCTGGTCCGCTCTGCGCGGCCCAAACCGACAATACCGTCTATGCGAAACAATTTCCGGGATCCACTGTCGGGGAAAAGGTGGCTGCGGCTCAGGCCAGTTGCAAACCTGACACCGCCATCCCTTGCATCATCGTGCTGGATCCATCGCTTGCCACCTCGCCAACCGGCACTATACCTGCGCTTTGCCCCAGATGTTCGCTAATGGATAATCGGTCAGGCGCGCCAAACGGGGGGGCTCCCCAGTTGCTCGCTCCGCGGACCTCAGGCATGAACTCAGTGAATCCTCCGCCCAGTTCCCTTCCCGACGGATTTTCCAATATCTTCGCGGCCAAGCCTGAGTATGGAAACTTCACCGCTTACGCATCACCTCCGGCTTCCGGCTGGGGAACCCAATCAAACCATTTCAGCTTCAGCGCATTCACAACAGCCGCCCGGGGTTCAACCGAGGCAATCAAGACGTGGGTCAGCAAGGGTGGACAACTGCACGCGCTTCTACCGGGTTCTTCACCAGCAATACTCCCGGCGTAATAGAGTACGGATACCATACGCTGACACACCCAGGAACGGGAGACACGGTCAATTCCTATCTGTATACCTTCTGTTCCAACGGGACGACGGGGAGATCGGACGAGGGATGCAAAGGAATTGGTAACAACACTGGCGAAGATGACATGACTTACCAGGGATCCATTACCTCTGGAGGGCCTGGAGCAACCAGCGTAGTCACGAAATGTGCATCTGACTGCGGTAACCAGGGGGACGGGCGCTATCTGATCGATTTGGCGAATTCCGCTATCACTGGTTATGTCACCGGCTTTACGAACGGGTCTGGTTCCGACGGTGAGACCCCGGGCACTTTCTCGATTAGTTCGACAGTCCCGGTGTCCAATGCCTGGGGCAGACTCGCGTCAGACGTTTCTACGCCGCTGGGAAGCCCAGCCGGAATTACGTACACTACGGAAACTTTCAACGTGAATGTGGATAGCAAAGCAGGCTTCGTTCCGAGTGTTGCCGGCGCTTCGGGGACGCCGCGCACCTTGCATGTTTCGCAGGACAGTTTCACGAGCAGGCATTTGTTAAATCGGTCAGTACTCTAGCTGGTGGTGTGCAATCGATTACGGTTGCTTTGCGGCAGCCACACGAACTTGGTTCATGGATCATGCAGGGGGGCCTTGCGGGATGTTCATTGATTTCACCGCCAATCAAGCGGGAGTTGCACCAAATCTGCTGCGCTACCCAGTGGACATCATTGGTGCGACAGACCCCCATACGATCGTCTGGCGTTGGTTTGCGTATAGCTATAAGCCGGCAGCCAATCAATTCAGGTGGGGGAACGTAGTACCAGGTGAGAGTTTCGCATTGGACCACCTTTCCAACACAGGCGGGACGGTGACGGCTCGTTGGCTTGGAGGCCCGCCACCGCCGCTTATCTGTAACACTCGAAACATATATTTCTCCACAGCCACTGATCCAGCTTTTATCGGAGCATGTACCGAAGTTACCTACAGCACGTCGTCTGGTTACTTGTCCTGCAAACAAAGTGGCAGCGCCGGGCATACTTCCGCCGGAATAAAAGCGAAGTTCGCTTTCGGAGATACTCCGTTTGGTAATACAGAATTCACTTTGTGGCCCGGCGCTGAGGTTATTGATGTTCAAGATGAGGCGCAGGATCCACCAAAGGTCAATGGCAAGTTCACGCTGGAGCCGAATAGTGTGGCATGGAGCGTAGGTGATGCGATCGAGGAGCCACACCACTATGGCTCCAAAATTTCACCCTGGCTGATAACGGAACCCCCTTTGGGACGATCGCGATTGGCCCAACAGGAAACGCTCTGGTAACTATCTCGAAGCCTAACTAAGTCAATCGCTGAAGGAGACATAGTAACTGTCGTAGCTCCTCCGCGCCCGGACCCGACCGCGGCGGGTCTCTATGGTTCTCTCTGTTCAGAGTACTAGCCGAGTGTCTCGCGGCCATCGCTTTGAGTTTGCTTTGGCCGGCGGAGGCTGGCGGCTTTGTCATGCTTCATAAGTGATCAAAGGTTGTGTCCGCAGGCACTCGCGCCGCGGACACAATCGGTCAACGGGCGCCGCGCGCAAATGAGTAGGACAAGCTGACAAAGAAATTTCTTCCCGGCTCGGGCAACCGAATCCCATTGGTGTAGGGATTGCGCGCGTAAGAGAGGAACTCGGAATACTGCCGAGACAGCACGTTATTGAGACCTGCTTCAAGGTTGATTTGCCGCATATGATAACCCGTCTTAAAGTTGAAGACAGAGTACCCGGCAGTGCGCAGCTCATTCTCGTCAGTATCTATATGGTCCTGTCGTCCGGTAACAACTCCCGATAACTCAGACGAAAAGTAACGGTGTTCGTAGCGCAGATTCAACATGGATTTCAGTGGTGGAACCTGAAAAAGATTGCTGCTCTCGATGTTATTCCCCGGTTGCGGAACTTTGGTTCCGCGAGCGTAGGCAAGACTGCCATAGAGCTGAAGCCCTCCCGGCAACGGTGCGCTACCGGCCAGTTCCCCGCCCCATTGGTGAGCTTGCACGTTTGCGTAACTCTGGGCTCTCATCGACGTTACGCCCTGTACCGCTTGCATTCGGTTCGCTGCGTAGAGCGTGATGTAGTTATTCAGGTTGCTGAAAAAGACAAGCGGGCTTAAAGTGTAACGGCCTTTTTTCGCAGTGAGGCCGAAGTCGTACTCCGTATTGCCTGGGTGTGTAAGAAGCGGATTTCCCACCCAACCAGTTGATATCGCCGAGTCGCTGATGAAGAACCGTTCCTCCGGATCGGGGAAACGAATATTGCTGCCTATTCCTGCAAACAGCGATGCCCATGACCTGCTTTGCCATGATACTTTTACGTTTCCTGAAAGGCCGGAGTCATCTGCAGCCGTTTTGGATGTCCCGTGGTAGGCGAGATACAGCGCGGTAGGAGATTTAGGCGCATTGGAATGGGAGTAATCGTAGCGACCTCCGGTGGTCAGGAGAAAACCCTGGCCTAGTGCTTTCCGATAAGCTACAAATCCCCCGTTTACAATCTCCGTGACGCCGGGTAATGTGCTTGAATAAGTCGTCATCGGCATGCCCATCATCAACATGGTCATGGACCCGTTTGAGTTCCAGTATCTCCTGTAAGACTCGTATCCGGCCGTGACTCCATGCACCATATCAAAGTCCAAGCGGATACCGTCCGCAAAGGAGACGACTTGAGCGCTCATCGAAACAGGAAATGTCCCTGAGCTTGAACGCAAACGGTTATCCATAAGATGGTTTACTTTGTCCGCGTATGCCACGGCATGGGCCGCGCTCATAACTCCGTGGGGTTTTAGCCAGTCGTAACGGGCATTAAAGCGATCAACGTAGTCGAAGACTCCGTCCATCATTTTATTTGGGTAGAGAACGATGTCACCTTGCTGGCGTGAGTAGCCAATTTCCGCACGCTGGTTTGGGCTTGGTTCCAAGGCAAGTTTCGTCCAGCCGCTCTGTACACGGAACGCCTGCAGATACTGACTATTGTTGCGGTAGTTGGCAATCTGGCTGACCATCGTGCCGTTGCCGTCGCGATACATTTCTGAAGTACGGAAGGAATATCCTCCTAGAAAGTGGATAGAACTGCTGCCTAGCTGCACAGTTTGCGACGGGTTGTAGTAGCCATAAGAACCAACGGAGACATTTGAAGAGAGATTGACTCCTTGAGCATCGGGCGTCTTGGTAACTACTTTCACATAGCCGCCCAGGGCTCCCTGGGTTGTTATGTCAAACGGCCCTTTTACAACATCCACGTGGCTGACCTCGGAGAGATCTACGTGGAAAGCCGCGGGATCCATCTGCCCGGTGCAGGCTCCGTAAAGTCGAGCGCCGTCGAAGGTAGTCGCCAGATTGTCGTGATACAGTCCCCGAATCGCAATGTCACTTGCGATGCCAGCCTGGCGGGTTTTCTGCACGCCCACGATGTCCTGTGTCACTTCCCCGAGGTCACGCGCCGAGCTTTCACGAACCTGGCCAGCATCCAAGCCATCGTTGGCGGGGCTGGCTGTGACGTTGATCTGTTGCACAACCGCAGCAATGCTAAGCACTAAAGGGAGGTCAGAGGTTACTCCCGGAGATGTTGTCACACTGACCAACTGTTCGGCAAAGCCATCCTGTTGAATATCGACCTGGAACGTCCCTGCAGGCAGATCTATCAGGGAGAAGTGGCCGTTCTGGTCGGTGATTGTGGACCAGGAAAGTCCGCTCCTGGTAGAGACCGCAGTTACGATCGCACCTGTAATAACCGCTCCAGATCGATCGGAAAGCAAACCTTGAATTCCTGCCAGGTCCTTTTTCGACTGGCCTGAGATCTGCAGGGCTCCTGCGAGAAGACAAAATAAAGCAATAGCCATTGCTATCGTGATTCGACGAATAGACACGGGGAATCCTTTCAGAGCTTCGTGCTGCGAGACATGGGAAAGTACACACCCTCGGCGGAATGCGATCGCGAAGAGGGCGGCAAGAGTCTCAAGCCATGAAAGAGGAGGTGGGAGGGCCGCGCTTTTGGCGGCTGCGAAGGAATGATAGCCGATACTGAGCCTCGGTCTGCGGAGCGCACGACGGATGCCGCGCGACTTCGCCATAGAACCAGGCACCGGGCTCTGGTTTGTAGGATGCCGAGTGAATGGCGCCGGTGCTGGCCGGCATGCAAGGGCATTTTTCCGAGACGGACGCGATACCACTTTGCTTGCCGCTCAGCCGTTCCATCAGGTGCATCATGCAATGATGCTTGCTATTTCGCCGGCAGCAAGAAGGAAAATTTGCCTCGGCATCGGGGCGAATAGCGGCGCCATCAGCGACCAACCGAATATCATCAAGAGCGAAAGTGCGATCGTGCGCCGCATAGGCTTTACTAACTGCATTGTAACTCTAATCTCTAAACGTAAAATGCATAGTTACTTGAAATGCGATGCAAATAGAATTTATGGCAGACGAAACCTCGAGGGCAAAAAAGCCTCACGCCACGCTAACAACGCGTGGCGTGAGGCTGTTGGACCTACAACATTCTGTTAGTAGGTGTAATCGGTAAACTGCCAGACTCCGCTAATCAAGTAGTAGAGCCGGACATATACAGTGGTACCGGTCGGGATGCCGGTAACCAATGGCGTACTGGTGCCAGCGAGACTCCCCGAGGAATAGATGTTATACGCCCCCTTGGCTTTGCCTACCCAGAGTTCATATGCTGTTGGTCCGGCGCCTGCTGTCCATGTGAAGGTGGTGCTGGAAGTGGTGAACGTTGTACCGAATGTGTTGGGAGAGGATAGAACAGGCAATGTTGGTGTGCCCGACTCAATGAAGGTGTAGTCGAGAGACTTCCAGACTGTACCTTGCAGGTAAGCGAGCCGCGCGAAGACTGTTACACCGTTTGCTGGCAGGCCGGTAACTGTGGCGGTAAGCGCAGATTGTCTTGGTGAGAGGTAGAGATTCAGCGAACCGACCCCTGTTGTGCCCAACCCAAATTGGTAGGACGTGATTCCAGTACCAGCCGTCCATGTGAAGGTTTGGCTGACAGGGGAAAGCGCGCTGCCCAGGGCAGGAGCGGTGAGAGCTGGTGGTACAGGCGTTCCCGATTCGATGAAGGTGTAATCGTTGAACAACCAGGTCGTGCCGACCAATGTATAAAGTCGAGCAAAAACCTGGATTCCATTTGCCGGCAAGGTAACAGTGGCCGATAGGGCTGACGACTTCGGCGAAATGTAGAGGTTATTCGAACCGACGCTGGTTGTGCCTAGCCAGAGCGCGTATAAGCTGGTTCCACCACCGTTGTTCCAAGTAAATTGCTGATTGGTGGCAGAAAGAACGGAGCCTACTGCAGGAGTCTGCAGGACCGCGAGGCCCTGTGTAACCGTTACGATGCCTGCCACATAGGTGATGAGGTAGTGGGGGTTGACAGCGCCGCTGCAATGGGATGGGTAGGTTCCAATGACGCTGGTGGTTGTGTAAGTTGAGGTGCAGGCGATGGCGCCCAAGCTCGCAACTGTGTCTGGCGCCACCAGTCCCGTGGCAATTGGAGTGATGGTTGGAATAGGCGAGTAGGCCATAACGGAAGTGCTGCTGGCAGTGATTGTCAGCGGCACCAGCCCACCGGTACCGGTTAAGCCGACATTGATGGTTGGATTGGCCGGATCGTTCGACTTGATCACAAGGGTCGCCGCTCTTGCGAGCGCATACTGCGGAGTGAAGACCACGCTGACAGTGCAGGACGCCCCGGCTATCAGAGTCGTACCGCAAGTATTGGCCGAAATGGAGAAGTCGGCTGCATTGACGCCGGCAATACCGATGCTGATCAGGGTGTCCGGAGCGCCGCCGCCGTTCGAGAGTGTGACGGTTTGTGCTGCGCTGAGTGTCAGGTAAGGCTGCGATGCGAACGTCAGGGAGGGAGGAGTTACCGTGAGAATCGGTAGGGCGGCCTGCGCAACGTTAGTCCAGGCCGATACCAGGTTTGGCAGTGTCGCACCACCAAGTCCGCCGATAGGTTGGTTCCAGTAGCCCGCGTCAGGCTTGAAAGCCTGCACCCGATAGAAGGCTTTCGCAGAAAACGGGACCGAAGAGTCCAGGTAAGTCACAGGCGTGTTCCACCCGGGATTACCAGGTCCCTTGACATTTGCAGGCAGTGCCGGCAGGGTGACGATATTCGCCGCATTTGTTGCGGCAAAGTTGCCATCAAACGTGCGCTGAACCGTAAAGCCGGTCTCGCTGAGCGCCATGTCGGTGAAGGTGAGTAAGTTTCCAGTCACGGTCTTGGCAGCCGAGAGGTCGATCGGGGCTGGCGGGGCCACTTGGAAAACCATTTCGCGCATCATGTCATTCTCTTCGTGACCGAGAATGTGGCAATGCCACACATACTCCCCGCCCATCGGAATGACTTCGTTCATCTGGCTGAATGCCGCATTTGTGGGGCCGAAAGCACTCATTGCCCCGTCGACCGTGTTGGCAGGCCTGGTCACATCCAGCAAACGAGTGCTGTCAGGAACCGGGAACGGCAGGGTCATTGACATCGGCCTCAAAGCCACGAAGTCGATCTCAAGGGGATTCATGATTCATGCGGACTGTGTCTTTCCATCCCTGCTCGAGTGGCAGCGGGGCGCGGAGGGTTCCATCCCATCCAACACGATCGAGAATTTCGACGTTGAACAAATGGAAGTGGATGGCATGGCTGTCCACGCCGTTGTGAATAACTTCCCAAATCTGGCTTCCGTCGCCAAGCGAGCCGACCAGTTGCCCGGATACGGGAGCTGAGTCGTAGAGGTCTTCGGTAAACGGATCGGCATAGTCGAAGGGAATCGTGGTCTGGGTGTTGAAGTTTGTGAGCTGAAGTTCGGTACCCAGGGTGGCATTCATTCTGCCGTAGTCCAGTTCGAACAATTCCTGGATGGTCTTTCTTCCGTAAGTCAGCGTAACCGGCGTAGATGTGAAGGGAGCAACGGGATTGATCGGGTTGAACGTCATGCTCGTCGAGCCCTGAGTCGGATAATGGCCCGTGAAAGTCTGGCCGTAAGCTGCGGAGTAAACGGGTTCCGGCACTACCGGCACAGGCTGCGAGAGCTTGAAGGTAGCGGGGAGGGCCGTTTGCAGGGCCGCCAGGTTGTAGGAAGTCGCGGGGGTGGTTACTGCACTGTTGACCTTGACCTGCATGATCGTGCGGGTGTTGGGGCCGAAGCCGGCAAGCGTGGTAGGCGCGCCACCCACTCCGGATTGATCCGGATCGCCGGTGTAGTAGTCATAGCGAGGGTCAAACGCCGGGTAGGGCGCAGGAGCATCGTTGTAGAGGATCAGGGTGTCGCCGGCAAAGGCGGTAAAGTCGACAATCACATCGGCCCGCTCCGCAGGCATCAAGCTGAGGGAGACGGAAGAAGTGTTCGTGACGGTGACACTGCGCCGGGAGTATTCGTAGTTGGTTGGGGTCGAGGGGATAACCGCAGGCGCAGGAAGGAAGCCGCCTTCGTTTCCGATCGCGATCCAGGAAGGACCAACGGCTGCTGGATTCGGAACGCCGCCGTCTCTGCCATCGGTGGGCCACCATGCCGGATATCCGACGGTTGGGGTCGCGGGGACCATGCCGACTTCAGTGCGCGTTGCGATTCCGGCAACCGTTGGAAGCGGGCAAGTCTCCAGTAAGCCTGCGGATCCACTGTGAGGGTCGGGTACACGGTACCGTTGACCATCGGCGTGTCCATGAACGCTTCAGGCGTAAGCGAAGCTATGCTGCCCTCGCCCAGGGCCTTTGTCGTCCCGTCCAACTCCGTTGCAACACCCGGATTCATGGGCGTCGGGGTTCCAGGGCAATCCAGCACTAAAGGTGCGCCGATTGGATCGCAGGGCACTTCAGCGCGGGCTACGTACTGGCCGGCGAACGGTGGCCAGAACCAGCTTGCATAGTCCCAGCGGCCCATTGGATTGCCGCCCGAATCATCAGGATTGGTTGGCCACTGGTTCGGCATATAAACGTGCGGATACCAGAGGTTGCCTGTACCGCCCCACAGAGCTGAATCCCAAGTGGGATCCTGTTGGGCCAGAGTTGCGACATATGCGAATGCGGCAGCGGGGCTCCCACCCACTGGAGGCGGCCCGATGGCAACGATTGGATCTGAAGTGCAACCCGAACTATAACTTGTCAAGGTAATGCCGGTGACGGCGCCGACTATGAACTCCCCGAAGGGATCGGTGGTGCCGCCAATGGTAGCGGTAGCTACCGGTGGAGTACTGCAACCGCCGGTGAAAGTGACGGCGGGCGGCGCCGCCGGAAGCGGAAGGTAACCCGAGCCGTTTGCCAGAATCGGTACGCTATAGAGCGTCGTCGAGGCAGGGTTCGGCGGAACGAAGGTCTTGTCTTGAATCACAAGCGGAATTTCAACCGCAGGGATGGCCTTCGCGTGGGTAGGGTTGCCGAGCATTGTGTTGGTGCCGTTGACCAGGTCAGCCTCATAAGCATCCGTCAGCAGGTAGCCGGCGCCCTCGCCAATATAAACATTCAGGCGGGTCGTGCCATAGGCGTGATCATGGTAGAACATCAACCGCGCGCTCTGCTGGTTGGTGTAGTAGAAGGTCAATGCTCCGGCGCCCGGATCATTGGAAGCATTGGCAGGAAGAGTTGCGGGATTATTTGGATTCGCGGGATCGGAGCATTGCGTAATTAGAGTGGCGGAGCACTGCGGAACCACGACTCCATTTACAAAGAACATGTCGGGGACAAACTGTACGCTGTCGCCCCTGGGATAGGTGGTGCCTGCGTCGACCTTCGGCACGGTCCATTGATGCGGGGTGCCGTCGCTGATCCACGGGGTGGCGCCGCCATGGAGGTGGATGGTGGCGCGGTTATCAAGATACGACGCCAGGCCCCTGGCCAGACCCTGGCCGGCGCCCATGACTGACTTGTCCTCTGGGATGAAGAGGTTGCCCGACGTGCCCAAATTCGTATCGGTCACGGAGCCGAGGCTATTGACGAATTTAACGCGGACCGGAACTTTGCTCGATGCGATGATCAGCGGTCCCATATACTGAGGCGCACTTGGGACATGGCTGGGGGTGTTGATCTGCCTGTAGCCACGCAGCATGGTGGCCGGAAGATCGGAGTGCAGCTTCTCGGTGTACTGTACGAGTTCGATCTCGTAGTAGTCGGCGCCGGGGAAGGTCGTCTTGTCCGCTACGGCGATCGGAATCTGCTGAGCCAACGAGCCAGTCAACAAGGACGACGGCGTCGGGTTGGGCGGCAGTTGCCCGGCAATGGCGGGGGGAAGGCTAAGCGGATCGATAAACTTGCGGATGCCGCAATGGTTGGCGCCTGTGCAATTTACCCCGTCGTTGACGTTGGGAAGAGGGCTGAGTGCATAGTTAGAATAAGTCGAACTGAAATAGAGTTGGCCGGGAGTGAGAGGAATGCCCGCGGCGCCAGGGACGCCGGTGACTGCGTTGGAATGAACGCCGCCGGCGCGAATCGGCTTCGTTGCGTATGCAGCCGGATTGGCAGCCTTGCGAAGTGCCATGCGGGCTGCAGCGGCTTTGCGCTGTAACGGGGTTGTGCCCCTCAGCCGCGGCATCGTGGTGAGAGGATCGGTGGTGGCCGTGACCTTGGCCTTGGCTACGGAATTGACTGCTGAAGTCTGCGCAGCTCCTGGCTGTACCCCTCCGAGGAAGGCAACGACAAACAACAAGACGAACAAGCACCGCACCCATTGGGACGGGGCGGTGAGCTTGGAGATAGTGGACATGTAAGTACCTCTTTCGCGGACCAGGCGATCAAATGGAGCAACGCTTGGACTTTTTGCTGGGACTGTGAGCAATGTTGACCTTCTAACAAGCTAACTGACGTGATAGCGGATACGTAAATTTGTGACTACGGTCACAAACGTAACTCGGCGGCGTGCGTCCAGTCTCGGCAATAAGGTCGTACATGTGACGTACGTCACTGACTGAGCCGTTCTTCGAGCTAATACTTGGAGATTACCTGTCACAGCGCTTTGTGATAAACAGGATGCCAGGCGTGATATGTAACACGTTCTACCTAAGGTGATTGCAGTGCGAAAATACCGGATCGCAGCCACGGACTCATCGCATCGCGATCAACTAATCGCCGCTCCAAACGCACCTTTTAAGCATTCTATTCAGCTCGGCACGCGGCATTGTCTGCAATGCGGGGTAGCTGCCAAGTATGTGAATGGATCACACTTAGCAGTAACTCTATAGACTGGGTACTCGATACTTTTCCACAGGAAATAGCTGTGTTATATTAATTAGTTTGGGATTTTTTTGCGTTCTGGATGACCAACACTGGTTGTGGAAACTTTATTCTAATCTGGTCTTAATTGACCAGCCAGCCAATAGCTTGATGTGATTTTTGGTGCATAACTACAGGATGGCTTGGTTGCAGGAATGGTTGTCTCCTCCGCTTTTTTGTTTAATTTCCAGGCAACCTATTGCGACAACTCAGATTGCCTCTCCGGACTCGCCGGAACTCAGCGAAGTGGAACGAGTAACCTCGATGGTGAGACAATCAGGGAATCTGGAGTCAATTCATGAGGCGCACCGCTGTGATTGTTGCTGCCGTTAGCGGCCTTCTTCTATTCAGCTTTGTTGCAGGCCGCTTGACGGGGCGGCATCGCGGCGAATCTGGGACACCGGGCCGCCGCGTGCTCTATTACGTCGATCCCATGCATCCTGCATACCGCTCCGATAAGCCGGGAATCGCTCCGGATTGCGGCATGGCCCTGGAGCCCGTGTACGAGGGGGAGAGCAATTCCCCTCAGATTCCCTTGCAGGCCGGGGCCGTGGCGCTCAGCCTGGAACGGCAGCAATTGATCGGCATCCGTGTTGCCACTGCAAGCAAGAGCGCTGGGGTGCGGATGGTACGAACCACGGGCCGGGTGGCTCCCGATGACAGCCGGCTCTACAAAATCCAGGCTGGGTTCGAAGGATGGGTTGAATTACTCAATCCCAATCCTGCCGGGACGCTGGTGAAGAAGGAACAGGTCCTGGCGACTTTGTACAGTCCGGAAATTCGAGCTGCGCAGAACACTTATATCGGCTTTATGGCCAGTATCGAACGCTTGAGACAAGGCATGGCGGAGGGCGACCAGAAGGCGATCGAAGACTCTTCCCGTATCAATGAAGAACAATTGCGTCTGCTGGGCATGGGTGTCGCACAGATCAAGCAGATCGCCACGTCCCATCGTGTCACGAGTTCTCTCGATCTGGTTGCGCCTGGTGACGGGATCGTCCTGTCGCGGGGCATTTCAGCGCACCAACGCTTTGAAAAAGGATTGGAGCTTTATCGCATTGCCGACCTGAGCAGAGTGTGGATCGTTGCCGATGTCCACAGCGACGACGGCGAGCTTAGGCCGGGAACCCGCGTCAAGGTGTACGTCCGCGAACTGGGCAAGACGATCGAGGCAACGGTGACCACCGCAACTCCCTTGTTCGACGAAGCCTCGCGGACCCTGAAGTTACGACTTGAAGCCGACAATCCGGGAAATCTCTTACGGCCCGACATGCTTGTGAATGTTGAGTTCACTGCCCCAATACCTTCAGGCTTGTCC
The DNA here is from genome assembly GCA_003151985.1 of Acidobacteriaceae bacterium. Classification (GTDB taxonomy): domain Bacteria; phylum Acidobacteriota; class Terriglobia; order Terriglobales; family Acidobacteriaceae; genus Telmatobacter. The sequence continues at coordinate 24,003 of PLZC01000346.1, forward strand.
ATTCCGGCCGAGGCCGTGCTCGACAGCGGTTTGCGCAAGATCGTCTACGTGGAAACGAATGAAGGCGTCTTTGAGCCGCGTTCAGTCGATGTCTCCGGCATTTATGGCGATCGGGTCAATGTGGCAAGCGGAATCAAGGAAGGCGACCGGGTTGTTGTCTCCGGCAACTTCCTGCTCGATTCCGAAAGCCGAATGCGATCCGGAGGCCAGTCCGGGCCGGTATCGAAGCCCGCAATGGACGCTGCGATGAAGTCGATGACGAACGGCGCGCCAATCTCCGGAGCGCATCCCGCAGTGCTTCCTGCCGAGATCCGCGATCCGGTGTGCGGCATGGCCCTCAAGTCGAGCGAAGTGGCCTTCCAACAAACATACGAGGGCAAGACGTTCAGCTTCTGTTCCGATTCCTGCCGCCAGAAGTTTTCGGCCGACCCAAAGAAGTATGCCGGCGACAAGACGGCCAGCGCGGCCATGCCCGCAAATCAGGCGGTTCACGCTCATGATTGACCGTCTTATCGGATTTTCCGTCCGCAGCAAATATCTGGTCTTTCTCCTGGTGGCCGGCGCCTGCGCATGGGGCGTGTGGGCCATGCTGCATATGCCCACCGACGCCATGCCGGACTTGGGCGATACGCAGGTCATCGTCTTTTCCCGCTGGGATCGAAGCCCCGATATTATCGAAGACCAGGTCACTAACCCCATCGTCACGGCGCTGACCGGCGCGCCGGGCGTAAGAAGCGTGCGCGGCGTTTCAGATTTCGGATACTCCTATGTATATGTAATCTTCGACGAAGATACCGATCTCTACTGGGCCCGCTCCCGCACATTGGAATATCTCTCGGCCGTAACCTCGCGCTTGCCCGAGGGAGTCAGAACCGAACTGGGCCCCGATGCTTCCGGTCTAGGTTGGATTGAACAGTACGTGCTCGCGGATGATTCGGGACAGCACAGCCTCGCAGACCTTCGCTCCTACCAGGACTGGTATCTCAAGCCCTACTTGAAGGCTGTGCCCGGAGTTGCGGAAATTGCCACGGTTGGCGGATTCATTCAGCAATACCAGGTCAACGTGGATCCCGCCCGGTTACGCGCCTATGGCATCCCGATCTCGAAGGTCGTTCAGGCCGTGCGGGCAACTAATCAGGAAACGGGCGCTCGCCTGCTCGAGTTTGGCGGCGCAGAGTACATGATCCGCGGGCAGGGCTATGTGCGATCGACCGCAGACCTCGAAGAGGCGGTCCTCTCCTCTCAGAATGGGACGCCGATTCGCGTAAAAGATGTGGGCCAGGTTGTCCTTGGCCCCGATATCCGCCGCGGCGCAAGCGATCTGGATGGCAGGGGCGAAGTGGTATCCGGAATTGTGGTCATGCGCCAGGGCAGCAATGCCCTGGACGTGATTCAGCGCATCAAGGCTCGTCTCAAGGAAATCCAGCCCGGCATGCCCGCTGGCATCCGCGTCGTGCCGATATACGACCGTTCCGATCTCATCCGGCGGGCAATTGCAAATTCGCGAAACACGCTGATCGAGGTCGTTCTCACAGTTGTCGTTGTGATCCTGATCTTCCTCTGGCACTTTCCCAGCGCTGTGATTCCGGTCATCACCATACCGGTTGCGGTATTGCTGGCTTTCATTCCTTTATATTTTCTCGGCGTCAGCATCAACATACTTTCCCTCGCGGGAATTGCCCTGGCCTGCGGTGAGCTTGTGGATGCCGCCATCGTGGTGGTAGAGCAGACCTACAAAAAGCTCGAGCTCCACCAGCGATCCGGCGAACCGTTCTCGTATGAAGTAGTGATCCTGGAAGCTGTTCGCGAAGTCGCCGGGCCTACCTTCTTTGCCCTGCTGGTTATCGCCGTCGCCTTCCTGCCCGTGCTGGTTCTTGAAGGCCAGGAAGGCAAGCTCTTCCGTCCGCTGGTCTTCGCGAAGAGTTTTGCCCTGCTTGCGGCCGCAATTCTGGCCCTGACTCTCGACCCCGCGCTGCGGCTGTTGCTGGTCCGCAAAAGTTCGCACAATCTCACCGATCCCAACCCACTGCAAAAGCTGCGCAATTGGCTTCTCGGCGGCGTCATTCGCCGGGAAGACCAGCACCCCATCACCGCGCCGCTCATTCACATCTACGACCCTATCCTGCGTTGGACATTGCGCCGCAAATGGCAGGTGATTGCCGGAGCGGTCGTTCTTGTCCTTTTGACGATTCCGGTCGCGCTGCGTCTCGGGTCGGAGTTGATGCCGCGGGTCGAAGAAGGGTCTTTGCTCTACATGCCCAGTACCATGCCGGGCATCTCCATTGGCGAAGCGCAACGGTTGCTCGCGGTCACCGATGGCATTTTGAAGAGCTTTCCCGAGGTCGATCATGTATTGGGAAAGGCCGGCCGCGCCGACACGGCCACTGACCCGGCTCCGCTTTCGATGCTGGAAACGATCGTGGTTCTGAAACCGCAATCGGAATGGCGGAAGCGGCAGACATTCTACTCATCCTGGGCTCCCGACTGGACGTTGCCGGCACTTCGCCACATTACCTCCGATCACATCTCTGAAGAGCAACTGGTCGCCGAGATGAACAATTCGCTCAACGTTCCCGGCGTCTCCAATTCCTGGACGATGCCCATCCGCGGCCGCATCGAAATGCTCTCGACCGGTATCCGCACGCCGGTCGGTTTGAAGATTCAAGGCCCGGACCTGAATCGGATTCAGCAAATCGGCCACGACGTTGAGACGATACTCGGCGCTGTGCCCGGCACGCGCAGCGTATTTGCCGAGCGAACCGGCGAAGGCTACTTCCTCGACGTGAACTGGAACCGTCCCGCGCTTGCGCAATACGGCCTCTCGATGGAGGACGCCCAGAACGCTCTCTCTACCGCAGTGGGTGGCGATAACGTAAGCACGGTGATCGACGGCCGCGCCCGCTACCCAATCAATGTGCGCTACATGCGCGACTTCCGTTCCGATCTCGAGGCCTTGGGCAAGGTACTCATCCCCGTCTCCGGCGATCAGCAGATTCCGCTCTCCGAACTGGCCACGGTGCGCACACTTACCGGACCGGCCATGATCCGGGATGAAGATGGCGCCATGACCGGCTATGTCTTTGTTGACACCGGAAGCAGCGCAACAGGCGATTATGTCGAGCACGCTCGCCGGGTACTTGCCGACAAGCTGAAACTGCCGGCTGGATATGTCGTCTCATGGAGCGGCCAATACGAATCGGCGCAACGGGTCGAGAAGCGGCTCATGGTTGTGGTGCCTGTTACCATCGCTTTGATTCTGCTGCTGCTCTACATGAGTACGAGGTCAGCCGTGAAAACGCTGATCGTAACCATGGCAGTTCCCTTCTCCGCCGTGGGCGCTGTCTGGCTGGTCTACCTGTTGGGATACAACATGAACATCGCAGTATGGGTGGGCATCATCGCTCTGCTCGGCGTGGATGCCGAGACCGGTGTCTTCATGCTGCTCTATCTCGATCTTGCCTACGAGAAGGCGAGACGCGCGAATGCGCATTTGACGCAGCCGGACCTGGTTGAAGCCATAGTGGAAGGGGCCGCCAAGCGGCTGCGGCCAAAGTTCATGACGTTTGCCACCATGAGTATTGGTCTTGCGCCGGTTTTGTGGTCGACGGGTACCGGATCGGCAATCCTGAAGCGGATTGCCGCCCCAATGGTAGGGGGAATTGTGACTTCCTTCATCCTTGAACTTCTTGTCTATCCCGCCATCTATGCAATCTGGCGAGAGCGTTCCCTGCACCATCAAGACGAACTTGAACCTTCGCGTGGCAACCTGCTTCAAAATGAACCTTACGCCACGGTTTAACAGGCTGAGAAACTTGATTCGGCACGGAAATTGATCGCTTTGAAAGGGGCACGACTTCTAGCCTGTCCTTGTCGGCGCAGTTGGTCCACGTGCTGGCGGGCTTCCTCAAGCAGCTTTTCCAGCCGCTCTTCGCGGCGAAAACTGCTGGCTCCGGCCCTATGAGAAGGTGCGGCGGGGCGGC